>CAZFPQ010000028.1:1785-41685 GCA_964521065.1 uncultured Bacteroidia bacterium | reverse complement strand
AGTTAAGGGAGTTAAGGGAGTTAAGGGAGTTAAGGGAGTTAAGGGAGTTAAAAAATTAATTATCAACTATTTAACTTCTTAACTTTTTTAACTTTTTAACTTTTTAACTTCTCCTCTTTTCACGAGACTTGCGGCGAAACAAGGCTTCAAACTGTTCACGGGGGTCGGGCAGGATGTCTTTGAGACGTGCTTGCATGCCACGCCATATACCTAATAAAATACCTGCGGCAAATGCCATCATCACGGGGTTATAAGGAAACGCTTTGGGTTCGGCCATTTGGTTGAGATGTTGAGATAAGGTGAGTTTGAAATATGGTGAGAATAAAAGGTTGAGCTGGGGGAAGCAGTTGGATGCATCTCCCCATAGGCTAGCTCACCAGCTCTGGAGTTGATGGATTCTTAGCTTGATCCAGATAGCGGATCACTTTGGCGGGCACTCCACCTACTACCGCATAGTCTGGAACATCTTTGGTAACGACGGCTCCTGAAGCTACCACCGCTTTTTTACCGATGGTAACCCCTTTGAGAACCATGGCTCGGGTAGCCACCCAAGCTCCGTCCTTGATCACAATAGATCCACTTTTGCCATCAGAAAGTCGGTCCTTCACATCGTGAAAGTCGCTATCCATGATGATGACGTGTGGGGCAATTCGGCAGTCATTGCCAATGATGACTCGGTTACTCACTGAGATAGTGGGTCCATTGAGGCGGCAATTGCTGCCGATTTCTAGGGTGGCCCCCCGCCCCACAGCTAAACGAACGCGATTGACATTAGACCAAATCCGGGTGACGGTTCCGATCTTCAAGGTTCCCCGGTTGATCACTTTTGGACGTCCCTTGGTAAAGACGATCTGTCCCAGTTGATTGGCCTTGCGCAAGCGCCAACGACTGATTAGGAAGTTCCACCCCAGTTCAATCAGGCGCAAAAGCAGCTTAAATCGAACTTGGATATGGCTTTCAGGCTTACCAAGTTGAAGGCTTAGTTTATTCAATTCATTGCTGATGAGCTTTTTCATATTAACTGGGACCTTAGGAGTTTGAGATATGGAGACAATGGGAGCAACATGTGAGGAAGTGATGAATTAGAGGCTGGCTTACACAGAAGCCTTCTCCTCCCCATGGGGAGTATGGATAAACTTTTTATTGGCCGTGCGAAGCCCTCTTAGCTCCCAAATTAACTGCAGGAAAGCTTTGGGTAAGAGGAGCAGTGCCTTAAGGGTTTGCTTGCGGTAAAATCTTCTGGGAGTCGCCAAGGCATAAGCCAATACCACCATCACTAGGGCCAGGAGCCACGCAAAAACCAGGCTGCCGCCAAGCAGTAAACTCCCCATGGCCCCCAAAGCTGCTAGGCCAATCAATACCAACCTTGGTAAGAGCAATAACTGGAAAGTTTTGTCTACAAAACTCAACCGCTGCCCACTGAACAAGGCCTGAATAGCTGGGCGAAAAAAGCGACCTAAATAATGATACTGAGCAGAAATCCAGCGCAAACGTTGCCGCTTGAAATGGGCAGTTTTGCTGACCTTTTCATCATAGATGTAGGTCTCCGGTAAATACTCAATTACCTCACCGGCTTGCATCAGGGTTAACTCCAGTTCCTTGTCAAATCCCCCCACGGCGTGATTGTTGGCCATGAACTGTTTGAATAAGGCAAACTCGAAGGCCATTCCTGACCCAATTAGCCTTGAGGACAATCCCACCACCCGATGGCCCTGACAAAAGATGTGGTTGTTGACCTCTTCGCTGATCGCGTCCAACATGGCCATAGGAGAGTTTTGGTTTTTGGCTACCCTCCGTGCTTGGATCACACGCGCTCCAGCCTGATAAGCTGCGGCAAATTCATGCAGTACTTGAGGCTGAACCAGATTATCTGCATCCAGCACCATGGCCAATTCATATTCACCCTCTAGCTCATCCAAAGCAGCATTTAGTGCTTTGGCTTTGGTACTGTCGGCTAGCTGAAGGCTGACCAAGCGAAGCGGCATTTGCTTCAGCTGGAAGATGGTAGCTGTCTGAAGGTGGTCTCCAATGATGACCAAGTCCCAGCGATCCGTGGGATAAGCAATTTCCAATAATCGCTCAGCCGTTTCCAAGATCACGGCATCCTCCTTATAAGCAGGCACCAATACCGCAACCCGAGGGAGAGGTTCCGCCAAGCTCCCCTCCGGGGGAAACTTGCGCCGTCTGAGTCCCAGCAGCGAGAATACCAGCAGGTAAGCGCCCGTCATAGCTACGGGACACCAAAGCAACCAGGAAATGAGGCTGAATACACTCATGCCAATACCGTTTGAGGTTCTTTCTCCCAAATCTGGAAAATCCCATCTCTGAGACTTAGGGTTAGTCCTGCCTCTCTTAGAATTTCTTCACAACGGTCTACCTCGGCTTGCGTGAGCATGCCACCGAAGGGATGTACCTCCATGAAAATTTGGCGGAACTGGCCTAGTTTCTCCTTATTACTTTCGAAAAAGTCTAGCTCTCCTCCCTCGATGTCCATAATCAGGGTATCAAACTGAAACCCATGACTGGCCTCCAGCTCAATGATCTTTTTTCCGGGGATCTTTACCGGCCGGCCTTGGCTGCGCTTGGTGCTGCCCAGCACAATGATGTCATCAATAAAGAAGGTGATTTCTTTTTCCTCCGAAATGATGCAATGCTCGACCTGGTATTTTGCATCATTTTGATCCCGATTACGCTCTATCCAAGGAATCAAAGCGGGATTGGCCTCCACCACTACATGTTGCTCCGGGTTTTTCAAGAGCTGATTGGTGATGCCAGAGACCACCCCTAAACAAGCTCCAAGCTCCAGGACCTTGGCATCCGGCCTTAGGTATTGACGGAGATATTTCCTCTCCTCTTTCTCATAGCGATCTATCGTAAACCAGCCTCGAAAGGGAATATCTGTGAGGTCCCTAGGTACATCAAAGCTTAGGTCACCTACCCGATATTGTCGCTGTACGTAGGTAAAATACAGCCCTGCCGCATAGAGAATGGGGCGGCTAACTAGGCGCTTGAGCGAAGGAAGAAGGGATTTATTTTGAGGATCAGTCATATCGAATGGTTGAAATAGGTGAATCTTAGACGACTTGCTTGCGAGGCAAGCCGAGGAGTTGCTGCCGGTAGACCTGTTGGGTGTTTTGGACCATCATGGGCAAGCTAAAACGGTCCAAAATCGCCTGCCTGGCATTTTGTCCCAGTTGGATGGCCTCGTCAGGATCTGCGTGCATGCGCAAAATTGCTTGCGCCAAATCGGGTGCGTTTTGGGGCTGAATCAGCCATCCATTTTCGCCATGAATGACCGCTTCAACATTGCCATCTACAGCTGAAGCCAAGGCAGTTTTGCCCATAGCCAAAGCCTCAAGCATGGCAATAGAAAGTCCCTCCCAAAGAGAAGGGAGTACATATATATCCAGGGTATGGAGTACGTTCGGAACATCTTGCCTGAACCCAGTAATGGTGACCACATCTTGCAGTTGGTAAGCTTTGACTCGGGCCTCGACTTCGGCTTTTAGTTCTCCGTCACCGACCAATAAAAAGTGAATCTCCCGGCTTTGTTGAGCCACCAGCCGAATGGCTTCTACCAAGGTCAACGGATCTTTTTGGGTGGTCATCCTGGCCACAAAACCTACCAGGGTCTTGTTCTCGGGAATACCTAGCTCCTCTCTCAGGTCAATCAGTTCGGCTTCAGGATCAAATTTTTCGGTATCGATCCCGTAGTACACGATTTGAGAGTTTTTCAGGGGAAAATAGCGTCGGCCTTCTTTTTGGTTGGCTTGGGAAACGTTGATGGTTACATCCACTTGACTGGTCAAAAAAGCCTCTGATTGATGGCGAAGCTTAAACATCCAAGGCTTCAAACTCGGATGAAAAGACCAACCGTGTACGGTGTAGATCATGGGCACCTTGGACTGAGCCGCTGCCCGGTACACATTGGAAGTCGCTCGTGTGCCGTGCGCATGCACGAGTTCTATGCCTTCATTTTGAATGATGCGCTTGACTTTCCTCGTTACCAAAGGATTGAAAGGAACGGTGGTATGAATGACATAGGTCTTTACTCCCTGCTCTCGCAATTGGTCTACCATGGGGCCGGGGGTAAAACTTAATACCACCGGTTCAAACTCTTCACGATCCATGCCCCGGACTAAGTCCAGCACATGGGTCTCTCCCCCCCCTATTTTCCCTTGTCGAATCGTCTCCAGTACTTTTCTAGGCATAGCTATTTTTTCAATCTGTTTTCTTGTGCGTAGTTTTCATGGGTGCTTTCCTGGCTCTAAAATCTCCTCATATCCCCTTTGATGGCTCGCCAAGTTGCCAATTGGATCGCGCTGCGCCGGGCATGGTCTCCCTGCAAAAGGTGGGTCAGCCAGGCCTTGCTGGTAGCCACGCCGAGATAATACAGGACGGCGAGCACCCTAGTTAGTCCTCTTTGAGTTCGAAGGATAAAAACCAAGCGGTTGCGGTGGAGATAAAAGGCTTTTAGGGGACTCAATGCTCCTGTCGAGGCTGATACCTTGTGGTAAATTTTTCCCTTAGGCTGGAACATGATTCGATACCCAGCCTGCTTGACCCGCTCAGTAAAATCATGCTCTTCGTAGTACAAAAAATAGTCTTCGGCCAAGTAGCCCAGCTCCTCTAACAATTCTCGTCTCACCAACATGCAAGCCCCATTGGCATAGCCTGTTTCTCTAGGCAGATTGTGCTGTCCACGGTCAAGCTCTTGGTATCCAAACTTGCGACCACGTGAAGTGATGGGGTGAATGGGAGTCGTGCCGGCGTACTGCAGGGTATCTGGCTGGTCAAAAAAGTAAATCTTAGGACTTACTATACCGATTTCTGCTTGCAGCTCCATCATTTCTACCATGGGTTGTAGAAAATCTGGATCGACTTCCGTATCGTTATTCAGGAGGAGTACATATTTCCCTTCTGCCTTGGGGAAACCCAAGTTGTTGCCTCCTGCAAAGCCTAGGTTTTCAGAACTATACAGAAAAGTAACTTCAGGATAGTCTTCTTCTAACTTAGGTATGCTCTCCCCATCACTCTCGTTGTCCACCACAATGGTCTGCACTGCAGAATAACTTATTTGACGCAGTGAGTCCAACATGGCCTGGGTCAGTCCTGGCTGTTTGTAGTTAACCGAGACGATGGAAACCAACGGCCAAGTCGGAGACTCAGCTTGGGAGGAGGTTACCGTATCTGGCCTAATATTTATTGCGTCCATATCCATGGGCTACTTGAGTGGTTTGCGGCCGATGACCTGGATGGCGTTGCCTTTGGTTCGGCCATTTTGCATGTGATCAATGCGTACCAGCAGCTTGGCTAGTGGCAAAAAAGCCAGTTGGAATACTGCTCCCAGCTTGTTGCCAAAATAGCTGAGTTCCCAACCCAAGCGAGAGAACCATCCGTCTGAATAGCTGGCATAGACTACCTCAAACCCTTCCCGCTCAAATCGATGTTTGAGGTCCTCCAGTTCGTAGACCTGTCCAATATGCTCTTCATCCAGCCAGACTTTGTGCTCACCAAACCAACGTTCTGGAGCGATGATGCTCTGTTCCTGGCTTGGCATCTTAACCATGAGGTGGCCACCGGGCTTCAAACGCTCTCTTGCCTGAGCAAAGGGCATTTCCTGCTCCAGGATGTGCTCAAACACATCGACTGAATAGATCAGGTCAAATCTCTTTCCTGGAGGCAATGTCTCGATCAAGCCCAGGTGTGGCTTCAAGTTGTCGGCTCCAGCCTTCTCTGCGATTTCCTCAAGCAAATCCGTTTTGCGCTGGTGTAATTCTAATCCAGTCACCTCGGCTTGAGGAAGGGCCTTGGCCATCATTACCGCATACTCCCCAAATCCGCAACCTAAATCTAAGATGTCCTTCATCCGAGCCAGTGGAAGGGTCTGCACGGCACGGCGAAAGGCGAGAGAACGTGCAAAATTACCCACGTTGGTATAGCCGAATATTTTGGCGATCAGTTTTGAAAGCCAAGGGCGACGTGCCATGCGGGCACTGGTCAGAGTTTGGAAATTCCCAAAAGCTACTTGCATATCTTCTTCTTTTCTTCTTGTTCCATTAAAATCTTGTCGTATTCAGGTCCCATCGCGATTAATGGCACGGCAATGAAAAGGATGGGGCCGGTGGGTACTTGCCCAAAAACTTGGTTGCCAAAGCTGGCCAGAACGATGCCCGTGTAACCCGAGATGAAGGCCATGAGCTTGGTTTTTAGCCCAGGGTGCCGGATGTGCCAAATGATGTAACAACCTCGGCCTAACATATAGCCGAGCATAAACACATGGATACATAGGCCAATGATGCCTGTCTCAGCCCAGATCTTCACGTACCAACTGTCAGTGGGAGTTTCGGCTAGCCAGGTTCCAGGGCTGAAGCGATTGCCCCAAAAACCAGCCGATCCTACCCCTCCGCCCATGGGCTTATCAGCCAGATATTGGCGAAAGGCAACCTGGTTGCGAAAGCGAACCTGTAAAGAGGGATTGTCCGGATCCAGTCCCGTTCGCATCCGTTTTACCTGCTCGACCCCTTGTAAAATGAAGGTGAATCGCAGAATGTAATACACGATGGCCATGGCCAAAAGCCCGGCGCTCAAGAGTTTGAAATTCTTGGTGAGCAGCAGGTAGATAATCGCCCCTGTACCCGGCACAGCCAAGGCACCACGGGTGCCTGAAATCCCAAAGCCAACCAAGGTCATCATGGCTGTAAAACCGAAAAAAAGCTTCTGCCGGAGGGGATAAGGCCCCAAGAACAAGATGCCTGACATGAGGCAAACCATGGCTTGGGATGCTCCAAACTGACCGGCATCGGTGTAGAAAGAGAAGACCCTCAATACCCCAAACAAGACGTGGGTCTCTGCATTGCCACCTACATAAAGCCAACGATGTTCCGCTTGGTCTAAGCCAATATTCTTTTGTTTCAACCCCCAAATGGCCCCTAGAATAGAAATCACAAAAATGATGTAGAGCACCCGGTCTACATATTTGGGTTTACGCCAAAGCATGAATACCAAGCCAAAAGTCAGCAACTGGTAAAATCCCATGCTACGCATGGCGTAAAACCATGCAGTCTTGCTGACAGCCTCAGGATTGAAAATTTCAATGATCAACCAGGAGAACCAGATCAAGGTCACTAGGTTGAAGTCGTTTTTCATCGGGGTCCAATCGGTGCGATTAAACTTCCGAAACAGCAAAGACAGCCATCCCAAGGTTAACAAGCCATCGACCCCCAATCCCAAAGGAGCTGGAACATAACGCGTGATCCCTGTGGCAAAAAAGGCCAAGATCAACATACTGGTGACAGCCACTCCCGGGGATTGAAAAACCCAGATCAAATAAGCCCCTACGAAAGGAATAGCGATCAAGCCTCCACCTACCAAAATCCCCATCTTCGCCATGACCAAGGCCAAGCATACACAGCAGACCAAATAGGCCACCAATAATGGCCAGCGGTAGATGCGATCTCCTCCCAGGCGATATGAAAAATGAGAATTAATGGTACTTAGGCTTTTAAATATTTCTATGCAAAAATATTTCTGAATACAGATTTACTAAAGCCCCATGTAAGCTACTTAGCTTTTTGGTGGGCGGGAGAGAGCAAGGTTTTGGCGGATTGAGAAGGCTTGCCTTCTAATTGAGCTTCCAGCCAATGGGTCAAGGTTAGAGCTCGGCCAGACCAGCTTTGAGCTTGGGCAAACCCCAAGCGGTTTTGACGCTTTTCCGCGCTATCCTCTGCCAGGGCCTTTTTGCAGGCCTCCACAAAGTGGAAGGGTTGAACTACGGAAGCGATCTCAGTAAAGTCGCTCAGGTCACCAAAATTGGTGCTGACCACAGGTAGGCCTGCTGCGAGGTACTCGTTTATTTTTAGCGGATAGATATAGCGAGTGAAATCATTGCGGACGAAAGGTATCAGACCAAGCTGCATCTTTTCCAAAAAGGGCGGGAGTTCATGCGGCTGTTTGGGGCCTACCCATTCAATTCGAGGATGGGCGGTCAGGTGCTTTTCCCAAGCTTTTTCTTGCAAGCCCCCGACCATGAGCAAGCGTGCTTCTGGCCATTGGTCCAGCATGTCAAGCAACAAGCCCAAGTCAATGCGGTCGTTGATGTTGCCTAGATACCCCAACACAGGAAATTCACTCGGCTGGGGCTCTGCCTGAAAAGCTTGGGCAAAAAGGTCGATCTGGGCTCCATTCTTCAGGACCAGAGTAGCTTGCTGATCTACCTTGGCTTCTCGTAAAGGTTCGGAGGAAACAATTACTCCGTCAACCAACTCTAATAACCTACGCTCTAGGCGAGGACCATGATCCTGGGTCCATCTCGCAGCCCCAATCTCGTCATAACAGTAATAAAAGTGCCTTTGCTCGTCGAGCTTCCCATCAAGGTATGCCCCTAAAAAGGGGTTAAATGCGGTAATCAGAATGGGTCGATGGTAACCCAATTCTTTGATGGCTCGGCGTATAAAGATTCGTGCCAGGCGGGCATTTCTCTTTGCTAAAAATTCATAGGAAAAACCCGCCTTGATGCCATTGATGGGAAACTGAGGAGGAAGGGTAAGTACGTGCAGCCGACCTCCTGAACTCGGCATTTCTCTGAGTCTAGCTTCCTGACCTATGATGCGCTTCCAGGGTCGATTGCCATGACGAAGGCCTTGATAGACATCTTTCCACGTAAAAGGATATTCTACGTACAATACGCGATGGCTGGCCGATAAGGCCTGCATCAATTGAACGGTGGATTTTTGATAGTCCCCTTCCCAATTTGGGAAGCCCAGACACACCATGGGAGGAAGCTGAATCATGCCCCCAAACTGGACCATTTAATTCAATGATCGAAATAATATTCGCACCGAAGCTTTCCTCACCCGTTACTTTGTAAGAACTTGGCGCTTTTACATCCAAATAGCTTCCTCATCCATGCCTTTCCCCTGGGCATGAGGGTTTAATCAAAAATCTCTTCTTCCTCGAAGTAGTTAAGAATGTGCTCTTTCAATAAGAATTCTTGTGAAAAGACGTCGGTACTAGGCAATGGCTTGACCAATTCCCAGTGTGGCCAACCATCCTGATCTAGGTAACTCAATTCATAGTAACCAGACTGGGATAGCAGTCGACAAATGGCAATGTGCATTAGGTCAACTTTCTGCTCCTTGGTGAACTCTTGCGGACCACTGCCCAGTTCCCTTACCCCAATCAAAAATAAGATGGCCTCAACGTTGAGCTTCTTGTTGAACTGTTGCTGCAGGCGTTGCTCAAGCATGGCCCAACGAGTTTGCAAATCAAGCTCCATAGCTAGAGAGATGTTATAAGATTGAGTGGAGAGACATCGAGATCATTAAGGAACACAAGAAAAATAACATGTCGCCTTTGCGTAGGAATTTTGCTCCAGATCAAGGAAGGAAAATCGACCTTAGGGAGGATTTTTCTGACGAAGAGATGGGGTAAAAGCCTCTCCTGCTGAGCGCAGCGAAGTCCCGCAAAGCGGGGAGCGAAGTCGAAGGAACTAAGCGTAACCGCATAACTTACTTTTTGAGTGTCCCTAAAATGGGTCTATTCGATGATCGTCATTTCCTCTAAAAGGTAGCCTGCTTCCCCAAACTTATCGATCAGGAATAGCACATAACGGGCATCTACGCTGATGTTTCGACATTGGTTGCGGTCATAATCCACGTCGCTCATGGTCCCTTCCCAGCCACGGTCGAAATTGAGCCCAATCAAGTGACCTTCCCCATTTAGAATGGGGCTTCCCGAGTTTCCACCCGAGGTGTGATTGCTCGCAATGAAGGCAACCCTGAGCTGTCCATCTTTCCCATAGCGACCGTAATCCTTGGCAGCATGTAGGTCTAAAAGTTTTTGGGGCAAATCAAACTCATAGTCTCCGGGCTCGTACTTCGCCACCACCCCATCCAAGGTCGTATAAGTGTCATACAAGACCCCGTCACGAGGCTCCATCGTTTCAACTTTGCCGTAGGTGAGTCGAAGGCTTTGATTGGCGTCTGGATAAAATTGTTTTTCGCTGAACACGGTTTGCTGGGCCTCCATGTATGTTGCCATCAAGCCCGCTGCCTCTTTCGCCAAAGGAGAATAGCTATTGAGGGCTTCCGCATAGTCTCGGTACAGAGATATCACCAGCTGAATAATGGGATCGCTGGCGAGTTTATCAGGAGAGTAGTCCTCCAGCATAGCTACAAAGCGGCTGCTGTCTGTGAAAGCCGAACTGGAATATAGCATTTCCACATAGTTGGAGAGCTCATCCCCGTTGCGGTCTAAAATGGTCTGTATAATGGTGGGCCTTAGTTCTGGATCAAGCATTTCTTGATAAGCTCCCAAAATATTGGCGGCTACGTCGCGGTCAATGAAAGCCTTATATTCCCGGAAGTGCCTAAGTCCTCTTTGGGTCAGTTCGGCTTGCAGTTCCTTCTTTTCCTCTGAAGATAAAGTAAGCCAATCCGACAATTGACCAGCCATGCGTAAACCAAAGCCCACTGCCTCTATGCCATTCGCACCTTCATTGAAAAAGAGAACCCGTTGATAGGGACCTGCCATCTTTTGATATAGGTCCTTGAACTGCGGCAGTAGCCCACCATAGGCTTCTTGCCAGTCTGGATTTTCATTGACTCGTCGGGTAAACTCGGCTTCATAGGCCTGCTTTCTCAGCAGGGTTTGGTTGCGATTGAGGCCACGGCTTTGGCCCTGCCATTTCTTGTAGCCATTGCTGATGCCCGCCTTAGAAGCATACATCAATCGAATGGTATCATTGGCGCGCATTTCTCGATCAAATACCTCCAGGCGGAGTCCTCGTAGTCCCACTCGGATCGGGTTTTCTACGTTCAGGATTTGATCTACCGCATAAGAGGTGAGGTACTCTTGGGTCCGAGCAGGAAAACCATATACCATGGTAAAATCGCCCTCTTCCACCCCTCTGATTGAAATCGGAAAATGATGACGTGGGGTAAGAGGAATATTTTCAGGGGAATAATCAGCAGGCTTTCCATCAGGCCCTGAGTAAATACGAAATACAGAAAAGTCTGCATTGTGACGTGGCCAAACCCAGTTATCGGTCTCATTCCCAAAGCGTCCCACCGCTTCGGGAGGTGCTCCTACCAAGCGCACATCAGTAAAGATCTCTTTGACGATCAAGTAATACTCATTGCCATAGTAAAAGGGCTTGATTTCGGCTTGATAATGAGTACCCGCAATTGCCTCGGCTTCTATTTCATCAATTCTGCTTTGAATAAGGGCCGATTCAGCTTGTGGGTCGGATATGCCATCCAGTACTTTTTGGGTCACGTCTTCCATCCGAACGATGAAGGTCACCGACAGGCCAGGGTTGGCCAGTTCCTCCTCTTTACTCTTGGCCCAGAAGCCATCTCGTAAGTAGTTTTGCTCTGGAGTGCTCCGGTTGCGAATCTGTCCATAGCCACAGTGATGGTTGGTCATTAGTAGGCCTTCATCCGAAACCACGGCCCCCGTACACCCACGCCCAAAAAGGACCACGGCATCCTTCAGGCTGGATTGGTTGACACTATAGATATCTTCGGCAGTCAACTTTAGCCCCATGCTTTGCATATCATCTTCATTCAGTGATAACAGCAAAGGCAACCACATTCCTTCACCAGCAAGGGCCAATCCTCGGAGCATTATTAAGGCAAAAGCCAAGAGTGCAATCCTTTTCATGAGTCTGTTGTTTGAGAGTAAGCGGTAAATCGAAAGAGGAAAATCTAGGAATCCAAAATAGGAAAACAAAGATAGTCGCAAGTTTGAAACCCCGAAAATAGGCCAAGAGAATAAAGTGGTTTGAAATTTGATCCATTAGAGTCTGCCCCCTCTGACAATTGAAGCGAGAGATACCGTCGCCAATGGATAGATATCTTACTTAAGCGGTCAGCTTTAGGGGGTAGATTAGCCGGTGCCGCGTCAGTTTTTTATTAGTTTTGCCGCATGAAGCAATTGCTGTTCAACTTTCTGAAAGGCCTAGCTATGGGAGCCGCCAACGTAATACCTGGTGTATCCGGAGGAACCATTGCCCTGATCACGGGAATTTATGAGCGCCTGATAAACGCGGTCAAATCCGTAGATGGAGAAGCCCTGAGATTGTTGATCAAATTTGACATCAAGGGCTTCTGGGAAAAAATTGATGGCACCTTCCTCACCGCTATTTTTCTGGGTATCGGGGTTAGCATTCTTTCTTTGGCTCGGTTGTTAAAGGTTTTGTTGGTGGACGAGACCTACTCTATCTGGGTCATGGCCTTTTTCTTTGGGCTAATTTTGGTCAGCATATACTCCGTTGGACGCACAGTCCAGAAATGGAATGCCGTCACCCTTGTGGCCTTTCTGATTGGAACAGGGGCAGCGGTAGCGCTGGCATTACTCAGCCCCGCCAATGAAAACGAGGCCATTTGGTACCTGATGGTTTGTGGGGTGGTGGCAATGTGTTCCATGATCCTACCCGGCCTTTCCGGATCGTTTGTCCTGATCATCATGGGCAACTACCAGTTGATCATGGTCAACGCGGTAAGCGACCTCAATCTGGGCATCCTCATCCCCGTTGCAATCGGAGCGGTACTGGGCCTATTGGCCTTTTCTCGCCTGCTTTCTTGGGTCTTTGAACACTATCGAGATCAAACCATCTCCTTGCTTACGGGCTTTGTCTTAGGATCCTTGCTGGTCATTTGGCCATGGAAAAAAGCCGAAACAACCCTGATCGAACGAGCTGGTAAGGAAGCCAAAGAGGTCGTACTGGGCTACGAATGGTACCTCCCCGATTGGGGTTCAAGCGTTACCCTGATCGCCTTAGCGCTCATCGTGGTGGGAGGCTTGGTCATTTGGCTAATGGACCGATTTGCTCCAGTTGATGGAGAAACAGCGAGCTAGGGCTCTGGGCAAAAAGCCTTAACCCCTTAACTTTCTTCACTCCTTAACTTCTTTAACTTATTCCCTCTTCACTTCTGCTCCCCCAGCCATTCTACCAATCTGGCGCATCCCGCTGCCGTTGATAGATCGACTTTTTCCTGCTTAACAAAAGCCTTGATCGCATCTGCTTGGTCAGGAGCATATTTTAGCCACCAGCCTTTACGCAGCTTTGCTTTGACACAGGTGCCTCCCGGTTCGATAAGAAAGAACCTTTCTGGCTGGTCTTTGAAAGTGGGGGCATCCCGATCATTTCCGTAAGAATCACCTTGTTTGGCTGGCAGAAAGTTTTTGCGCATCTCTCCAACCAAGGTGTATTCGCCATCCTGAATCAATCTTAAAAAGGTGCCTTCGGCTAGATCAATGGAAGACAGGGCTTCCCATTGGGTGGCATTACGAAATTCAAACTTCTTCCCTTCTGGGGAGGTAATAGAAAAGCCTTGTAGGTTGGGATGAGGCAAACTCATGGTTTGCTGTTTCAACTCTACTAGTACCTCATGGTTAAACACATCATAATTGATGGTGGCATCTACATTCTTGCCAGATACAAAATGTAAGGTTCCCGACTGGAACTCCTCGTATAAAAAAGGCGTGCCTTCTAGGTCTCCGTAGCCTTTTACCCCTGGGGGAAGGCCCTTGGGGTTGGTGGCCCGCATTCCTTGTAGAAAGGGGTTTCCATCTAGAGAAAAGTTTTGGGCCTGGACCCAGGACCAAGAACTGGCTAGGCAAAGGATAATCAGGAGAGTCCTTGAGGAGCGTATGAACATGGCAGGTAGCACTTTGGAATGGGTTAGCAAAACCAAGTAACGGTCTGGATTCAAAATAGGTTGTGCCCTTTACTTAAGAGAGTACCCAATGCCCATCTCCTCTAGTTCCCTTACCAAATCTCCGTCTGGAGCCACCTTCCAATCCGAAGAGACCATCTGAATGTCTGCCATGTACCGAGGATCTCGTATCCTAAATTGGAGATCTTTGCTGCCTTTAAAGCGGGTGAAGAGCTGCTCCAACTCTGAAACCAATTCCTTGGTCAATTCCTGGTTATTGAGTTCCACGCACAAAGCCTTGACCATGGCGTCAAACAAGTCAGTGGTCATCAGACGCATGTCCAAAATGCGGATCTCCATGGCCGTGGGGTCATATCGGCGCCCCTGGCGACAAGCGGTGATGTAAAGCATTTCATCTTGGCGAATGAGGCCTCGAAATTTCTCGTACTGCTCCCCAAACAAAGTTAGTTCCGCAGAATCACCAAAGTCCTCAATGGTGAAAGACATAAACTTGTTGCCTTTGCGGGAGATCCGCTCCCGTACACTGGTCACGATCCCTCCCAGACGTAAGTCCCGAGCCGGGGTAGTTAGTTCTTCGCTCAGGTCGGCCACGCTGGCGTTGCAGAAAGAGCTCATTTGCCACTTAAACCGATCCAAGGGATGCCCCGAGAGGTAGAATCCAATCACTTCCTTCTCATAATTCAAGCGCTGCAACTCGGTCCAGGCCTCGACAATGAGTCCATCTTGCATGGTACCTACGGGAATCGATGGCTCCTGCAGGGCGGAATCCGATCCAGAGGAATCACCGAACAAACTTACCTGGGGCGACATGCGTTCCTGCTGGATTTTTGAGCCATACTGTACAGCACGCTCCAAGATGTTACCGGGATCCCGATCTGACACGGGTAAATAGTATTGGTAGCGCTCAACCCCAAACCCATCAAATGCCCCCGCGTAGGCCAAGGATTCCAGCACTTTGCGGTTAATGCTCCGAGGAGGCATACGGGTACAAAGATCAAAGATCGATTGGAAGGAGCCCTCTGCCCTGCGCTGCTTGATGATTTCTTCTACCACGCCGTGGCCAACGCCTTTGATCGCCTCCAATCCAAATCGAATTTGTCCTTCCTTATTGACCGAAAATAAAGCCTGAGAATCGTTGATGTCAGGGGGCAGCACTTTGATGCCCATCCTTCTACACTCCTCAATGAAGAAGGTGATTTTCTTGATTTCATGGACATTGTGGGTCAATACCGCCGCCATGTACTCAGCCGGGTAATGGGCCTTCATGTAGCCGGTCTTGAAGGCTAGCACGGAGTAGGCTGCTGAATGGCTTTTGTTGAATCCATACGAGGCAAATTTGGTCATCAAGGCATAGACCTCCTCCGCCGTTTTCTTGTCTACCTCTCGTTCTCCTGCCCCCGCAATGAAGTTCACCTTCTCCTTCTCCATGATCTCCATCTTCTTCTTACCCATGGCTCGCCGCAGCAGGTCTGCCCCGCCCATGGAGTAGCCCCCCATGGTCCTGGCTACCTGCATGATCTGCTCCTGGTAGACCATGATGCCGTAGGTATTTTGGAGAATCGGCGCCAACATGTCGTGGGGATACTCGATCTTTTCCCGCCCATGCTTTCGGTTGACGAAAGAAGGAATGTTGTCCATCGGACCTGGTCGATAGAGGGCATTCATCGCGATGAGGTCCTCTATGTTGGTGGGTTTGAGCTGACGCAGGTATTTGCGCATGCCGTCGGACTCAAACTGGAAGGTGGCCACCGTATCACCTCGCTGATATAGCTCATAAGTCTTGGGATCGTCCAGCGGAATGCGCTCAGGGTCGATCTCTACGCCGTGGTTTTCTTTGGTCAGGCGAATCGCTGTTTTGAGAATGGATAAGGTCCTCAAGCCAAGGAAGTCCATCTTGAGCAGCCCAGCCATTTCGGCCATGGGGCCGTCGTATTGGGTGATGAGCGAGCTATCCCGCGCCACCGAAACTGGCGCATAGTCGGTCACGTCTCCTGGAGCGATGATCACGGCACAAGCGTGGACGCCCGTATGGCGGGCGGTGCCTTCCAGGGTCTTGGCGAAGCGCATCATCTTATTGATCATCGGGTCTTTGCTTTCAAAGAGCCGCGACAATTCGTGGGCAAAGTCGGGGTTATTTTCGGGGTCCAAGGCCTTCTTGAAGCTCATGCCTGGTTTGTCAGGGATCATCTTGGCGATGCGGTTTACCTCATTAAGAGGAATAGCCAAGGTCCGTCCGACGTCCCGCAGGGCCGTTTTGGCCCCCATGGTTCCGTAGGTGATCACCTGCGAAACCGACTTTCGCCCATATTCTCCAACCACGTAGTCGATCACCTCTTGGCGCCCCTCATCGTCAAAGTCGATGTCAATATCTGGCGGCGAAACCCGCTCAGGATTCAAGAAGCGCTCGAAGAGAAGGTCGTACTTCATGGGATCGATGTCGATGATCCCCAACACATACGCAATCACCGATCCTGCGGCGGAGCCTCGTCCTGGTCCCACGTATACCCCCCGGTTTCTTGCTTCGGTGGTAAAAGACTGCACGATCAAGAAATAACCTGCGTAGCCCATCTTTTTGATGATGGCCAGTTCTCGCTCCACCCGTTCACGCACTTCTTCGGTAATCTCGTGGTAGCGCCGAGGTGCCCGCTCCCAAACCATGTGGCGCAGGTAGTCGTCCATGCTGGGAAATTGCGGAGGTACCTTGTATTGGGGCAGGATCATGTCCCCTGCCAGATTCATCTTGAAGGTGCAGCGCTCAGCCAATTCGACGGTATTTTCTAACGCTTGGAGCTCATCGGGAAACAGCTCCGCCATTTCTTGCTGGGTCTTGAAGAAAAAGCGGGGATTCAGTCGATTCTGGTCGTCGGTAAAGCGGAACCGCTTGGGGTCGTCGTAGTCCGACTGAGTTTGCAAAGCCAAGAGCAGGTCGTGGGCCTGGGCATCTTCTTCATTGACGTAGTGAACGTCGTTGGTGGCGATGACTTTCAGGTCATGCTTCTTGGCCATGCGCAGCAACCATTCGTTGCATTTGTCCATGTCACCCAGGGTGTGGCGCTGGATCTCGATGTAGTAATTTTCCTTGCCAAAAATGTCGAGGTACTGGTGAAGCATTTTCTCCCCTTCTGCCTCTCCCTTTTCCAAAAAGGTCCGATTGACTTGCCCAGCTAGGCAACAGGTAGAGCCAATCAAGCCTTCCGAGTGCTTTTTTAGCATCTCGTGGTCGATGCGCGGCTTGCCATACATGCCATCGGTATAGCCGTAGGAGCAGAGCTTGACCAGGTTCCGGTAGCCTTCTGCGTTTTTGGCCCAAGCAATCTGATGGTAGCGAGGGTTGACCTCCTTCATCTTTCCGCTTGCGTCTTTGAAACGGCCGGTAACTTTGGCGTCTTGCTCAGTGATGTAAAATTCACACCCTACGATGGGTTGAATGCCATTTTTCCGGGCCGCCAAAACGAATTTGGGCACGCCAAACATGTTGCCATGGTCGGTGATGGCCACGTGAGACATGCCCAGCGAGGCGGCTTTCTTGGTGACGTCACTGATTTTGGCAGCTCCATCGAGCAGACTGAACTCCGTGTGGGTATGAAGATGAACGAAATCGGGCATGTGAGAAGATGGTGAGAGCCTAAGTCTGAGGTATTGTGAGTCTGAGATATTGTGAGCTTGGGATATGGAAAGATCAAGACCTTAGGTGGAAAGGGAATTCTTTTTCGTTGTGTGGTAGGTATCTCGATTCCTCAAAATCACAATGTCAGCTTTTTTAGCTTTATGCTAATTTACTCAGGAAAAAACTCACATGCTGGAGGATTTTTGCACGAAATGTGGAAAAGGGTGAATGGGGTTCCAGCTATGGTGTATGGTCTTGAATCTCTAGGGTATAGCCAGGCTCTAAAGGTGGAATCAGGAGCCACTCTCTAGCAATAACTAGAGGTTCACAGCCGCCTTTGTAAGGCCATTTCAGCAAAACCTGATAGGTTTGAGTTTCATCGCACCTGACGATCTCTATTCGCTTTTCCTTTTGCTCGCATCCCGTGGTGGTCATCCGAATATGTAACAGCGAATTTTGGGAAAAGTCTATGGTAGGGAGCACGATAGAGTCACAAACAGGCGCTCCCAGCACATTTTCTCGCTGATGTTGCCACTCCGCTTGTATGCGGGAGTTCAAGGTGTCGTATGCGGCTTGGTTACCTATCAGCCAATGATTTCTATCTGGTCCACCTTCCACCACACCCGTTGAAAAAGTCCCCATCACGGACCAACAGTTGGGTCCGGCTAATTCTGTCAAGCCTAAATCGCTGTAGGCAATGGTATTAGCGGGTCCTTCTTCACAGAGTCGGTTCAGACGCTGGGCTTCGCAGCCCCAGAGAAATATCAGGATGGAAAGGGTGTACAGATATCTCATAAATAGGGGAAAATGAGCGTTTAATCATTTTTTAGCAAGGCTAAAAATGGTCTCTTTGGGAGAGGGTGAGACGTTGAGATGCGAGGACCTTGAGATAAGAGTTTTAATATTGAGATAGTTGTTTGCTACCACCTATTTTCGCTGGTCTAATCGCTTGAATGAGGAAGAAGTATAAATGAATATAATGTATTTGTCGAGTAGAACCACTCCCTGGTAATCATCCGATCAATATTTTATCAAGAGCTAGCGTGCCTAACTCAAGAGGTAAGGAAACTTGTCCGTTCTTTCTCAAAACTCGCTGCTGAGTGTAGTCTCCATCTTTCGGATCTTCATATATCTCAAGTTGCTCTTCTTCCAGGTTGACAATCCAGCAGCAGGGTATACCTGCATTTGCATAGAGTGG
The DNA here is from genome assembly GCA_964521065.1 of uncultured Bacteroidia bacterium. Classification (GTDB taxonomy): domain Bacteria; phylum Bacteroidota; class Bacteroidia; order J057; family J057; genus CAYVAP01. The sequence continues at coordinate 23,198 of CAZFPQ010000028.1, read as the reverse complement.
CAACTTGACTTCTCGATCTTTTTCCAGAGTAGTATCCGCTACCTCGATAACGAGAAAAATCTCTGAAGGCCTTGGATGATGTGAGAGATAGCGACTCAGTGGGGCTTTAATAATTGCCAAGTCAGGTTCTGGCTCCGAGTAATCGTCTAGGTGGACAGGGTTTTGAATGGTTAGGGCCGCTTCTTCTCCTAGCAATGGTAGCAATAGTTGATTCAACAAATTGACGCACAACGCATGACGCTTACCGATTGGGCTCATGGGGACAATTTTTCCTATGATCAATTCCACATGCTCGTCTGGGCCTAGAATACCGAATTGAGCCATTTGATAATACTCTGAGACAGTAATCAAACGCTGGGGCAAATCTTTCAAGGCCGCTTTTATCTGGTGCATGGTTAAATATACGGAAAAGCAATGGCTTGGTAAACAAGATGAGTCCCAACCTAATGATTCATCGAAACCCTTGCTGCAGTATTTGGATTTAACAGCTAAGAAGCCCTTCGGGCCTTATTCAATCACACTGATCACCGCATACCTGCTAATCTATTCCTAAGTTCTCTCATCTTCCCCTACATTTCGCTAACTTGCCTTCGTGCCATTCAAAGACATCATCGGACAAGAGCAGGCCATCCATACCCTGCGTGACGCCATCGCCAAAGAACGCCTCGCCCATGCCTTGTTGCTGACAGGTCCCTCGGGTGTGGGAAAACTGGCTCTGGCCCAGGCCTTGGCCCAATACGTAAATTGCCTAAATCCGCAGGATGGCGATAGCTGTGGACGCTGCGCCAACTGCATCAAGATCAGCAAGGCCATTCACCCAGATATTCGCTTTATCCTGCCCATCATCGCCAAAACGGAGGGAGGCAAACGCTACCTGAGCAACGACTATTTTCACCTATTCCGAGAGCCATTCGTCGAGGACCCTTATTTCACCTTTAGTCAATGGCAACAAACCCTAGGAGGGGACAACAAGCAACTCTTCATCAGTGTCCACGAGATCCGAGAATTGAAACGAGGCATCTACCTCAAGGCCTTTGAAGCACCTTTCAAGGTGGTGATCGTCTGGAATGCGGAGCGCATCCGCAACGAAGGCGCCAATGCCTTCCTCAAGCTGCTGGAAGAACCACCGGATCGCACCCTCATTTTGATGACCTGTAGCGATCCGTCACAGCTTCTCACCACCATCAATTCCCGCTGCCAGCGCATTCAGTTACGTCGATTGACCTCTCCAGAGATTGAGCAATACCTGATCAATAAGCGCGGCCTGGAACCTGCTTTAGCTCAAGAACTGTCCTCCATTTCGGAAGGCAGCATTGGCAACGCAGTGGAGTTTCTCAGCGAAAACTCTCAAGCCATCAGTTCCACCTACATCGACTGGCTACGAGCGGTGTATTTAGGAGACTACCAAAAGATCCAGGATCAGGTAGCTAAGATTCAGAAGGAAAGCAAAGAGTATCAAAAGCTCTTCTTGGCCGCTGGCGTCAAAAAGCTCCGCGACTCCCTGCTTTACCACCTAGGAAGTCCTCAGCTGGCCCTAGCTACCGAGCAGGAAAAAGCTTTTCAAGAAAAGTTTTCCCAGCTGGTCACCGTGGACAAAGTAGACCGCATGGCTGAACTCATGGAACAGGCTCGCCTTCACCTCGCCGGAAACGCCAATCCCCAAATGAATTTGATCAGCCTGTCCTTGCGTCTTCATGCCGCGCTAAGAGGATAAAACCATCCTACGGGTAGGCTTCATTTCTTATTCACGAGTTCCACACCACGCCTTCCGCTTCCCGCCTTTCCACCCAAATTCTCAAGAAAATTGGGCATCTCCGCCGGGGATGTGCTATTTTTCTTTGCCCGAAAAAATAAACTCACCCCAAAAGCTACCAGGCTTCCATGCGCATCTTACGGCTTCTCTTAATTGGCTCCTTGCTGGCCTTCACTGCTTGCAAATCTTCGCAAGCACCCCAAGGTCCAGCCCCTGACCCCAACGACTACCTCTCTTTCCTTCAAGTCAACGACGTATACGAGATCGCCCCCATCCAAGGAGGAAAATATGGCGGAATGGCCCGGCTGGCGACCCTAAAGAAGCAGCTCCGAGAGGAAAAACCGCCGCTGTTCACCGTGATGGCGGGAGACTTTCTCAGCCCTTCTGTGATCGGAACCGTAAAGATTGATGGGCAACGGATAAAAGGCGCCCACATGGTAGACATCATGAATGCCGTGGGCTTTGACTTAGTTTGCTTTGGCAACCATGAGTTCGACCTCAAGGAAGCAGAACTGCAAGCCCGCCTAGACGAATCAGAATTTGAATGGATCGCAGGCAATGTTCGCCAAAATGGCCCCGAGGGACCTCAAGCCTTTCTGCGTCAGGAATTGCCCATAGAAGTAACCAAAGTACTTCAGGTACCCAGAACTCAAGGGAGTTCCCTTCGGATTGGGGTAATGAGCCTCTGCCTACCTGCCAACCAGCAAGACTATGTACACTATGAGGATCTGAAAGAAAGTGCCCTGGCCCAATGGAAAGACCTCTTGCCTCGCAGCGACTTTATCATCGCCTTGACTCACCTAAGCATCGATCAAGATCGCGACCTTGCCACGTGGCTGCCTGGCCTCAAGCTCATCATGGGAGGACACGAACATGAGCATCACTACGAAGTCGTAGGGGGGGTGCCCATCGCCAAAGCAGATGCCAATGCCAAGACTGCTTATGTACACCGAGTCAGCTTCAACCGCTTTACTGGAGAAGTAAGCGTCAAATCTGAATTAAACGCCATTGACGAAACCCTCAGTCTAGACCCAGAAGTGACGGCCAGGGTGCAAACCTGGGAAGAAAAAGCCTACGCAGCCTTCAAAGCCCAAGGCCTAGACCTATCTGCTCCAGTGGCCAGCCTGGAAACCCCACTAGATGGCTTGGAAAGTCACATCCGCACCCGGCAGACCAACCTGGGGCAAGCCATGACCCAGGCCATGTATCAAGCCTGGGACAGCGTAGACTGTGCACTGGCTAATGGAGGCATGGTCCGCTTGGATGATTATTTGGCCGGAGACATTACCCAATTTGATTTGGTACGGGCTCTGCCCTTTGGGGGAAAAGTGATCCGGGTGAAGATGCAAGGACATTTGTTGCGGCAGGTGTTGGAAAGTGGCCAACGCAACATTGGCTCTGGGGGCTACCTCCAATGGCACTTGATCCAACTCAAGGGAGGAAAGTGGTACATTGGCGGGCAACCTTTAGATCCTGACAGCGTCTATTCCGTAGCCATGGGCGACTTTTTGTTGACCGGGCTGGAACAAAATCTAGGCTATCTTACCCCTGAGAACCCAGCAATTGTTTCGATTACCCATCCCGCCGAACAAGCCATCGCAGGTGACGTACGCTTGGCTTTGGCGGAATACTTGAAAAATAGGTAGTTTGCCCTACTGAAACGATCGCTGATACACCTATCCATCCAAAGCCATGCTAAAAGCCGTAATCGTAGAAGACGAAAAAAACAGCCAGGAACTCCTCAAAGACTTGATCACTGAATATTGCGAAGGCGTAGAAGTAGTTGACATCGCAGGCAACGTCGCGGAAGGCCTAGAAGCCCTGGCCGTCAACAAACCCCATTTGCTTTTCCTAGACATCGAGCTACCAGATGGGGATGGTTTTCAGGTATTGGAGCAAGCTTCAGACAAAGGTTTTGACGTAATTTTCACCACGGCCTACGACCAGTATGCCATGAAGGCTTTTAAGTTTTCGGCTACCGACTATCTGCTAAAGCCCGTGGACATTGATGAGTTACAAGCTGCGGTAGAGCGAGTCAAAGAAAAGCATGACAAAGGCGAGGCCCAGCCTGAGCAACAGGCCGCCAAACTGGATGCCTTGATTCAGAACCTGCGCAGCATGGCCCAGCCACTCAAGCGCATCGTGCTGCCCACCTCGAACGGCTTTACCGTGGTCAATCCCGATGACATCATTCGCTGCGAATCAGACCGCAACTACACGTTTATCTTCCTAACCGATGGCCGCAAGATCCTGGTTTCACGTACCATCAAAGAGTACGACGAAATGCTGCGGGACAACAACTTTTTCCGCATTCATCAGTCCCACCTCATCAACCTCAACTTCCTCAAAAACTACACCCGGGGACGCGGAGGCTACGTCGAACTGACTGACGGCACGGTGCTTGATGTATCAGCCCGGCGTAAGAGTGAGTTCTTGAAGCGCATGGCGGCGGGGACGGATTAAGGAAGGCTGTTCAGCTTGGCCAGGAACCTATCCAGCGTTTTTTTCAGAGAAAACCGAGCATCCCAAACGAAGCCTATAGCATTCAGATTCATCCCGATCGAGCGCTAGCGAGGAGGGATCTCAACGGTAGCACTGGCCATGCGTTCCTCATTTAAAAGCAGCTTCTAGGGGCAGCAAAAGGAAGGTTGGAGTAGAAAGTAAAGCCCGTGAGATCCTTCCTCCCTTCGGTCCCTTCGACTTCGCTCCCCGCTTTGCGGGACTTCGCTGCGCTCAGCAGGACAGGCTATCAGGATGACCCAAGTGAGTAGTTAAGTTTGATTTAAAAAGAACTACATGGCCCTACCAAGTTCCGAGGGGTTTCCAAACCCCGAGGGATCCTAACTTTTTCGTTTCCAAACGACAAACACCCCTGTCACCCAAGCGGAATGGCCCTAAAACCTGTGCCCGCAAGGCATCTACTCAACACCGCTTTCTCAAATCCTGCGAAGCTCGTATCTTCGCGCCATGATAACGCTGGTACCCACGCCCATTGGCAACCTAGAGGACATCACCCTGAGGGCGCTTCGCACCTTGAAGGAGGCCGACCTCATCGCGGCAGAAGATACCCGCACCAGCGGAAAACTGCTCAAACATTTTGAGATTGATACGCCCCAAATAGCCCTGCATCAGCACAATGAGCATCAGCGAGTGCCCAAACTGCTAGAGCGGGTTCGGGAGGAGCATATCCACCTAGCCATGATCTCCGACGCGGGTACCCCTGGAATTTCCGACCCAGGCTTCTTGCTGATTCGTGAAGCCATTGCTCAAGGGATAAAGATCGAGGTATTACCTGGCGCGGCAGCCCTCATCCCGGCCGTGGTAGCCAGCGGACTTCCCTGTGATCGATTTGTCTTTGAAGGATTTCCTCCCTTGAAAAAAGGTCGACAAACCCGCTTTGCCCAGTGGGCCGAGGAGACCCGTACGTTGGTGCTCTATGAGTCTCCGCATCGCTTGGTCAAGACCTTGACCCAATTGGGGGAGCATCTGGGCGAAGATCGTCCCGCCTGTGTCAGTCGGGAACTCAGCAAGTTGCACGAAGAGCATCAGCGAGGCAGCTTGGCCGAATTGGTCCAACACTTTACCCAGCATCCTCCCAAGGGTGAAATTGTCATCAGCGTAGGAGGCAAAGACACAAAAGTCTCATTTCCCCGTACCGAATAATTTCCCTATCCCCTACACAAAACCCAACTCATTTTTCATGTCCACTCAACTCGACCAGCAACTGCAAGAACTCCTACGCGAAACCGGCCGCTTTATCGCCGAAGAGTTTGAAAAGTTTTCCTATGATCAAGTTGAATACAAAGGCCAAAATGATCCCTTCACCTTCGTCGATGTAGAGGCGGAACGTCGCCTGCGCAAAGGCTGTGAAGCCATCATTCCCCACGCCGGCTTCATCACCGAAGAACTAGAAAACAGCGAAGGAAGCAACGAGTACCGTTGGATCATTGATCCCATTGATGGCACCTCCAACTTTACCCACGGATTGCCCCACTTTTGTACGGCCTTGGCTTTGCAAAAAAACGAAGAAACCATCCTAGGCTACGTCTATCAACCCATCAGCGGAGAGATGTTCCAAGCAGAGCTGGGTGCGGGAGCCAGCTTGAATGGCAAACCCATCCGTAAAAGTGAGCGTAAGGACATGAACATGGCCCTCGCCTCCACGGGATTTCCCTACGCCATCGGTGAATGGGTGCAGGAGTACCTAGAGATGGTCTACGACATCATGAGGCGCACCCACGGCCTAAGACGCCTTGGTAGCGCGGCTTTAGACCTTTCCTATGTAGCCTCAGGTCGCTTGGATATTTACTTTGAAACTGGGCTCAAGCCTTGGGACGCTGCGGCAGGTTCATTGATCGTTCAAGAAGCCGGTGGAAAGGTGAGCGATTTTCGGGGAGGAAATAATTTCATCTTCGGCAGACAAATCGTGGCCACCAATGCTTATGTTCACGAGGAACTGCTAGAACTCATTGGCCAGAGCAAGGTACTGGCCAGGATAAATGAATGATTTTGATAAATTTGCTTCAGACTTAGACCAAATCCAGGTGGGAAGCGTCTTTGTCCAATATAATTGCTAAAAAGAAAGAATGAGATGCTGTTTTGTGGGGCAACAAAGAAACCACTATGGTCATCATGTCTCACCTCTCATTATCTCACTATCTCTAAATAGACGACATGAAAAATTTGCTTAATAAGCTCTTTCCCTCAAAAAAGGATCGGGATATTCGGGACTTACACCCTTACGTTGAACGAATCAACGAGGTCTATGCCGGAATCCACCAGATCAGTGATGATGAGCTGAGGGAAAAATCCCAAGGGCTGCGCCAGCGGATGATTGATGAGACCGCTGACATTGTGGCGGAAATTGACCGCATCAAGGACATCGCCAACCAAACCGAGGATATTCACGAAAAGGAGGGACTTTTTGGGCAGGTCGATGAGCTGACTACCCAGCGCTATGAGCGCTTGGATGAACTGATGGAGGAAATGGTCCCCGAGGCCTTTGCCATTATCAAAGAAACCGCCCGTCGCCTCACCGAAAACGGTCAATTGGTGGTGACTGCTAATGAATATGACCGCGAGCTAGCCGAAACCCGGGAGCATATCCAAATCAATGGAGAACAAGCTACCTGGAAAGGGGCTTGGACCGCCGCCGACGCTGAGATCGAGTGGAACATGATCCACTACGATGTACAGTTGATGGGGGGTACCGTGCTCCACCAAGGAAAAATCGCAGAGATGGCTACCGGAGAAGGTAAGACCCTGGTCGCCACCTTGCCCGTATTCCTCAATGCCCTGACCGGCATGGGGGTCCACCTCGTAACGGTGAACAACTACCTGGCCCGTCGAGACGCCGAATGGAATGCTCCCCTCTTCCAGTTTCACGGCATCACCGTGGACTGTATCGACCTGCATCAGCCCAACTCTGATGCCCGGCGTAAAGCTTACCGCGCCGACATTACTTACGGGACCAATAACGAATTTGGCTTTGATTACCTCCGGGACAACATGACCACTCACCCGGAGTTTTTGGTTCAGCGCAACCACTACTACGCCATCATTGACGAGATTGACTCGGTGCTGATCGACGAGGCACGGACGCCATTGATCATCTCGGGTCCCGTACCCCGTGGGGACAAGCACGAGTACAATGAGCTCAAGCCTCGCATAGACCAGCTGGTGAAAAAGCAGCGTCGCTTGATCCAAGGCTACCTCAACGATGCCAAGAAAAAACTAGCTGCAGGTGACGAAGAAAATGGAGGATTGGACCTCTTCCGGGCTTTCCGCGGTTTGCCCAAAAACGGCGGATTGGTAAAGTACCTACAAGAGCCCGGCATGAAAGTCTTGTTGCAGAAGGTAGAAGGGGTCTACCTGCAAGACAACAAAAAGCGCATGCCTGAGGCTGACGAGCCACTTTTCTTCACCATTGACGAGAAAAACAACCAGATCGAGCTGACCGATAAAGGACGTGATGACTTGGCCCGTGCCGGAGAAGATGCAGACTTTTTCGTGTTGCCAGACATCACCGCGGAATTCAGCGCCCTGGAAGGTGACGAAAGTTTGACCGAAGAAAAAAGGCTGCAGCTTAAAGACGAAGCCGCTCGCGACTATGGAGAAAAGTCCGAGCGCCTACACGCCATCAATCAGTTGCTCAAGGCCTACACTTTGTTTGAGCGCGACGTGGAATACATCGTGCAAGACGGCAAGGTCAACATCGTAGATGAGCAAACGGGTCGGGTGCTGCCTGGACGTCGCTATTCTGACGGTCTGCACCAAGCCATTGAGGCCAAGGAAAATGTGAAGGTGGAAGCGGCCACCCAGACCTTTGCCACGGTGACCCTGCAGAACTACTTCCGGATGTACCACAAGCTGGCGGGGATGACCGGTACCGCCGAGACGGAGGAAGCAGAATTTTACGAAATCTATAAACTGGAAGTCGTGGTGGTGCCCACCAACAGGCCCATTTTGCGCGATGACCGGGACGACTTGGTGTTCCGCACCAAGCGCGAAAAATACAACGCAGTGATCGATGAGATCCTGCGTTTACAAGAAGCCGGGAACCCTGTGCTGGTCGGTACCACTTCGGTAGAAGTCTCTGAATTGCTGAGCCGCATCTTGAAGCAGCGCCGCATCCAACACAACGTTCTCAACGCCAAGCAGCACCAACGCGAGGCCGAGATCGTAGCTGAGGCCGGTAAGCCTGGTGCCGTAACCATCGCCACCAACATGGCGGGACGGGGTACCGACATCAAGCTAGGCGCAGGAGTCAAAGAAAATGGCGGTTTGGCCATCATCGGTACCGAGCGACACGAATCGCGGCGCATCGACCGGCAGCTGCGCGGACGGGCCGGACGCCAGGGAGACCCAGGACTCTCGCAGTTCTACGTGTCGCTCGAAGATGACCTGATGCGCCTTTTCGGTTCCGACCGCATTGCCAAGGTCATGGACCGCATGGGCTACGAGGATGGAGAGGTGATCCAGCACAAGATGATCACCCGTTCCATCTCCAACGCTCAGCGCAAGGTTGAGGAAAACAACTTTGCCATGCGGAAGCGCCTGCTGGAATACGACGACGTGATGAACTCCCAGCGGGAGGTGATCTACAAGCGCCGCCGCAACGCGCTCTATGGAGACCGCATCAAGGTAGACTTGGACAACATGTTGGCGGATTTCTGTACCTCCTTGATCAACGCCCACATCGACATGACCGATGCCGAGGGCCTCAAGATGAGTGCTTTCCGCTTCTTGGCCATCGAATCGCCGATCAATGAGCGCGACCTCAACAATGAGGACGAAGGCAAGTTGGCTGACACCTTGTATGAGACCGCCCGCCAAGCCTATGACCGTAAGTCGGCTGCGCTGGCCCAGCGTTTGGTGGATGGCATCCAAGCCATCCGCAAAAACAACAAAGGCTCTCAGCAGCCCACCCGTTTCCTGATTCCTTTTACCGATGGCAGCAAGGAGCTACAGATCATCGTGAATGCCGATGAAGTGATCGCCACCAATGGACGTCATGCGGTGGACGAGCTAGAGAAGTCGGCCACCCTAGCCGTGATCGACGAAAAGTGGAAGTTCCACTTGCGCGAGATGGATGAGCTCCGCCAATCGGCCCAAAACGCCGTTTTTGAACAGAAGGACCCTTTGTTGGTCTACAAGTTTGAAGCCTTCCAGCTCTTCCAACAGATGCTCAACACGGTGAACCAAGAAGTGCTGTCTTTGATCTTCAAAGCCGAGATCAAGACCGAGGCCGCCCAAGAGCGCCAGACCACCGCCAAGCGCGACGACTTCAGCAACTTGAAGACCGGTCGTACCGTGGCCGACGAGCAGCGCCGCCGCAAGCAGCGCGAGCGCAGCGTGATGGCCGCAGGCGCCTCCGGATCAGATGCTCCGCAGCGTCAGCTGTCCCGCGCAGAGCGCAGAGCCCAGGAGCGTAAGTCTAAGAAGAAGGGCAGCCCTAGGAGATAGCGAACTAGGAATCACTTCAATAGAAGAAGACCGTCGTTGGCCTACGGGCTGACGGCGGTTTTTTGAGTTGATGGATTGTCCCTTCTGTAAAATCCCCGTATACTAGATACTAGTAGATGGAAAACATAATAATATGCATCTTAATATCAAAAATGATGAGGCTTACCGAATGGCAAAGGAGCTTTCTCAACTTACAGGAAAGAACATAACTCAGGTAGTCATAAAGGCGATCCGAGAGCAGTTGGCCATAGAGTGCCGTAGAATTAAGGCCGATCGTCAAGGTCTAGGAAGCGCCTTAAAGGCCCTTTCTGACGAGTATCAGGCACTTGTACCTAAGGATCGCCGTGAAGGGGATGAAATACTCTATGATGAAATGGGACTTCCTAAAGCACAGCCGGGCTCATGATAGCGGTTGATACGTCGGCCATCGTAGCTGTACTGCAACAAGAGGAAGAGGCTGAGGATCTGATCTCAATCATAGAAGCCGATGACCAGCCATTGATGTCGGCCGCCACTTTCGCAGAGTTACACGCAGTGATGAAGCACAAAGGTGGAGATGCAGCCCAAGAAATTGCGGATCGATTCATAGAGATTGCTGGAATACAAATCGTCTCACTAACTCCTCAACAGGCTGAGATCGCCTGTGCTGCCTATCGAGAGTATCCCGTTCTCAACCTTGGAGATAGCTATGCATATGCCTTGGCCAAAGACAAAGAAATACCGCTATCGTATAAAGGAAATGACTTCAGTAGGACTGATATAGATACAGCAGGAACGAAACTTTAGGAATACAGGCGAAAATGAGGTTCCGTAGCTACCCATCTACCATTGGCCCTTGGGTAAAAGTTTTTTTTAGCTTTTGGAGCAATCGATGATTGGAAGACATTTCAAACAATAGTCCGTTCAGGTTTTGACAGCTATTTTAGCTGTATTGCCCCTTGGTAATCAGCAACATATGAATCTGACTTTGCGGAAAAATCTAAACTCAGGCTAAAAGCTAAGTTGGGAGAAATAAAATGTAGCCCCCCTATTACTACATACCATTTTTACTACTTTGATTATCAAGGAAATATGATTCCCCTTACTACTACAGCTAGCCCTCAGCCAATTAAAGCCCTAGAAAATCTGCACGTACCATTGTTCAAAGAGAGATGGATAAAAAACGAAAAGACTTATCACCATCGTCCTAACCCTCTCAATGAATATTAATCAGGCATCATTCTTCTTTTTGGCATATTGTACTTTCCCTTTATTGCCTTCGCGAGAAGGGATTAATAATGGAATGTTTCTGGCCTACATATTTTCAGTGATGAAGACCCTCATGATAGTCATTGCTTTTCTTCGCCCCAAGGATTCGATGGAAATCACTAATAGCTACACAAAACGAAGTTTTATGGGAGGGCCAGGTTTTTATTCAAATCGGTCTGGAATAACTTCGGTAGCGAAGCAATCACGTCCATTCCTCTGAGAATTTCAGTCAGTTTTTCGCCTCTATCGCAAGCGATTCGTATGTTAGTTCTAAGGCCAACAAGCCTCCCACTCAAAACCACAGTTCAGGATAGCCCCCCTCAATTATGAACAAAATCCAGCTCTACTACCTAATCACTTCGGTCTTGATCTGGATACTCGGCTATTTCCACACTGGCAAGTACGTTCGTCCAAAGTGGAAAATACCGGGCAAGTTTGCATTCTATGTAGGGGTTTCCTTTGCCCTGGTATATGCATTTGGGCATTGGGGGCTGCTCTTTGTTATCGGTCACCCACTCATTGGCCTCTTGTTCCATCTGAAAGTATGCCAAGATCATGACATTCATTGGCTGAGCTGTGAGCCTAAAGAGAGGTATCTTGCTTTGCAGGAAAAATGGGCTAGAGGAGATTTTGGTAAGTCGAAAGAGTGAGAGCCTGATGCCACAAAAAGTCGGAAGAGATTAGTCAAAAACAACAGGACCTATGCAAAAGATTCTTGTCGTAAATGGAGAGAAGTACTGGCAAGATTTTTTACCAAATTTCGAGGTCGTTCAAAAGTCGATACAAAACACCTCTTGGGTATTAAAAGATGGGCGATTATTTGTAGTTGACTCCAAGGGAGTCGTGGAGCCAGACGGTATTTTGTGGCGTGTGGGGGCAATCAAGCCCAGCGTCATTCAAACAACCGCATTAAACCTGATCGAGCTAGCAGGTATTCCCTGTGTAAATGCCCCCCAGACCTTGAAGATTGGCTTTGATCGATTATCGATGCTGGCAAAAATTAAGCAGCAAGGGCTACCAGTAATCGATTTCAATGTCGTCACTCAATCGACGCTACTTAAAAACGTCAAGATTGATTTCCCATTCGTGGTGAAAGTTGGGAACTATCATGGGGGGTTTGGTAAAGTATTAGTTAAAGACGAAAATCAATGGCAGGACCTCAAAGATCTGCTTTTTGTTACGGAACACTACATTACGATAGAGCCTTTCATTAACTACGAAAGAGACATCCGTTACCTTGCCATCAACGACAAAGTATGGGCGATGTCAAGAAGGGGAAAGTTTTGGAAGGCTAATATTGAAACGACAGATTATGAGCTCATTACCCCGAAGGATAGCCTGGTCGCAAGCATCAAAAGACTGCAACAAGCCATCCATGCCGATATCTTAGCAATTGATATCTTAGAAGAAGCAGAAGGCAAGCTACATGTAGTTGAGTACAATGACATACCAGGCTTATCTGGATTTCCAGATGAGCTAAGACATGAGTTGGTTGAGGTTTTGAAAGCTAAGTTGGCTAATCGGGTGTGACCACTGATGCTAAACAGTTTCGTCATAGCTATAAGGTACGTTGCAAACACATTACATCTCCTACTAGTCAACCAGGAAAACTAGCCATCAGGTTGGATTTATAAAACGCCTTTCACAAATTTACAAAAGGACTTTTATAAATACATAATGACAGACAAGCTAAAAGACCTAGGGCATTTAGCAGGGGCCACTAGATTTAGGAGGATCAGCGAAAAGCTCTATGTGGATGGAGATAAGATCTATAAAGAGGCCAAGATCAACTTTAAAGCTAGCTGGTTTTCCGTGTTCTATGTGCTCGCTAAATCTGACCAGCCATTGGCAATCATGGAGATCGCGAATCAGATTGACTTCTCACATATCTCCGTAAAAAACGTACTGAGAGAGCTTGAAAAAGAGGACTTGGTCCAGCTGGAAATAAATCCCGCCGACAGAAGGTCCAAACTCGCGCAACTGTCTGGCAAGGGAATAGGCCTGTTAAAAGAGCTGGAACCTTTATGGCTTTCCTTTACCAAGGCCTTGAAAGACCTGTTTGATTCGGGGCATCCAGACCTCATGAACATTTTGGACAGGATCGACCGGTCATCACATATTCTTCCGATTAATGAAAGGGTACATAGCCAGGATAGTGAAGCGATATCAATCATTGATTATCGACCGAGCCTCAAGCAAAAATTCTACGACCTAGCGGCACCTTGGCTAGAAAGTGTGCTAAATGGGCAGCTAGAGGAAGAGGACGAGTTCACGCTGTCACATCCCGACAAAGCTTATCTCGAAACAGGTGGATTTCTATTTTTCGCTAAGTACAAAAAAGAAATAGCGGGCTGTGTGGTGCTCAAAAGACTAGATGAGACCTCGTTTGAATTTGCGAAGCTATTTATAGACCCCAAATACAGAAAAATGGGGATAGCCACTACGCTAATTGAAAGGTGCATCACGAGAGGCAAAGAAAATGAGGCAGATACCCTTTGGCTACAAACGACCATGTCCATGCCCCAGGCTCATAGGCTCTACTACAAATTGGGATTTGATGACAGACCTGCCCCACCAGCGATGACGGTGCTGAATAGAACCGAAAAAATAATGTGTAAATCATTATGATTCACCTTATTGGATATGGGGCCTTGATGCTAAACCTCATTTCGATGGCCATGAAGAACATGGTTCATCTGCGGTTATTTTCACTGATTGCCAATGCGGCCTATCTTGTGTATGGAATATTGCTACATGCACCACCTTTCATTATCGGCTGTAGCATGGCAGTGTTGATTCACTTATACCACCTTCACAAGTTTTTCACGAAACAAAAAGTGGAACCATGAAGCTTCATGCATATTTGGCAGCCTTGAATAAGCTCTCTGAACAGGATATCCAGGCAGCAATTGCCCACTTTAACCGAGAGGAAATCAAGAAGGGCGATTATTACCTAAAAGAGGGGCAGTATTCCACAAAAATTTCCTTCGTTGAATCGGGCTTGTTTAGGTTGTTTTATCTAGTGGAAGGAGAAGAAAAGCTCATGCTGTTCTTCTCCGACAACCAGTTTATGGCCGATTATTTCGGATATATCACCCAGAGTCCTTCGATGAGACCCATTCAAGCGCTTGAAGACTCAGTCGTATACAGCATTGACAAAATGAAGCTTGATCAGCTCTATGCTCAGTCGAAAAATTGGGAGAGAGTGGGAAGGATCTTAGCGGAATCTGCTTATATCACATCCGTTTTAAGAGCCAATAGAATTATCCACGATGACCCTGACACCAGGGTAGAAACATTCATGGCGGAGCACCCCCATCTCATGCAACGGGTCCCTCAGTACATGGTTGCCTCCTACTTAGACATGACCCCGGAGACCTTGAGCCGCGTCAAAAGACGAATCATGAAAAAGGGACCCGTCAAGCCTTCCGTTCACGGTGATAAGCAAACCTACTTCTTGATTTGAATCAATGCGCTTGAGCGGCGAGTATCGGAATTTCGCATCTCAACGCTAATTTAAATCAAGGAGACATGAAGAAGAATTCTATCGTATGCCTTTTGGCCCTGGTAGTCGTTTTTAGTGCCCACGCACAGAAGAACAGAACAGAGACCCTAGCGGAGTCAATCTCCATTCAGTATAAGGGTAAAACGGTAAGGGCCGTAAAACTTTCTGTCAGTTCTGAAATCCCGATGTCCATCGACTACGTCTGGGGTAATGTCAAGACCTCAGACCTCCTCATCTATGTTACCAAGGGCTTTACAAAACTAAAGCCTGAAGGCGGTGCATTTCCCAAATTGTGGTCAGAAGGGGACACCGTTTATACCAGATCAAAAGTCTTTGGTTTTTTACCATTTGGAGGAATCAGGTCTTTGTTTTTCGAGACAATTTCGGACTCCGAACGCATCATTCAGACCCGGGAATGGGACAAGCAAATTAGGGTCTGGGATCATAAGATCACACTAGAGCCCACAAGCAGCAATACGACCATCTATACAGATGAAATAGTCATTTACGCTGGTGGAATGACCGGTTTTATCACTGCCTTTGCCAAGCAATTTTATAAGCACCGGCAAAAGAGATGGCAACAGGTGGCTAAAGAGAATCTTCGGTTTGGGTGATGGTTGTCTGCTGCCTACATTAGGTAAAAACTTTGTAGGCAGCTAAAGCGAGCAAGGCCATTTGGACAAAACGTTTTCTGTGACCCATCATGAGCAGCTTCATTATCAGATTTATTCTGGCGTTTTGGGCTTGGCAAACTTTTGACTTTGGATACGATTGAAGTGCATACGAGCTAACCATAACAAGAGTCAATACCCCATTTTAGCCTTTATCCTAGCTGCCCAAACGAATCGTGGCCATTAATCTGGGTTTGGTTCAAATATGGCCCTAGCCTTCCCCTAAGCCACCAATCCACCAGATTATGATGAAACCCATTCTCTCTCCTAGCCTTAGAGTCCTACTTTCGGTGGTTCTGCTGCTGACAGTCCCCCGTACCTGGGCTGCCCAAAGGGCCGATGGCCCCGCTTCAGGAGTTTCCATCGTCGATAATCAGGATAAAGTCATCAAGCTAACCCATCGGAAAAATGGCAAGGTGAATTACATTCGGGTAGGTGATGAGATCAGGTACACCACCCGAGACAGCACTGCTGGTAGGCGAGGGATTATTACGTCCATACAGGACGACAAAATCATCTTGAGCACCCAAATCCCCGGAACCCCGAACAGGATGTCTATGGTGCTCGCGCCCAAGGAATTGGAAACGGTCAAAAAAATGGGCGGAGCCCCTGAAAAGCTTTGGCTGAAAATCTTACTTGGTTTAGTGGGCTTAATTGCGACTTTTTCCTTGCTGATCGTGGCATTTGCAGGTGGTTTAGGATGGGCTTTTTTTGCTGGCCTTTTTATTGGCGCGGCATTCCTTACCTTCCCCTGGTTCTTGTTTCGAAAAGTCCGAAAAATTGGGAGGAAGTATAGTTTGGAGATTGAGTAGATGTACAGGGGATCTAAAGGTGGGTTATACTCAATAAAAGACTTGATTTCAGTCGTATTCTTTACTCGGATATAGTGGCTCCCTCTCCATCGTGGGGCTTTGGGTTTATGGCCGTACAGGCTTGGTCAGTTGGATCATTGACAGACTGCGGAGCTAGCCCATCTGGTAGGGCTATACGCCATTTATGCGGATTTTAGTGGCAAAAAATCAAAATGGGGCACAGGTGTGCAGCAGCTATCGCGGCCTCGCCATCGTCACGGTGCAGACCAATCAGAAGATGTGAGTACAGAAAGTGCGGATGGAGTAGCCAAAATAAATGGGAATCCGTATCTTGTAATCATGAGCGAGGCAGAACTAAAACTCATCCTTTTTCGCTGGATCGATCAACTCTCCGGTGATCGGTTGAGGTGGCTATTTCGCTTGATAGAAAAGCACCTCAAACAGCCTGAACCAGAGCCTGTATCTTATGTGGCTGATTTGGAAGAGGGATACGCTGCCATGGCTTCCGATACAGCGCGCGAAGAAGAGGCAGAAGCATGGTTAGAGGGAACCCTCAATCATGAGGAACTATGAAGCGACGCGGTGAAGTTTGGTGGGTCAATTTTGATCCTTCGGTGGGGAGTGAAACTCGCAAACAGCGGCCTGCAGTTGTGATAAGCAACGATGTTGCGAACAAGCACCTCAAGCGGTATCAGGTTGTGCCGCTTACCAGTCGAGCAGATAAAGTATATCCCGGGGAAGCCCTCATCACCTTTGATGGGAAACCTAGCAAGGCTATGTGTGATCAGCTGACAACCGTGAGCGAAAAGCGGTTTTTGAATAGGGCAGGTCAACTCGGAAGCGTAGAAATGAAACTGATTGAGGCTGCGATAAAGACTCAATTAGACCTTACATAAAAAGCCACTAACAACGTACAGCCGCCCATGCCCTTCGGGCGTGGCAACTGCAACTGTATCGACGTTAGGAAAAACAGAAACCCACCATGAAAATAATTCCAGTCTTTCTGATTGTAATAATTTCTGTTCTGAGTAATAAATGGGAAAAAGTCAAAATAGATCCCACTCTGAACAATTTAAAAGTCGATTCAACTGACTGGACTTATCCATCGCATGTTATAAAACATTCCAATTATTTTGAAAACACCTTTGGCGAGCCGATTAGCAGTGAGGATACTGCCCATCTCATTAGAAATTCTTATTGTCAGGTGAAAACAATCCGGGACACGAGTGAGTGGTCATCTAGAATTCCTTTTGCAAATGGTGTCTGGAAAAATGATACGCTTGTTTTGTCTATTTGGCGGGAAGTTGCTTCTGATATTCAAAAATTAACATTAACCATCGTTGATGGTAGGTTCTCCTCTGATTATATGATTTGGTATGTCTTACCCTATAACGATTGGGACCTGAAAATAATAAAGCAGAGCCTAGAACTGAATCAAATCCCTGAGCCTGGAATGTCAATCAAAGGAAGGGTGAGTATTCTTTTACAGGAAGAAATGAGGTGGGCAGAAGATCCGTCTAACCAAATTGATACGATTCTAAAAAGGATTGAAGGTACTTTTATCGTTGAAAAAAAATAAACCCTCATAGTAAACCCTATCCTTTGTAACCTTCCCCTAAGCCGCACCCCCTGTACCCTATAGACCCCCATTTAAGGTTTCGTCCTTCTACAGAGTCTTACAGCATAGGATGCTCCTACACGTCTCCCCCAGCCAGATTCTCTTCTGAGGCTAAGTTTTGCTAGTTTAGGTAGATCACAAAACTCTAAACCCTTAGGCTTATGAGAAACGCTATCTGTGGCTTACTAGCCATTCTTCTCTTCTTACCCTTTGAGACCTCCGCTCAGCAGCTTTCGCTGGAGCAGATGGATCAGTTGGTATTCCGGCATATCGGGCCCGTTGGCAATCGGATTATCTCCGTCACCGGCATCGCGGGAGATCCCATGACTTATTATGTGGGAGCGGCATCAGGAGGTATCTGGAAAACGGTAGATGGGGGACTAAACTGGAAGCCTGTTTTCGACAAACAGCGCGTGCATTCTATCGGAGCCCTCGCGCTGTCCCCCAGTGACCCCGAAGTGGTATACGCCGGAACGGGAGAGCCTTTCATCCGATCCAACGTTTCCATTGGCAATGGGGTGTGGCGCTCCACCGATGGAGGAGTCACCTGGACCCACCTCGGACTTGATAACACGGGGAGAATTAGTCGCATCATCGTCCATCCCAGCAATCCTGAGATCGCCTATGTAGCAGCATTGGGGCATGGCTATACCCCCCAAAAGGAGCGCGGCATCTACAAGACCACCGATGGCGGCAAAACCTGGCAGCAGGTATTGCACGTGGATGAAGGGACTGGCGCTTCGGACTTGGTCATGGATCCTTTTAATCCCCGGATTCTCTTTGCGGGTATGTGGTCGCTGGAAATTCGCCCCTGGACCCGTACCAGTGGAGGCCCTGGTGGAGGGATTTACCGATCAGTAGACGGAGGGGAGACCTGGGACAAATTGGAAGGCAATGGCTTGCCAGAAGGGGAAGTGGGCAAGATTGCCCTGGCCATGACGCCTGCTCAACAAGGTCGGCTATTTGCGCTGATCGAAACCGGAGATGGCATCCCCCTAAATGGCCAACCCACCAATACGGGAGAACTTTGGCGCTCGGAAAACGGAGGAAATTCATTTGCCCTGATCAACTCAGACCGAGACCTCACAGGCCGCGGGGCCTACTACACCCGCTGCGCCGCCTCGCCGGACAACCCTAACGAGATATACTTCTTCACCGCCGCCTATGCGACGAGTATCGATGGCGGTAAAACCGCAACGGCCGCCGCAACGGGAACGGCCCCCAACTGGGACCATCATGAAATGTGGATAGACCCCAGCAATGGCCATCGGCAGATTGTGGTCGGCGATGGAGGGCTTTCTATTAGCCACAACCGTGGAAAATCCTGGCAGCGGGTACAATTACCAGTGGCCCAACTCTACCACGTAACCACGGATACGGAAGTGCCCTACAATGTGCTGACCAATCGGCAGGATGGGCCCTCCATGAAAGGCCCCAGCAGAAGTCGCATGCAAAGCTTTTTTGGTGGGTTTATTCCTACCGGCATGTGGCACGATGTAGGAGGGGGAGAAAGTGGCTTTGCTACGGCTGATCCCACAGATCCTAATGTGGTCTGGTCCAGTGCATCGGGATTCGGGGCCTTAGGAGGCGTGGTCACGCGCTACCACGAAGAAACCGGGCAGTTTAGACAGGTGGAAGTGTGGCCAGAATGGACCGCGGGTATGCCTGCCGCAGACGTCAAATACCGATTCCAGTGGACTTTCCCCTTGCTCATCTCCCCCCATGACCACAACACGGTCTACGTGGCCAGCCAGTATGTACACCGCACCACCAATGGCGGACAGAGCTGGGAAATTGTCAGTCCTGATCTCAGCCTCAATGACCCCAGTAAGCAACAGTTTTCAGGAGGCTTGACGGGGGACAACATCGGGGTGGAATACGCCAATGTGGTCTATGCCTTGGAAGAGTCTCCCCTGAAACAAGGCCTGCTATGGGCCGGCACCAATGACGGGCTGGTTCACCTGAGTCAGGACAATGGCGACAATTGGGCCAATGTAACCGCCAAAATTCCCAACATGCCGGAATACGGCGCGGTGCGGAACATTGAAGCTTCTCAGCATGAGGAAGGTACGGTGTACCTGACGGTTGATGCCCACGAGATGGGAGACTTTGCTCCTTATGTCTACAAGAGCAACAATTATGGCAAGAGTTGGACGCAAATTACCACTGGGATTGAGGATAGTCCCCTGAGCTATTGCCGCATGATCAAAGAAGACCCGATCAATCCCAATCTGCTGTATTTAGGTACCGAAAATGCCTTGTACTTCTCCTTGGATCAGGGAGCAAGTTGGCAATCACTCATGACCAACCTGCCTTCCAGCCCCATGTACTGGATGGACATCCCCACCCATTTTAACGACCTGGTGGTGGGCACCTATGGCCGTGGCATTTGGATTCTTGACGACTTGACGCCCCTTCAGCAATTCACGGAGAAAGTCGCAGAATCCTCTGTTCACTTGTTCAAGCCCAAGGACGCTTTCCGCCTACAGCCGGTTTCTATGGTGATGCAGTTCTTCAAAGAAGCTTCTTTTGGGGATGATCCGCCGACCGGCACCTCCCTGCATTACTGGCAAGCAGAGGAGATGGAAGACAGCGTATCTCTCGTGATTGCCAATGAGGAGGGGGAAACAATCCGGACGATCAAGCATAAAGGCAAGTCCGGTATCAACCGGGTATGGTGGGACTTTAGGGAGGACCCTAGCACCGCCCTCGTTCTGCGCACCAAGCCCCTGTATGCTCCCTGGGTTCAATTATCGGAACAGAGAACCCGCGAGCCCTTGGTACCCCCCATGTCTTTGCTAGCCAGTCCGGGGACTTACACCGTAAGCCTTCAAGTAGGAGACGCTGAGCAAAGTCACAGTTTTTCACTCAAGAAAGACCCCAATACGGAAGGAAGCCTCAGTGATATTGCCGAGCAGAAGGAGCTCTTGGACAAAATTCGCATGGATTATGAGGAGATCGCCCAAACGGTAAATGAGGCAGAAAAAATGCGTCGACAACTGAAAGATATGCTTCCGATGCTCCCTGCCGAAAAAGCAGATCAGGTGCGCACCCTTGACAGCATGGCGACGGCCATAGAGAATCAGATGATCCAGTTGAAGCATACCGGCAAGGGTCAAGATCTTATACGACTGCCCGGCATGCTCATGGAAAAGCTGAACTACCTGGCCTCTACCGTTGCGATTGCTGACTTCAAGCCCGCCGATCAATACGTGGAAGTATACCAGCAGCTTCATGCCGAATGGGAAACCACTCAACAGGCTTGGAATCAATTCAAAGAAGAAGAAGTGACTGCCTTTCAGCATGCGATGCAAGGTGAAGGTACTGGCCCCCTAATCATCGGTGCAGGGGAGTAGAAGCCTTGTACGTTTTTTGGGGAAAGCAGGAGTCAGACATGACTAACTGGCTGGTGTCGGCAAAACGATAGCAACGATTTTACCGACACCAGCTATATCTTGGAAGCTCCTGCAGACAGAGTCGACTTTTTAAGTAAGCAGACATAAGAAAAACGGTAATCGGGGTACGGGAGTAGGGGGTATGTGGTGGCAATTATTCATTCTTATAACCCTAACTCCGTAGGCTATACCCCGATTTCCTTTGTCCAAGTACTTAGTAAGTGAGTCCCATGGAAGTCCGTTTTAGGCAGATTGTGGGCATTAGAAAGTTGGAAGTCGAAGGGTTGGTGATTTTGTAACAAGAAGAATGAGAAAACGGGAATGGGCTTATGCCTTGCTCAGACTTGGACTAGATGCCAGAGGTCTATATTTTAGCCATGCCCTCACATGCGACAAGGTTTCATCAATACAAAATCTGTAGAGCTTACCTGAGTAGCCTCCAGCTA
>CAZFPQ010000028.1:0-1685 GCA_964521065.1 uncultured Bacteroidia bacterium | reverse complement strand
TATCAGGTATTTAAGAAGATCTATTGATGGAGAGATCAAATGCTGGGTGAGGGACCCCAGGTTCAAGACCAGCACGGAAACGAGGGTCCAAAGAAATCCTTCTCCCGTTAATAATCGGTCCATGTACACCACCGAAACTAGGACCACCCAGTATGGGAAATATCACTTTATCGTCCAACTATCGACTGGAGAGTTCATCGACATTGCGGATAGAAAAGTATATGAATCAAAGTTCTTGCCCATCCTGGAAAAATGCGAGGATATCCAATCCAAATTGGAAGACATAAGTTTCCCCCGCAAAATGACCTTTTACACCAAAGACCTAGAGTCTGAGCTTCTGGACATTATCCTCGAATACAACGAAGCTTGTGCTCAAGAGGATTGATAACGCTGTTTTACCGTTTCAATCAAGCCTCTATTGGGTTGTATTTGGGTTACCAAGGATCAACATTTTGTGATACTTCCTCCATGGATGGGCTAGTGTCGATTTGACGGATCTATTAGGGGAGCTTGATAGAGCAATCTATGAACCGAGGCAAGTTATGTGTAGCCAAACTGTTGAGAAAGCAGTTCCTCAGCACCTACAGTTCTGACCGGCAATTTGACTACTTTCAACAAAAAAGAGATTATATGCACTCCCTAGAAGACCAAGAAAAAAGGCTCCTCCTTCAAGAGAAAAAATTGAGGAATAGGACCATAGTCCTTACCGCGCTCATTCCCTTGATTACAGTATTGGTTTCCGTGTTTACTACCCAACTAACGATTCAGAGCAAAGTCGATATAGATAAGCTCAATTTTACTCAGGAAAAGATCAGTGAATTGATTAAGGGCAAAGACCTCGTAGAGTCCAGAAAGACATTGAAGTTCCTGCTAGAAAGCGACTTGATTGGGGACAGCAAAAGTAAGGACAAATTGCTGCACTCATTGGAAGAAAACCTCATTGATGAGAGCAGCAGCACCCAAAATTTCTTGTTGGGGGTCATGAATTTTGATTCAGCCTACAACAGCACAAATAAGCACGAGATTCAGTCAAGCTATACCAAGGCTATAAACTACTTCCTAAAATCATTGGAATTGAACCCTAGGAATTATGAAGCAAGAGCCTATTTGGGCTTTTCATATTTTAACCTAGGAAATGAATGGAACCTACACTCATTCTATGAGAGATCGATCCAGGAGTATTTAAAGGCCTTGGAGATTGATTCTACTATTTCGTACGTCTATGTAGACCTTGCCGATGCCTATTTCAACTTAGGCCAAACTGAAAAGGCCATAAAGTACATCAAGGCGGTCCCCAATCCATCAAATTTGGATAGTTTCAGAATCGAAGTGATGGCAAAAATCAAACAAGAACTGATCCTACCCAACTCAGAACCGTAGAGGATCCAGTAATTCACTATGTCATAGAATAACAGAGATGGCCACTCAAGTTTGCCCAAAATGCAGAAAAGATGCTTTCACGTGGCACCTTACCGAAGAGGCTCCTTTGACCCATTGAAGCTGCCCTGCTTGTCACCATGAAGCCTTTGAAGACGAATCTCAAGAGAGGCCATGTACGAACTGTGACCCGGGTTCAGAAATCTGCTTGCAGGACCAAGAGCAAGTCTATTAGTGGTGCTCCCATTGTAACAGAGTGGCCAGAGAAAATTAACCAAGGCAGCCAATTTCGCGACCGAATCTCAAAA
>CAZFPQ010000027.1:0-42061 GCA_964521065.1 uncultured Bacteroidia bacterium | reverse complement strand
CTAGCTCTATCAACCGTTTTTGAGAAAAACCCATGAAGGTACAGACTGAAAAGGCACATTATGGGAGGGGGAGTTAAGGGAGTTAAGGGAGTTAAGGGAGTTAAGTAGATGGACAGAAAAAGCCGAGTAATGAAATTGGTTTAAATTACTGATTATCAGCATCAATTCGTCTCGCATTTCGCTTCTAGCTTCTCGTTTCCTACTCAAGTAGCAAATATGCTTCCCGTTATCCTGGACCTAATTCATGCTTGTTTCACTTCTTAACTATTCACATGCCCCACCTCTATGTTATTACTTCTGCTGCCTCTACTTCGATCTAGATTCTGCTTAAACAAAGGGGTATACGCCAACTAGGATTCGGTGTTAGGGGTTACCTCCTCTGGATGAGGAAATATTTTCTCGACGTATAGGTTGAGCTCTCTGCCCTCACCTACATTCATGGTATCACCAAAGCCAATACGGTCAGTGGTACACCATTCGTGGGCCAAAAGCTTGGGAACGAATATGCGCAGTTCGTTGGCGATCAGGCTAACGTGAAGTTCCTCATAGGAGTGACTAGTCCTCAAGGCAAAAATAAATTTGTCCCCAAATGTTTCCCCAAAAACGACAGAATCCTCCACCTCCGTCTCTTGCTGAAACTGATGCACATCTTGAGGGGTGCACTTCAAGTGAATAGAGTTATCTGATAGGATTAATTGCATGGTTAAATAGCGTAGGGATGTAGATAAATCATAAGTGGAGGCTTAAAGCTAGCGTTTACCCCCTTCCTAAACCAGTCAAATCCTTATTTTGAAGGACCCGTTTTCCCTGCACCAGAAAGACGTAACTGGTTAAGGTAAAGGAAACACGATTGAAATGATGATAATTAGCCCTTCCTTCAAATAAGAAGGAAGCCACTAAGGGGCCAAAAAACAGCAGAGCAATTAAGCGTCTGCGGTGACCAGCGAAGTATTGAATGCGTAGAGGATGACTTCAGCAGCGGTGGTTACCCCTAGCTTTCGCATGATATTTTTGCGATGGGTATAGACCGTATGGACGCTCAAAGAAAGTCTGTCGGCGATATCTTGAGTTGGAGCTCCTTCAGCCATGAGTTTAACTACTTCAATCTCCCTTTCTGTCAAGCGTGTAGGTTTACAGGCTTCTCCACTTCCTGGTGCGGACTGGGTTTGTCGTTCCAAGATGATATCTAAGACTTTGCCGCAAAAAAACTTTTCTTGGCGAGAAACGGCATTAATGGCTCCAATGATCTCTGTGTGGTCGCACTCTTTGAGCAAAAAGCCTTTTACGCCATACTCCAGCACCCTCAGCACTTCATCCCGCTTCAGGTCAGAGGAAATAACCAACACCCCACTATCTGGAGCGTGCTCGGTCACATACTTTACATCATCAATTGAAAAAGCATGGGGTGCATTATAATCTATAATAACTACCTCAGGTCTATGATGATCTAAGCGGGCACGCAACTCTTGGCTTTGAGTAGCCTCTTCAATGACCCTGAAGTGGGGCAAGGGGGACAAAACGGACTTGATCCCGGTACGAACCAGAAATGCAGCATCCGCTATGAATATATCTATGGGCACCATGAGTGCTAAATAGAGTTTATTGAATACAAT
Source organism: uncultured Bacteroidia bacterium (assembly GCA_964521065.1). Taxonomy (GTDB): domain Bacteria; phylum Bacteroidota; class Bacteroidia; order J057; family J057; genus CAYVAP01. The sequence continues at coordinate 40,448 of CAZFPQ010000027.1, read as the reverse complement.
GTTAGAATTAATTTAGATTTATTCCAAATAACCTATCTCTGCCAATAAGGATCTCTTCCACGTGGATTTTCTGCAAGATTTGCTAAACGGGCTCAAAAAAGTTTCGTAACTTAAAACATATTCTACTCCCTCGTTCCCAGGCATCTTTTAGCTATTCATCTCAATACGCCTCATTGGTATGCTTTCTCAACGACAAAAAAAGTTTTGGGTAATCTTGACTTTGATTGCCCTTGGTTTTGTGGCCACCAAATGGATCGGAGACCGAAGCACCACTCGGTATCGCTCTTGCAAAAAGTCTTGTCAGGTAGTAGAAATCCCTCGGCAAGCCATGCCACACATCAACGAGATTAATTCGGTAGATAGGGAGCCGGTGGTTAAAAACCTTACCGACGTTACCCGCCGGATTCAATACAGCTACTCTTGCGCCAGTCGTAGAGCAGGCTTATCAGGAACCGTGGTAGCCCGTGTACTGGTTGACCAGAAAGGAGACTACTTACGTCATCGCATCATTAGCCGAACCAACAATGAGCTTAGCCATCGAAGTGATCGCTTTCTTCGCTGCTTAAAATTTGAGCCTGCCATCAAAAGCCGCCGCCCAGTTCCCGCGTGGGTAGATGTAGAAGTATCTATCCCATACTAAGCCATAGAGATTTTCGGGCCTTGTAAGCATCTGTGGTTTTCGATTGCTTACTCAACTAAGAAATATAGCCTAAAGAGTCGACGCCTATGCGTCGACTCTTTTTTTGACGCATACCCGATGTAAGGTCTGACCAGATTCTGCTGCAAATATTTTGCGCCAATGATCAGCCGTGGCATGGCCTTTGAAAAAGTTAGGAAAGTCCAAACACCCGAAACAAGTCAAACCCTTAACTTCTAAACATCATGAATGCTACTTCTCGGATATTATTCAGCGCCATATTCATCCTTTGCAGCATTTTCAGCGGTGGACTCATGACGCCCCATGCCTATGCATCCTCAACCCCTGTCGAGCGTATTTGGGGAGCAGAAGATGTGGACCAAGTACCGGAATGCCTCAATTTTGACCAGATATCTGAGGGGATTGGTTACCCAGAAGCAGCTTACAATGCTGGTATTCAGGGTAGTGTGGTCCTCAAAGTCTTAGTTGACAAAGACGGTCATTACCTCCGTCATGAGGTTGTGTCCAGCCATCACCCTTTGTTGCGGATACCTTGTGAAGTCTTTTCCCAGTTATTGACCTTCAAGCCCGCGCTCAAAGATGGGCAGGCTGTAAAATGCTTCACCGAAGTCGAGTTTGACTTCGAGATCCCTGACTACGGTAGCTGATAGTAAGAATTGAGTCCCAAGTAAAATCCCCTTTCGCTCTTTTTGCGAGAGGGGATTTCTCATTATGGGAAACTCATTATTGTGTGATTATCCGTAGATTTACTCCCTAAGGAATACGAAAAAAATAACATGTCGATTTTGCGTAGGAATTTTGTTCCAGATCAAGGAAGGAAAACCAGCCTTAGCGAGCTAAGGAAGGCTTTTCCTGACGAAGACATGGGGCAAAAGGCCAAGCAAAAAGGCATAACTTATTTTTTAAGTGTTCCTAAGTCCAAATCCTTCAACTTATGTCCTTTCGCTACTCTGGTATGTATCGTGTCGTACTAAGTGTCATTGGGTTCTGCTTCATCTTTCACCTAGCGACCGCTCAAATCAACAGTTTTCCCTACTTTGAAGACTTTGAAACCACCAATGGAGGTTGGAGTAGTCAAAATCTTAGTGGGGTATACAATAACTGGGTCTGGGATTCTCCTATGAATCCTGTAATCAACAGCGCAGCTTCCGGCACCAGGTGCTGGATCTTAGGCAATAGCCCCATTGTCTTCAACCCTTTACATCCTTACTACTATGGCCCAGATGAGCGGTCTGCTGCGGTAAGCCCCGAATTTGACTTCTCTGCCTTAGCCAACCCTGGGATCAAAATGAATATCTGGTGGAACAGTCAGTTCAGTGTCGATGGGACGGTCCTCCAATCTTCGATAGACAATGGAGCCACCTGGCAAACGGTAGGCGACTATTTAGACCCTGATAACTGGTACAATGACAGTTCTATATCAGCTCTACCCGGAGGAGGGGTAGTAGGATGGACTGGCGATACCGCCACCAGTCAAACCGGTAGCGGTGGATGGGTGGAAGCTCAGCACCCCTTAACGGGGTTAGCCGGGGAGGCAAGTGTGCTCCTACGATTTGCCTTTGCCTCTGACGGAGGAGTGGATTCAGCGGTAAGTGTATTCGATGGTTTTGCCTTCGATGATATCTTAATTGCAGACCTACCCGTTTTCGAATTAGGCAACGACACCATCTTGTGCTTTGCAGATTCACTCATTTTAGAAGCCTGCGATCCAGGGGCAGCAAGTTATCAATGGAATACCAGTCCATTGGATACGCTCTGTGATTTGGTAGCGGTAAGCACAGCTCGGTATATCGTAACCATGACGGATACCTTGGGCTTTTTTATAAGAGATACGATTAGGGTCACGGTATCCTCTACTTTTGTAAACCTAGGCCCTGACCAAATCATCTGTCCTGGAGATACCGTCACTCTCAATGCATTTAATCCCAACGCCACCTATTTGTGGGAACCCACTTTAGCAACCACCCCCGCCATAGATGTCTTTAGCACCGGGGAATATAAGGTCACGGCCATTGATAACTTTAATTGTATTGAATCCGATTCCATCAATATTGTGGTGGACTTTGTACCAGTAGTAGACCTTGGGCCTGATACCAATATCTGTGCAGGAGGAAGTATACAACTGGACGCGGGTGCAGGAAATCCAGGTACAACCTATGATTGGGATCCCATTACGGCCACAACCCAAACTCTTTTCATTTCAGCTCCTGGAACCTATTCTGTATTGGTCACTACCCAAGCCAACTGTACCGAAACAGATACTGTGACCATCGGAGTTGGACTTACCCCCTTGGTAGACTTGGGACCTGATGGCATTTTCTGTGACTCCATCCGGCTAAATGCTAGTAATCCTGGGGCAAGCTACTTTTGGTCTACCACAGATACCACTCAACGCATTACGGTCTCTAGCTCAGGTGCTTATTCCGTAACGGTGACGGATCCCTCAGGCTGTAATTCTGCTGATACCATTATGCTCACTCAAAGTACGGGAACCCCCTTTTCCCTTGGCCCAGACCCCATTATTTGTGGAGGCGGTACGGTCAGCCTAGACATTGGGGTCCCCGGTCAGCGGTACTTTTGGTCTACTGGTGATACCACTCAGTCCACCAATATCAGTTTCGCTGGGCCCGTGATCGCCACCCTTATCAATGGAGATGGCTGCGAGTCTAAAGACACCGTAACCATAGCTCGGTCTACCTTAGGATTGGAACTAGGAGCAGATCGGAGTATTTGCGATGGCGATTCAGTCTTACTGACCGCTGGCCCTAATGGAGAAACTTACCTTTGGTCTACCAATGAGACTACCCAAAGTATTTATGCAAGCCTCGCTGGCGATTACACCGTCACCAAAACCGATAGCATTGGCTGTAGCCTCAGCGATACGGTGACGGTATCGGTTACCCCCTCCCCTACTCCCGCATTTGGCATCACAGGAGACAAAGTACTTTTCAGCAACCTTAGCTTCTCAGACCAATCTACCGGAAGCGTCATCAGTTGGTTTTGGGATTTCGGCGATGGAACCACCTCTACCCAGCCTAATCCCACCCACGCTTATGCCTCTATCGATAGCTTTGATGTCTGTTTGACCGTAGACGATGGAACCTGTACCCGGACCACTTGTGAAACCATTTTCATAGATGTCTTTAGTGGTATTTATGGCTATCACCCCGGCATAGAGCTCCTCGTCTACCCAAACCCAAGTCAAGACTTCACTCAAGTAGAGTTAACTGTACCTAGAGAATCGGATGCGGAGGTATCCATCAGAGATTTGAGTGGAAAGCTCCTGCTCAGGGAAAATTTGGGTTATGCTAGCCAGTTTAACCATCAGCTGGATGTCTCAGGTTTAGCCAGGGGACTTTACATTTTTACAGTAAAAATTGGAAATCAGCCACTACATCTGAAATTAGAGGTGCAATAAATTTTCATATTTTCATATATTGGCGCGTCAATTCAGCTAACGGTTGAGTTGACGCTTTTTTTGTCGCCCGAGCCATACACCAACAATATTCTTGGTTTTTTCTCGGTGTGAAGGTTGAGAGAGGACTCCAGTGTAAAGATTCTGGCATGAAAAACGAAGTACAAGTATTTGCCCCAGCTACAGTAGCCAACGTTGCCTGTGGTTTCGATACCCTAGGCTTTGCCTTACATAGGCCAGGGGATGATATCGTAGTACGATTTTCCAGCAAGCCAGGCTTAACTATCAATAGCATCAAAGGGGATGAAGGGAAGCTTCCCCTAGAGCCGGAAAAAAACACGGCCGGAGTAGCAGCCATGTCGCTGATGGAACATCTGGGGGTGATTCAAGGGATAGAGATGGACATAGAAAAAGGGATCCCCGTAGGAAGTGGCTTGGGGTCTAGCGCTTGTAGCGCAGTGGCCGCAGCCGTAGCCATCAATGAATTGATGGGGCGCCCTTTGTCTCGAAAGGAGCTACTTCCCTTTGCCCTTCAAGGAGAGGCCATTGCTAGCGGAGGGGATATTCACGCCGACAACGTAGGTCCGTGCCTACTAGGCGGCATGGTCTTGGTGCGCAGCAACCATGATCTAGATACGATTCAGCTCTCGGTTCCGGATCAACTATACGCAGCGGTTGTGTTACCAGAAATGGAAATTCTGACTACCCAAGCGCGCAGCATTCTTCGAAAAGAAATTCCTATTTCAGATGCCATCACCCAATGGGGCAACCTCGGGGGAATGGTAGCTGGTCTAAGTGCAGGTGACTTTAACCTGATTAGTCGTTCTTTGCAAGATGTAATAGCTGAGCCTTATCGGGCAGAGCTGATTCCCGGCTTTTACCAGGTCAAACAGGCGGCCCTCAATGCAGGTGCCTTAGGGTGTTCTATCTCTGGTGCTGGACCAGCCATGTTTGCCCTCTGTCAAGGAGATGAGATTGCCTTTAGGGTTGGCATGGCCATGGAGCAAGCATTTTTTGACGTGGGAATCGCAGCGAAACGGATCATTTCACGGGTAAATCCGCTGGGCTCTCAGCGGATTAGATAAACTGGTCCTAATCATCTACCTTCTCGTATTCTGCCCAAAACCACATTCTGGGAGATTTGTTGGGGTCATCTTGACCATAATAGCCCCAGCCTAGGATGGAGTAAGTATTGCCTTTGACAGCTTCATAGAAGTATTCGATTTTGGTCGGATTACTCAATTTCCGGCCCCAGATTATGACGCTGTCTCGTGGTGACCTGCCAAGGTGAATGACTTGCTCATCTGGTTTATTGACTACGCATAACATGCTATCACCCCGGACGGCATTGTAGCCTTGAGACTCGACTTGGCGCCCATCTTGGTAGGTATCGATGATTCTCACCGTCTGGTAGTATGGATCGCTAGAATCATAAAATTGTTCAACGGCTAATTGACCCGAAACCTCCAAAGGAAGGGAGTCTAGAATAGTGGGATCAGTAATGCTTGGCTGGACTAAGCCATCTTGCTGACCTCTAGGGTCAAGATAAATGGTAAAAGTTCCTTTCCAATGTCCATCCCAAGCTGCGTAGACACCAGCTAAAGACGTATCTGCCTGGATAGAAGCAACTTGCCTAGCAGCAAGGCTAGATTCTTGCTGTGGTTTTTGCTCTTGAGTAGAGGCAGATTGGCAAGCCGCTATTCCAACCCAAAGCACTAAACCCAGTCGAAGCTTGGAATTTTTATATAGGTATGACATAGAAAAGAGATTGAGAGAGGAAAGTTAGACAACTACCCTGCGAATCACCCAGCAATCAACAGTAATGAAACTATATAGTACGAACAATTCTCATTTTGAAGTTGACCTAAAAAGGGCCGTGCTTGAGGGATTACCTCCTGATAATGGACTTTACATGCCTCAAGAAATCGCCCCCCTATCCCAAGACTTTTTTGACCGCTTGCCCAAGTTAAGTTTTGCAGACTTAGCCTTTGAGGTGACCAAACATATGATAGGTAGTGCGGTGCCAGAAGCAATCCTCAGGGAAATCATCGAACAAACCCTGAGTTTTGATGCTCCGGTCTATTCCTTATCATCAACCTTGCATGTTTTAGAATTGTTCCACGGTCCTACCTTAGCCTTCAAAGATTTCGGGGCCCGCTTCATGGCCCGCTTGATGGCCCACCTTATTGAAGGAGGTTCAGACCCACGTCCCCTTACCATATTGGTCGCTACTTCTGGGGATACGGGAGGAGCGGTAGCCAATGGGTTTCTGGGTGCTGCGGGTATTGAGGTGATCATCCTTTATCCCAAAGGTCGGGTAAGTCATCTCCAAGAGAAACAACTTACCGCATTGGGACAAAACATCACCGCACTAGAAGTAGATGGCTCCTTTGACGATTGCCAAGCTTTGGTCAAACAAGCATTTTTAGATGAGAAACTGAGTCGGGAATTGCGACTTAGTTCAGCCAACAGCATCAATATCGCTCGCCTAATTCCTCAGATTTGGTATTACTTTCGGGCTTGGCAACAGCTAGACCACAGCCAGGGACCGGTGACCTTCTGTGTACCGAGCGGCAATTTCGGCAACCTAACAGGAGGTCTAATGGCAAAAAAGATGGGCTTGCCCATTGCCCATTTCATCGCTGCGACCAATGAAAATGACGTGGTTCCAGCCTATTTGGTGGAAGGGGTCTACCGCCCCAGGCCTTCGATAGCCACCCTCTCCAACGCCATGGACGTAGGTAGCCCTAGCAACTTTGTGAGAATGCAAGCCTTATTTGGAGATTCTTGGGAGCAGATGCGAGAGGCTATTAGTGGGTACCATTTTGATGACCAAACTACCCGCATGGGCATCAAAGAAGTCTATGAGCGTTTCCACTATCCAATTGACCCACATGGAGCAGTGGGATATCTGGCTGCCAAAGCCTTTCAAAACGAACACCCAGAGCATCAGGTGGTGGTGCTTGAAACGGCGCATCCCGCAAAGTTTCCAGAGGTAGTGGAAGTAGAAACAGGTCGAGAAGTCAACGTTCCTAGGCGACTAGCCATTTTGGCAGATCGTGAAAAGGTAAGTATCGAGATGAGTAAGCACTTTTCTGATTTTTCTGAATGGCTCAGTCAACGGGCTTGACCAGTTGACCAAAGGAAATCGGGGTATGGGCTACGGAGCTATGGTTATAAGAATGATTAATTCCCACCACAGACTCCCCTCCCTCGATTACCGCTTTTCCTAAGTCCGCTTACTTAAAATGGTGCCGCTGCCAGGACTCGAACCTGGATCTAGAGTTTAGGAAACTCCTATTCTATCCCTTGAACTACAGCGGCGGGGAGAGAAAACAGGGATCTGAGCAAAATAAAAAAGAAGATTTAAAAAGGAAGATTGGGTTGCAATCACCTGACTTAACCTTTCACTCAAGCCCTGACTCCTCAAGGGAGCACAAAGTAGCGAAAAATCACCTGAAGGATCAAGACAGGATCAGAGATTCCCCTATACTACCTCGACTGCCAAACTTCGCATCTTAGCTAATTTTAGCCAGACAAAAGAGGATCGAATATGGAACAGGAACTGTAAGAGAGTTAAGAGTCCATGGAGAAAAGAAAAGTCTCCTAGCCTCTTAACAAATCTACCCTTGCTCCCGATTTCATGCTTCTCTCTGCCTTCTGGATACATACTGAACCCAGAATAGCCTGCATTCCTCAAGTCTGGCTTGCTTTTCAAACTCCAGCCCTCACAGTCCCGTCTCCCATTGTCTCAATGTCTCAATGTCTCAATGTCTCAATGTCTCAATGTCTCAATGTCTCAATGTCTCAATAGGCTACGATTTGACGGCGTGGTGTGGATTTACGCTTTCTCTTCTCTCCCCGGGGATTGCTCATCCAAACTTTACGGGTACCGTAATCGATTACGAAACCAAAACGTTGCATTAGGTCGGAGCCGATAATCCCAGAAATTTTTACCCGGGTTCGGTGCTTAGTTAGGCGCACCAAGTCATTCATATCAGTAGCGGCCCACTGATGGGTAAGCTTCCATCCTGAGACAAAAACATCGGTTTTGTAGGCTTGCATCGCCGTAGCTGAGCCTCCCGTAAGTCCATATAAGTCAGGCCGATGGCTAGATACAGAAACCCCAAACTCCATCTCTTCAGCAGCTTTGCTATTCAAAATCGAAATAGCAGCACCGGTGTCAACCAGGAAATAGGCAATGTGCCCATTTAACTTAGCCTGTACGATGGGTTTGCCCTTAAAATAGGCTACTTCGACAGGGACATAGGGCTCGAAAGATTTCGGAGCATCGCCGTAGCTATGCAATAAAAAGAAAGAGAGAATGACTGGCAGCATGAGTGTGAGATGTAAAGGTTGAAAAATACCGAGTCAACCCCGACAAAACTGAATTTGTCGGTATCAGATGCTTGTAGCCAGTAGGAGTTAGTCTATTGGAAATGATGAATCAATAATCGGATTAATTTTAGACATATGCTAAGGCATGGGTCAAAAATTTACAATAATTTAAAAAATTAGCAACTAGATTAAGTTTTAGCAATATAAGCCGCCCATTTATTCCAAAAGTAAAATTCACTGCTCCCTAATTATACCTCCACTATGTCCTGGCTAGCTACTTGTCAATGAGTCACCTAGCATGTAGATTGAACCAAATCGCCCTTTATGAATCAAGCTCCTTGCTCATTTTTCTACTTGGGAATCTTAGTGCTACTCGGCTCCATGCAATCTTGTACTTCCCCCTCTGCCCCGACTTCCCTGATCGAACACTTATTGAATCAGGCTCCATTTCCAGCCATTGATAGCGTCATGACCGATCCCGAAAGATTCGAGCTGCAAATTTTGTATACCCAAATTGATCGGTCACAAGATGGGGATCCTAGCTTTCAATCTCACTCCTTCCGACTGAATGCAGATCAGTATTTTTACCCAGCTTCGACCGTAAAGTTTCCAGCAGCCTTGATGGCCTTAGAAAAATTGAAGAAAATGGGCATTCCTGCGAGTACTCCCATGCTAAGTGACAGCTTGAGGCCCTCGCAAAGTTCCGCCCATCAAGACAGCAGTTCTGAATCAGGCCTGCCTAGTGTAGGTCATTATGTTCGAAAAATATTTTTGGTCTCCGACAATGACGCCTACAATCGCTTGTATGAATTTGTGGGACAAGGGCCACTCAATCGAAAGCTTTGGGGCAAAGGCTATGCTGATTTGCGCCTATCACATCGCTTATCCATTTTTTTGCCTCCAGAAGAAAATCGACATACCAATCCCATCCGATTTTTGCTCCCCGATGGGAATGTGCTCAGCCAAGGCGCACAATACAATGATCAGCCTCTACCTATCCCTGAACCCATTCCAAAAGGTTTAGGAGAAATCGTCGATGATTCTTTGGTGAGGAAACCCAAGGATTTTGCCAGTAAAAACGCATTCCCATTGGAGAGCCAGCAAACCATGCTCAGGGCACTTTTCTTTCCCGCCACTCTGCCTGACAGCTTTGGATTTGATTTACGGCCTGAAGACCGAGAGGCCCTCAAGCAAGCGATGGGGGAACTTCCCAGGGAAAGTGCTTATCCTGCTTACGACTCGGAAGAATTCTATGACAGCTACGTGAAGTTCTTCATCTTTGGAGATAGCAAAGAGCCCATTCCTGAATACATCCGGATCTACAACAAGGTCGGCTATGCTTATGGATACCTGACCGACAATGCTTACATCGTAGATAACAAAAATGAGGTGGAGTTTTTCCTCTCGGCAACCTTACTGGTCAACCGTAATCAAATTTTCAACGACGGCCAGTATGAGTACGATGAAATTGGCATTCCCTTTTTGGCAGAACTGGGTAGAAGGATATATCAGTACGAGCTAAATCGCTGATATCCACCAAACCTTTCTCAGGCATTTCGAGCTAGAAGTTGTTGTAGCAAACCTATTCTATCCTATTAAGGAAATTCTCCAAAATTTTCCCTCCCACTTCTCCGCTTTTCTCTGGGTGAAACTGGGTAGCGTAAAAATTATCGCGATGAAGGGCGGCACTAAAGGTCTGCCCATAATCTGCTTGGGCAATGGTATCAGGCCCTGCATCTACGTAATAGCTATGGACAAAATACACATAGGGTGCATCGCCAAGTTCCTGAAGTAGAGGTGTTTGAACATTGACCAGCCGATTCCATCCCATATGCGGTACTTTTAGGGATTCATCGGAAAATCGCTTAACTTGTTCAGAAAATATACCTAAACAAGAGGTATCGTTCTCTTCAGAATGGCTGCACATTAACTGCATTCCTAGGCAGACTCCAAGAAAAGGTTGCTTCAAAGCTATCAACACTTGGTCAAGTCCTCTCGATCGTAGGTACTGCATGGCTGTACTTGCTTCCCCTACTCCAGGAAAAATGACTTTGTCAGCAGCTAGAATGGTAGCTGGATCATCCGATAATATCGGTGAAACTCCCAATCTTTCTAACGCATATGTAACAGACTGTACGTTGCCAGCGTTATACTTAACTATTACAACTTTCATAAATATCTACTCAAACAACTAACTCCCTCCTTCCAAGTAAAACAGACGGCAGTTCTCAAATAATATTTTTTCCCACGTATCGATTACCTAAATGAGATGGATTTTCAAACTGCCCGTAAATTTATTCTAAAGAAGTTAAAAGAGGAGCTCAAGTCAGATTTATTTTATCATAGCTACGCGCACACCTTAGATGTGTACGCGTCTACCCAAGAAATTGCTGCATTAGAAGGCATTAATGGGGAAAATTTGACCCTGTTGAAAACAGCGGCTCTGTATCATGACTGTGGCTTCTTACGCACCTACCAAGAGCATGAAAAGGTAGGCTGTGATATCGTGCGCGAGTACTTGCCAGAATTTGGCTATAATCATCGGCAAGTTGAATCTATTTGTGGCATGATCATGGCCACCAAGGTTCCTCAACAACCTCAAAATCATCTTGAGCAGATTATTTGTGACGCAGATCTCTACTACCTGGGTAGGGACGACTTCTTTCCTGTTGGCCAGAACCTACTGAAAGAGTTTATGCATTACGGGATTTTGGCGGATGAAAATGACTGGAACAATATTCAAGTAAAGTTCCTTTCTAATCACCAATATTTTACCCAAACCGCGAAGAAGAACCGTGCGCCGCGAAAAGCCGAGCACTTGGCTCAAATTCTACGGATGGCAAGCTAGATATTTGGAAGGAATCCTGTAAATGGGACTTGGCTTCGCTCTGCAAGGCGAGACCAAGAGGCTACCTTTCGTCTTTTTTGGCTTCTTCCCAAAGGTGATCCATCTCTTCCATGGACAAGTCATCAATTTCCTTGTCCTGATACCAGGCTGTTTTTTCGATGTAGTGAAACCGATACTGGAACTTCCGATTGGTGCGGGCAAGGGCATCTTCAGGATTGATGCCTTGATGGCGGCAGTAATTTACCAAGGCAAACAATAGGTCACCCATCTCGGCTTCCTTGCGGTCATGTCCTTCTGCCAATTCAAATTCTGTCATTTCCTCTAGCACCTTGTTCCAGACATCATCAGCATTGTCCCAATCAAAGCCTACACCTGAGGCTTTTTCCTGCATCCGCTGAGCTTGAATCAAGGCAGGTAGGCTTTTGGGAACCCCTGCTAAGGCTGAGCGTCGAGTAACTCCCTGACTGGCTCGTTCTTGGGCTTTGATCTTCTCCCAATTGGCGTTTATTTCTTCTTCTGAAGCCCCAACCATATCTCCATAAATGTGTGGGTGGCGTCGAATCAGTTTCGAGATCTGTTTTTCAAGGGCCTCCTTGAGGTCAAACTTGCCTTCATCTCTAGCCATGCTGGCGTAGAACACCATATGCATCAATAGGTCTCCCAATTCCATTTTCATCTCCTCATAGTCGTCCGCTAAGATGGCATCTGACAACTCATAGGTCTCCTCAATGGTCAAGTGACGGATACTTTCCTTGGTCTGCTTCATGTCCCAGGGACACTTCTGCCTGAGTTCGTCTACGATGTCCATCAATCTTGCAAAGGCCGCAGCGGCATTGGGAAAAATTTCATTGTCAGACATGGAATGATATATTTTGGATTGCACCCGAGGAATTGCTAAAAAGGAAATTTCTCACTGTCGTGTGGCAGCTACAAAAAGCTGTTCCGTCTCTTACCGTGAGTTAATCTCTTTCCTGCCTTCAAGTTCTTGGGACGTAAAGTTGGCTTTAATGGGCCAGAGTCACAACCACCTCTCTCCCTTTGAACTGCGTTGCAGTTTGTATCTTTGCGTCTGCCATGCCATTTTGAGCTCGAAAAAGCATTACCCCTCATTTTACTATGAAGCTTCGTATCCTGGGCGTACTCCTAATCCTTATTTCGTTAGGAAGCTCCCTTCAAGCCGCGGACTCACTGCAAACCTTGATCCTAGACTGGAAAGTCGCCCAAGTGAGCTATCCTTCTCAGGAAAAGCACCTAGGACAGGCATCGGATCAGTTGGTTTTTCAAGCTGATGGAAGTTTTCTCTTTTCCTTTAAAGCTGACACTGTACTTGAAACAGGGCTGTGGAGCCGAAACGAAGACACCCTAATTCTTTCCTATGAACTATTAGCCCAAGGTTCTCCAGTGGATTCAGTCTACTACTTAGTAGAAGAGGGCCAGTCGACCCTGCATTTATTTTATCAAGGCAAGGAGGTAGCTCGCCAAGCGAATGGAACCCTGGAATCTGAGCGGAGGCAAGAGACCTATTTACTTGAATTTGATGACCGGGGGAATCCTACCCTAGCGGGAGCAAGTCGAAATATCCAGTTATATGGCCGTGCAGAGCTGGTGGCTGAGGAAGTAGGTCTCATAGATATCCTTAGGGGCTTACTTGGTTTGGTCGCTATGCTAGCCTTGGCTTGGCTATTCAGCCGCAATCGCAAAGCCATTGATTGGCGCTTGGTAGGGATCGGCATGGCCCTCCAATTGACCCTTGCCATTTTGGTATTGAAGGTGCCTGGGGTAAAAGAAGTATTTGGCGTCTTAGCCGATGGATTCGTGGCCCTGCTGAGTTTTACCGCAGCTGGATCTGAGTTCATTTTTGGTGGATTGGTTGCCAATACAGAAAGCTTCGGCTACATTTTTGCCTTTCAAATCCTGCCGACCATCGTCTTTTTCTCGGCCTTGACGGCCATGCTCTATTATTTAGGCGTCCTACAAAGAGTCGTATATGCTTTTGCTTGGGTCATGAAAAAAACCATGCGGCTGTCTGGAGCTGAAAGCTTAGCCGCCGCCGGTAACATCTTTCTTGGCCAAACCGAGTCCCCCCTGCTGATTCGCCCCTATCTAGATAAAATGACTCGCTCGGAGATTATGGCGCTGATGACCGGAGGCATGGCCACCATAGCTGGAGGAGTTTTTGCCGCTTATGTAGGCTATCTTGGAGGAGAAGATCCTGAGTCACAACGTGAGTTTGCCAAACACCTGCTTACTGCTTCCATCATGTCAGCACCTGCCGCCTTAGTGGTAGCCAAGATGTTGGTCCCAGAAACCGAAAAAGTCAACGAAGACCTCAGCGTACCCAAGGATCGCACAGGTAGCAACCTATTAGATGCCATATCTATTGGAACCACCGATGGTCTAAAACTGGCCGTGAACGTAGGCGTGATGCTCTTGGTTTTCACCGCTTTGATGGAAATGTTCAACGTGATCGTCTCCGGAGGGATCGGGGAACCTACTGGCCTCAACGCCTACGTGCTGGAATCTACTCAAGGTCGATTTACTGGTTTCAACCTTCAATACATCTTGGGACTTCTGTTTGCTCCCATCGCTTGGCTGCTGGGAGTTCCTGGGGATGACATGATGCTGATCGGGCAATTGCTGGGTGAAAAGACCATCATCAATGAGTTTATTGCCTACGCATCACTAGGGGAGGTAAAATCCGCAGGCCTACTCACTCAAGAGAAGTCGGTGATCATCGCTACCTATGCCCTATGTGGTTTTGCCAACTTTGCCTCCATTGGTATCCAAATCGGAGGAATTGGAGCCTTGGCCCCTGCCCGTCGTAAGATGCTATCGGAGCTTGGCCTTAGGGCTCTCCTAGGAGGTACTTTGGCAGCCTTTCTTACGGCGGTTATTGCCGGAGTAGTTGCCTTTTTGTAAGAAGCACACAATAGAGGTCCATTTGCACTGCTTTGAGAGCCCCTCTAACTTAAAAAGAATGCGGAGGCACGGTCTCTACCCCATTTCTCACTTTGGATAGGAGAATTCTCATTTTGAGAATTTTTCAACGCCCCCAAAATCTCCTAACCACTCATAATCAATTATTTACCATTCAGGCACCCGTATTGCTAATAGACCAACACAGGCTTACTAGTTTCTGTTTGTTCAACCCTAACTCTTGCTATGAATTCCAAGGTTTACGCAAACAACCGCCTGTTAAAAGGTCTAGCCATGATGATTACCGTCCTGATTGGCCTGGCCGGGCTGCTGGTTGTCAGCCTCTTGATGCTATTTAAATAGCAGATAGCCATACTCAACCCAAACAACTCAAGCGGCCCTTTTTAGGGTCGCTTTTTTTAGATTTTAGGAACGCGAAAAAATATCGTGTCGATTTTGAGTAGGCAATTCTATCTCAAGTCAAAGAAGGAAAACCGGTCTTAGCAAGTCGAAGTTTCTGACCTGTCGGAGCTAATAGAGGTGCTCTAGGGGAGTATCAGCGGCTTTTTGCCGCATGGGCAAGTATCCTTGCCCTGCCTTGAGCATTCTTAATGCTTAACTCCATTCCCAGTCAGGTTCACACTTTTGCTGTCTGTGCTAAATCTGCCTTGCTCAGCTCCTACCCCTGCTATATAAGCCTGCTAGCCCAGCAATTTCCTGCCGTAGTTTAAGATTCTCCATCAGCGTCCCATCTTTCTTTTTCCTGTGCAACCAACCTATTTCCCACGATTCTCCACTCTTCTATGTCCTCTTTCGAGCGGGATCATTGTCGCTTTCAAAGCGATCAAAATCCGCTAACTTTGCCGACGGAATGATGAGGCAGCTCTTGCTTGGAAGTGGGATGGATGTCCTAGCTTTTGGAAACAGGATGGTGGGTGCATCTTTGCTGGAAATTACCAATTAGCGCCAGATGGTTAAGGAAAAGAGGTAAGTAGGGAAATTGAGGAACCTATAAAAGTAGATATTCCACGAAATGAATAGAATCGATCGCATGACCATACGGGCCTTTCTGGGGCCATTCTTCATGAGCGTAGGCATCGTGATCTTCATTTTGGTACTCCAGTTTTTGTCCCTGTATATCCAGGAGATCATGGGCAAAGGCTTGAGTCCATCTATTTTGGGTCGCCTATTCATGTACGCGGCAGGAAGGGTCTTACTCACGGCCATGCCCATCGGAATTCTGACCGCTGGCCTCATGACCTTTGGGAGCTTAGGTGAACACTACGAACTGATGGCCCTCAAATCGTCGGGGGTCAACCTTTTTGCCATCATGCGGGCGGTGATTGTCTTTACCATCATCATCACGGCAGGCTCAATCTATCTGTCCTTTGAAGTAATACCCAAAGCCAACCTCAAGTTCTTTAGCTTGCTATATGACGTCCAACGGAAGAAAGCCAACCTGGCCTTGATGCCAGGGCATTTTTATTCGGACATCGACGGCTACATCATCCGAATTTCAGACAAAAATGTAGAGCGGGAGATGATGTACGGCGTACTGATCTACAACCACACAGAAAATCGGGGCAACAACGACATCATCCAAGCAGACTCAGCCCATATGGACCTCTTCGGGAATGTGATGCGCATGACCCTCTACCATGGCACCCGATATGAGGAATACAGACCCGAATCGGGCAAGCCCAATACCTTCCGACACGGCCGTACTTCCTTTGACAGCTTGTATTATCGCTTTGAGCTCACTGGGTTTGACCTCGACCGAACAGATGAAAAGCAGTTTCGCCACCAGATTATCATGCCTAGAAAGCAGCTGTTGGGCGCTCTAGATAGCTTAAAAGAGGTCACCGCCAAAACCCGGATTAAGTCTGAGCAACAAATCAGTAGATACAATAAGATAGACAAGGTTTTCATCCAAGGAGAGGTCGATAGTACGGCCCAGGAGCAAGTTAACCAGGAAAAAAAGCAAGAGAATTGGGTTACCTATTCCCTGTTGCTCGCGGAAGGAGATAGCTTTCTGGTATGTGTCGAACCAGAGAAGAGGATTGACATTACCAATCGAGCCTTGACTAGTTCACGGGCAGTCAAGAGCTACGTGGAGTTTATGAAACGAAAATACGATGATCAGGCTGAAGCAGATCGAAAGTACTACCATGAATACTACCTTCGTTGGGCCATGCCTATCAGTTGTTTGGTGTTTGCCATGATCGGCATCTCACTCGGAGCTATCATTCGAAAAGGAGGCTTAGGCCCTCCGGCTCTGGTTTCTATCGCGATTTTTGTGTTGTACTACATTTTGTTGACCTACGGAAAGAAGTCCGCCCAGGAGGGCATCATGAGTCCTTTTTTCGGCGCCTTCCTGCCGGTGTTATTTTTCATGCCCATGGCCATATATTTCACCATCCAGGCCGCCTTAGACGCGAGGTTATTTAATGAAAGCACTTGGGAAATGTGGCGGGATCGAATCAGGTCTCCCATCAAGTCAAGACGTAAGAAGACGTAAAAACTCCCGTGCTCCCTTTCATGCTTTTGCCTAATTTTGTGGCATGAACGAACTTGAAAATCCTTGGCAAACCCTAAGTGGAGAACATATCTACGAGAATCCGTGGATCAAACTAACTGAGTATCAAGTCATAAATCCCAGTGGCAATCCGGGGATCTACGGACTGGTTCACTTTAAAAACCAAGCTATCGGGGTCGCCCCTTATGAAGATGGCTACCTGTGGATGGTGGGACAGTATCGCTATACCCTAAATGAGTACCAGTGGGAAATTCCTGAAGGCGGAGGCCCTTGGGGCGAAGATCCTCTTGAAAGCGCAAAAAGGGAGCTAAAGGAAGAGACAGGATTAGTAGCCGACAAGTACGAGGTACTTTTTGAAATCAACCCATCCAATTCCGTATCTGACGAATGGGGCCTAGTTTACCTAGCAACAGGTCTTACCCCTGGAATGGCTTCACCAGAGGATACAGAGCAGTTGCAAGTAAAGAAAATGAAACTGGAAGAAGTATATGAGCGCATTGAACGCAGAGAAATCAGGGACTCCATGACCATTTCTGCAACCTATAAACTCATGCTGATGAAAGCACAGGGAAAGATTTAGGATAGTCCAAGCTTCAAACTATTTGACTTCATCTTATTTTATCTGCTAATTTGTCATGTAAGCTTTTGGGGAAAAGCATTAGACACTTTGGCTTAGATATTTGACTAAAGACGTATTTCCTTCTCAAAATCAGCTTGGACAAGCCAAGTTAAGGGGTTGATCTTACACCCATATTCGGTGCTTCTATTTTTTGAAATATTTCAACCGAATGGGTGTGGAGGCGTTTGAGGGGCATTTCCTATTGACCAAGTCCGCAAAATGTTCGTTTTCCCTTGAAATATTACATGGGGAATCTGAGGTAGGCTATTAATTGTAACTTACACACGAATTCAGATGCTTTTGATTGAAAAATGTCATCAAACTATCGGAGAATTTAAATATTGATCATTTATCATTAGCCGCAACCATTTATAAACTAACCTTGCTCTGAGAAAACTACTTGCCTTGTTATTCAGGATTGATCATCCAAGTTGGAAGCTATGAAACGACCTTTACGTCTGGGGATTTTGTTGTCGGTTCTGTCCTTATTCTGTGTACATGCCTTAGCTGAATCATCGAATCTAGATCTAGCAGAAAAATCATCCCTTACCACGTCGGTGTTTGCGCGGTCTGTAAATCAGTATCAATACGAACTGGAGTTGTTGCCTCATCCCAACGGCTATCAACTTCACTGGTCTGGTTCTAACTCCGAAGATGTGGTATACTTCTATGCCGAACGAAGTGTTAATGGGGGTCGATTTGAGCTAATCGGTGGTTTACAGCCTTCCTATTCCGCCTTTAAAAATGAGTACTTCCTCGCAGATAAACTTCCTACCTTCGGGGAAGTTGAATACCTGGAGTATCGAATAGAGGTCGTAGATGTTAATGGCCGTAGCTTCTTTACCAAAGCTATGCGAGTCTACCCTCATCCTAAGCGCAACTTATCGCTGGATATCACTCCCTATGGCATAGAGTTAAAGGCTATCAGTCCCACTTTTGAGCCTAGGCTTCTCAACCTACAGATTTTCTCTCCTCAAGGGACCCGGTTGCAAGAGCTATCTCTGCACGGTACTCCCCACCGCTTATCACTTGACCATTCCTTGATTACCCTACCCCCAGGCATGTATATTTTCATTCTGTCTGATCGTCGGGAAGTGTGGGCAGGAAAGGCACGCCTACATTAATAGGCCATGGCCTAGATTATCCCTTACCATAGCTCTATTAAGCAGCAGTTCACCCTATGAAAATAGCCTAGCCATCAGGCAATTTTTATATCTGGACATTTCCACGCACCTACTTTCCGACCTCCTTGCTTAACATATTTTTTTGATACATTAATTTTCTTTTTTTCGGGTCATGGAAAATCTCCCTGACCTTAAACTGGATTATATCCGTAGCTTCTTCCCATCCCTTGCCGGGGAATGGGTTTTCATGGATAACGCTGGTGGTTCCCAAACCCTTAAATTGGTTGCAGACCGCATCGCAGACTACCTGCTTCACAGCAACGTACAACATGGTGCGAGTTACCAGGTCTCGCAAAAGGCTCAACAGCGAGTAAGGACGGCGACCGAAACCATGGCTACTTTGGTCAATGCCTCAGATCCTCAGGAGATCGTCATGGGCCCCTCTGCGACCTTCATGTTCCGCATCCTCTCCATTTGTCTTTCCGCTCAATGGTCCCCGGGAGATGAGGTAGTCATCACCAATACCGACCACGAGGCCAATGTAAGTCCATGGACCGATTTAGAACGCATGGGAATCACCACGAAGGTCTGGGAGCTTAACCCGGAAACCCTTCAATTAGACTTGGAGGATTTGCAAGCCTTGCTTAGCCCCCAAACCAAGCTCGTTGCTGTCACACATACATCCAATGTTTTGGGAACTATCAATCCCATCCGTGAGATCGCAGACATGGTTCACCTCCATGGAACCTTGTTGGCAGTAGATGGGGTCGCTTATGCACCTCATCGTCTAGTGGACGTCCAGGCCTTAAATGCAGACTTTTATGTATTCAGCC
The DNA here is from genome assembly GCA_964521065.1 of uncultured Bacteroidia bacterium. Lineage (GTDB taxonomy): Bacteria > Bacteroidota > Bacteroidia > J057 > J057 > CAYVAP01. The sequence goes on along the minus strand of CAZFPQ010000027.1, from coordinate 21,161 downwards.
TATACAAAGTCTATGGGCCGCATTATGCCCTGATGTATGGCAAAAAGTCTCTGCTGCTAGCTATGCAAGGGCTTAATCACTACTTCATCAACGGAGATCAAATCCCTTACAAATTCCAGCCGGGTAACGTAAATTTTGAATTGGCTTACGGGGCTGCCGGATTGGTCGATTACCTCAGTCAAGTAGCACGGTCTCATAGCCCGGAGAGGCAACACACGCTAAGAGGGGAAATGGCCTTGGCTTTTGATCTGTTTGCCAAGCATGAAGAGGTACTCGCCAAAAGGTTGATGAATTACTTGGGACAAAAATCTTCCGTCAGAATTATCGGGGAGCCTATTCCAGATGCCGAAAAAAGAGTTCCTACCATCTCCTTTGTGGTTGAGAATCAAAGCAGTGACGATGTTGTCAACAAAATAGATCCTTATCAGATAGGAATACGTTATGGGGACTTCTATGCCAAGAAACTCGTCCAAGCACTGAACCTAGAACCCCAAAATGGAGTGGTCAGGGTAAGTCTGGTTCATTACAACAGCATCGAGGAAGTAGACCGACTCATTGCAGGATTAGAGACAAGTGGTTTGATCAAATAGAGAAACTTTTTTTCCCAGATCCTTACATCTTTGATCAAATTTGATCTTGTCTTTAAATCAACTTTAATGGGCTTAATAGTAGGCTAAGGCCCCATAAAGGGGATAAAACACTCTTTGGTGTCTCGCTATTCAAGTTTAGTTTGAGAAAAAATCTATTCGACACAAAGAAACTTAAGGCAAAAAAATTCCGTCTATAAGTAAAAGGCGCATATATAGATTTTTCTATATCGAGTCTGGCTCATATATTGCATATCAAAGACTCAAAAGTACTCGCTCTACTAGGAGATTCTCTCCACCCTTTATGAACCGCTGCATATTTATGCAGCGCTAAGCGAATTTTTATGCAAACCATCCTAAACCTCACTACTCTTGCTTTCTCAACCCTTAAAGCCTACGAGTACATCTATTTTGGGATCTTTATCGCTTGCGCGGTAGCTGTTTACCTGGTCTTGGTGGCTCGTGTAGGTGAAGAACTTCCGAGAAAGACAGTCGACACCATCTTTTTTATCATCCTTGGTGTAGCTAGCCTCATTTGGGTACTCAGCAAGGTCGCTCAGCCTGGTTTAGCATAGGCAATCCCCTCCCCTCGATAGCAATGTCGCATTGATTTTTCCTGTAGAATCCTACGGGAAAGGGTGCTTGTTGGGTCAAATCTGAGTAGACATGGGTCCATAGCCCTTAGATACTGGCTTCAAACCCTGAAGAGCTGAAGGAGACCAGTCCCAATTTGTCTAATTATTGTCTAAAAAAAGTAAACAAACTATTAAGAGCCTAAGTAGATCCGATGCTCAATTCTTCCATACTCCCGTTCGAGATTAGATGCAAGTACCAAGATGCGGTCCTCGCTATGCTTTTGAATTAAGCTCAGAATCCGTGCGGCGTTGGCTTCATCCATATTGCTGGTAGGTTCATCAAGTAGGAGAAACCTGGACTCCGTTAACACCGCTATTCCCACTTTCACCCGTTGTATCATCCCAGAGGAATACCACCTCAGAGGTTTGGTGGCGTGTTCTTTTAAATCTAAGATCTCAACAATAGATTGATACTCTGGTAGTCGACAATATTTAAGGCTAAAATGGAGATCGAGCAATTCTCTCAGATTTAACTCTGGATATAGCTCCACATAAGGGGCAGCCCAACTCAAATGTTGATATAAATGATCTTGGGATAGGCTCTTTCCGTCATCCCAACTCAGCTGAATTCGCCCTTCCGAAGGAGTTAGTTGCCCAGCAATGATTCTCAGCAAGGTAGACTTGCCTGACCCATTGGTCCCAACCAAGGCCAAATGGGGCTTTTCAGAGAAATCATGGTTGATATCTCTGAAAAGCCATCGTTGGTAAAATCTTTTCCCAATTTTTTCTAATCGCAGGTTTAGCTGTGGCAAGGTAGGTCTCTTGATTTTAGCCATAAAGATACATACTCACCCAGAATTGGCCTACTTAGCAGACGGACAAAAAAGAATCAGTATAGAGGTACGAGGATATGGAATATGATGCGGTCATCATTCCTCCTCAGACCATCGCACCCTAGCCCTTAGCCTGCTTCTTCTGTCAAAGTGCTTAGGGGGCTATTCTTCGATCTCTACCCCATTTGCATCGCTGCTACTGCCACTTTGATATCCACGGATAATTCCCCGTGTAGCTTTACGAATGAAAGTAATAATGATATCCCTCTCCTCTGTGGGAGGCAATTCTGTTTCTACAAAATCGAGTGCTTGAGTAGTATTCATGCCACTTAAGAAAATGCTGCGATAGACATCTTGGATGGCCTGAATCTGCTCATTAGAAAAGTTTCGACGGCGTAAGCCAATGCTATTGACCCCAGCATAGGAAAGTGGCTCCCGAGCCGCCTTGACATAAGGAGGCACATTTTTACGAACCATAGAACCTCCAGCGATGAAGGCATGGCGCCCTATACGTACAAACTGTTGTACCGCAGCAAGGCCCTCTAAAATAGCCCAATCTTCGATTTCGACGTGCCCAGCGAGATTTACATTGTTGACCAAAATCACATGATCTCCAATCTGACAATCGTGAGCAATGTGAACATAGGCCATGATTAGTACATTCTTGCCAATCACGGTTTTGCCGCGGTAAGTAGTCCCTCTGTTCAAGGTGGCAAACTCTCGAACCACAGTGTTCTCACCGATTTCCAACGTAGTTTTCTCTCCTACAAACTTGAGATCTTGTGGAATGGCACTTATCACCGCACCTGGAAAAATTCGGACCTTGGAGGCCAATCTAGCCCCATCATGAATGGTGGCATTTGAACCAATCCAACAATCATCCCCGACTACAATCCCACCGTGTAAGCTGGCTCCAGATTCAATATGAACCCGGTCACCGATCCAGACGCGGTTCAAAAAATCTGCATTCTCGCTTAGGGAAGCGACCTCCTCTTTGCGCCAATATTCCAAATGGCTAGCATCTGCTGAAATGACTGAGCCTGGCATGATTCGGCAGTTTTCACCAATTCTAACTCCGTCATAAATCACGACATTTTCACCGATCCAGCTCCCAGCTCCGATTTCTACTTGCCCATGTATGACACAAAAAGGAGAAAGGTGAACATCAGGATGGATTTTAGCTGAGGGGTTTACGAAGTAGGGGGCGGACTGAGGTTGGTGTTTGGATGAGGTCATATTTTATTTTTAGGAACTACGCTGGCAATCAGGTCAGCCGAACACACCAACTGTCCGTCCACGTAAGCTTTGCCGGTCATTTTGCAAATGCTACGCTTTAAGGCAGTCATTTCCAGCTCCATTACCAGGGTGTCACCCGGTATAACTGGTTTTTTGAACCTAACGTTGTCAAAGGCCACAAAATATACCCAGATCGACTGGGGGTTTTCGATGGTATTTAACAACAAGATTCCTCCGACTTGTCCCATTGCTTCTACAATGAGTACCCCTGGCATAATAGGGTTGCCTGGGAAGTGCCCTTGAAAAAAGGGCTCATTGATGGTAACATTCTTGACACCAGTAATAGTAGTTTCCGTAAAATCTAAAATCTTATCAACCAACAAGAAGGGGTAGCGATGCGGCAATATTTCTGCTATGGCGTTGATATCAAAAATCACCCCTTTCTTATCATCCTTTTGGAAACGCCGAGCAATTCGCTGTTGTTTTATTTTGGCTTTGATTCGCTTAGCCAACTCCACGTTTGCTTTGTGTCCAGGCCGGGCAGCCATGATATGGCCTTGGACCGGCATGCCTACCAAGGCAAGATCGCCAATGAGATCTAACAGCTTATGTCTCGCGGGTTCATTGCTATGGCGAAATCCCTCAGGATTGAGCAGTCCTGGGGCAAGGGTACCATCGTGAGATACACCAAATTGCCCCATCAGCTCCTCTAAATCTGCACTGGCTACCTCCTTCTCTACAAATACCAAGGCACTTTCTAGCGACCCTCCTTTGATCAAGCCCGCTTGACGTAGGGCAGCCAGTTCGTGCAAAAAGCAGAAGGTTCGGCTGTCTGCAATCTGATTAGAGAAGTTCTCGATGCCGTTGAGAATTGCATGCTGGGCATGCAAGCTTTCAGAATCAAAATCGATCATCACGCTACTCCGAAACTCCTGCGAAGGGAGAGCGGCCAGCTCTACCTCGCGATCGCGTTCGGCGTATTGGATCGCCTCGTCAACCACAAATATTTCCCGATCGGCTTCTTGCTCAACGATGCCAGCTTCACTCAAAGCACGCATAAATTCCATGGCACTGCCATCCATGATTGGGGGCTCGGGTCCGTCCAATTCGATTAGGACATTGTCCAACTGCATTCCAGCCAAAGCCGCCATGACGTGCTCGACAGTATGAACCTTTGCCTCCTTGGTACCTAGCGTAGTACCTCGCTGGGTATCCACCACAAAGTCTACATCGGCGGGAATCTGGGGTTTTCCCTCTAGGTCCACTCGCTGAAAAACCAATCCATGGTTCTCAGCCGCAGGGTTAAAGGTAAGGGTAGCGGTTTTTCCGGTGTGCAGCCCTACGCCAGATACACTGGCTGAACTTTTAAGGGTATGTTGCTTAAGAAACATAGCTGACTATCCTCGTTGCGCAAGCGCTCTTTCTAATTGTTCAATTTTTTGGGCCATTTCCGCCAATTTACGAAACATGACCTCAGATTTTAATTGTTGGCGAAAAGGTTGGATAGGCGATCCACGAAAGGCCTGTCCAGATTGCTTGATGCTGCGGTTGACCCCTGACTGAGCATCTACTTTGGTGAGGTCGGCAATTTGCAGGTGCCCTACCACCCCTACTTGTCCACCCAATTGGCACCCTGCTCCTAACTTGCTACTTCCTGCGATGCCACTTTGAGCCGCGATCACGGTGGAAGGACCGACTTCCACGTTATGGGCAATTTGTACCAAATTATCAATCTTTGCCCCTTTTCGAATAAGGGTACTGCCCATGGTAGCCCGGTCTAGACAGGCATTGGCTCCTACTTCAACCCCATCCTCTAACACTACATTTCCCGTTTGGGGAATCTTGCGATAGGTCCCATCCGCCTGTGGAGCAAAGCCAAACCCATCCGAGCCTATCCGAGCCCCAGAGTGAATGATGCACTCTCGACCTAATTCACAGTCCCGATAGATTACTGATTGGGGATATAAAATACTCCCTGCCCCAATCTTCACATTGGCCCCGACAAATACCTGGGGATAAATTTTCACCCCATCTCCAATCTCCGCACCTTCACTGACGTAACTATAGGCCCCAATGTATACCTCATTTCCCAATTGGGCACTAGATGCAACAAAGCATCCTTCTTCAATACCGACAAACTGGGGAGAATTCATGGCCTCCAGCTGCTCCAGCATCATGGTAAATGAGCTGTAGGGATCCGCCACCCTTAACAAGGTAGCAGCAACCTCTTGCTCCAAGACAAAGTCCTTAGCGATGATGACCGCTGAGGCTCCTGTTTGATACAAGAAAGGTTCATACTTGGTGTTGGCGAGAAAGCTTATGCCCCCTGCTTTGCCGTCTTCGATCTTGTCTAAGTGATCAATGACCAGGGTTTCATCCCCCTCTACCTCAGCTTGGATCAAATCGGCAATTTGTCTAACGGTGAATTTCATCCGGGATTTTGAATCAACGGCGGTAAAGGTACGTATTCTTGCTTCGATTGCCAATCCATGGCTGAGCTAGCTTCTATTTTAGGATGCTAGTCCCAAATCCCATTGACTTGCAGCTTTCCTTTGGTGTAAACTCCAAAGACTCTTCCCATCAATTCCAGCCCTATGTAGGGAGAGTTTTTGGCCCGAGAAGGAATGGTTTGAGTTTGTAAACTCCAGGTCTGATTAGGATGGAAGAAGGTCAAGTCTGCTTCTTCTCCCTCCATTATAGAAGCCGAAGGAAGTCCAAGTATCGTCCGAGGTCGTAGACTAATTAGCTGAACCAATTCTCCTTCATCGATCAGTTCCGAGGCCAGCAAATACTGCTGACACAAGGGATAAAAAGTTTGTAGACCAAGCATCCCTGGTTCTGCCAAAGCAAATTCTACTTGTTTTTCTTCTATGCCTTGTGCCTGATGGCCACTGTGAATCAGGTCTATCTCTCCGCTTTGTAACGCTTTATGCAACAAGGACACTTGTGCCCTACTCCGCAAGGGAGGAGTAAGTTTGAGATTGCTGTCAAAGCTGTCTAACTCTCCATCATCATGGATTAAGTGAGCGAGGCTCACCCCCGTGTAAACCTGGCTTGAGTCGTCCTCATTCCGGAAAGCATGAAGCAAAGCTAGGGCTCGAGGCGAGCTGATAGGCTGGAACAATACTTTTCCTGGCTCATACCTCAGCAACTCTATGTCAGAGGCAGCGGTAAGGCTCTCAGCTAGTTCGGGAATTCCCTTCATGCCCAGGCGAACCGAATTGAGGCCTTCGTTCATTTGCCCATCTGGTACTAGCTGTTCGTCGAGCAAGGGCAGGACCAGTAACCCACCAAATGCCCTGGCATACTGAAGGGAACGCAGCAATATCCCATGGTTCTTAGGGCGGTGTAATCCGTCAGTAAAGGCCCTTGCCCCAGCCAATTGCAAGTCGTACATCTCTGCCAACTCTTTACCCGCCCCTCCTTCCGTGATTTTACCTGTAAGATGAATCGAGATAGGCTGCCCCTCGATGGCCTGTGCCAGGCCACGTAACACCTGGGCCTTTTCTGCGATGGGCTCAATGTCCAAATAAGCCAACACGTGCGTAAACCCACCTCGCCAAGCTGCCTCGCTGAACTCTTCTAAGGTTTCTTTATACTCGTGGCCAGGATCATTGAGATGGGCCCGGCTATCTACCCAACCAGGAGAAACGCGCATTCCTGCTGGCGGTGATATGACCTCCATGTGATCTTGAGGAGTTAGGGCCCCGACTGGGCCGATGGAAGTAATTTGCCCTTTTTCTATTTGTAAGGAAACCTCTTGCCCGTGAAACGTACTGGCAGGGTCCACGACCGTGAGCTGACTAAAGTGATAGCTGCGCGACATGAGGAGATAATTTGGACAAATCTAAGGGAAAAATTGAAAGCCCGAGCATCGCTTTTCTAAGCCTTTCTATTTCTCTCCTCAAGCACCCCAACGACTTCCGCCAAGCTATGTCCTTTGGCCTCCAACAGGATCAGTAAATGGTAGAGTAAATCTGCACTTTCATTCAAAAACAAATCCGCATTGTCATCTTTGGCTTCAATGACGGTTTCCACGGCTTCCTCACCTACCTTTTGAGCAATTTTGTTGATCCCTCGCTCAAATAATCGAGTAGTGTAAGATCCCTCCTTGGGGTTTTGATGTCGATCCTTGATCAACTCGGATAAAGTAGAAAGAAATCCAAAATAAGCCTCGTTGGTTTCATCCCAACACGTATCACTACCAGTATGACAGGTAGGACCTTGGGGCTCTACCTTTACCAGCAAGGTATCCCGATCACAATCCACCTTCATATCTACCAACTTTAGGAAATTACCTGAGGTTTCACCCTTGGTCCAGAGTCGGCCTTTGCTACGACTAAAAAAGGTAACTACCCCCTCAGCCTGGGTCTTTTTGAAGGCCTCTTCGTTCATATATCCCAGCATCAAGACCTGCCGGGTCTGGGCATCCTGGATAATGGCTGGTATCAGTCCTCCGACTTTATCGAAATTGAGCTGCATGCTGCATTGATCTTTTTATTCGAGCGCAAAGGTAGCGTTTAATTCAGAAGGAAGTAACCAAGAGTGAAAGCAAAAAAATATGGCCATAGGGTCCTTACATTCTCTGAAGCTGTTTTGGGGATTATCCCTCCTCGGCACCTGGGATTGTGCAATTAGGTCAGCAGGAGATTCCGTAACTTAGGCCATAATGAATAAGAAACTTGTATCTAGGTTCACAGTATTCGGGGGCTTGCTGGCCATTTGTCTAGCTATCAGCACAGGCCTGCCTGCCTGTCAAACCAGTCAAGCGGGCCAATCCACTCCGGAGCGCATTGACCGAGACTCTTTGGTTCAGTTTTTCCGTCAACAAGGGGAGATGCTGGTGATATACGCTACCCAAGAAGGCAAAGGGCCAGCCTACGCGAACTGGCTAAGTGGCTTATCCTTCGGTCGATACTCCATCAAGGCCGTCGCGGATACCGCCGTGGATCCCTTGGAATTGGCCCAAAAGCCTCACTTTCTCATGGGTTCCTTTCAGCACCATGCTCTGATGAGAGAATGGGCGGACGCCCTGCCATTTGAAGTAAAAGGAGAAGTCCTACACTTTGCCACGCGTAAACTAGATCAAGTAGATCAAATCCTACAATGCTCTTTCCTGCCTAGTCCTGTAGCAGAAGGCGTCCCTATGGGAATTCTCACAGCTTATTCTGACACGGTTTTGCTCAACCTGCTACAGAACCAAGAGCGGCAAGGATGGGAGGGACCTATTTGGTCACAATGGGGGTACCAGGTATTTGATGACCATCAACGCATCATGATGGGCATGTTTGATGAGAATTGGCGTCCCGGAGGAAAACCTCATTGGGATTTTAGTGCCCAGCCAGTCCCGGATTATGAAAGTGAATACCTCCGCGTCTACCAACAACAAAGTCGCTTATCAGTGGCAGAGCTGCGGGTCATCGCCTTACAGGTAGAAACTAGAATTGCTAACCTTAGAAAATGGCTGGGCGACAGCTTAGCCCCATTCGCCCCGGTCAATTATCGTCTGTATCCCAGTGCCGAGCGCATGGGCTTGATGCGCAATCGACAAGTCCACGCTTACGCCGAAAAACAACGGCGCGAAACCCACCGCATATTCAATGACCACTATCGAGATTTGGGTCTGATTCCCCACCAGGATTTGTTGCCCTTCATCCGACAAGCGCTGCCAACACCCAACTTACCCATCCTGGAAGAAGGGCTGGCGGTATACTTTACCCCGCAGTGGCAACGCGAAGGATTTCGCTATTGGGCAGGACGCCTGGCAGCGGGGCAAGCGCATCTTTCCTTGGAACACTTGATGGAAGAAGGAAGCTACCAGACCCGCTCCCCCCTGATCAAAGAAGCCATGGCAGGTGCCTTGGTAGACTTTCTCCAAGAGACCTGGGGAAAAGAACGCTTCCTTGCCAGGTATGCATCCTGGCAGCCCAGTAGCGCTGACTACCAAGAGCTAGCCCCAAAGTGGAAAGGGTATTTACAGAAACTAGCGGCCGAACACCCCCTAAAAGCATGGAAAGGCAAATCTCTCAATTATTACGCGGGGATGACCCTGGCACATGAGGGCTACCGGATTTATAACGGATACGGCTCAGACTCTGCCCGACATGCCCTCTCAAAGCTGTCTTCCCTTCACGTCAACAGCATCGCCTTGGTACCCTACACCGGCACCCGCAACCGCTCAAAGCCTTCCCCTTTTCGGGTATCTCAAGGAGCTGGCGGGGAAAACGATGCGGCAGTCATTGCTTCGTTTCGCCATGCCAAAGACCTCAACATGCAGGTGCTCATGAAACCCCAAATCTGGTTTCCAGGTTCCTGGCCAGGAGGCGTCGAGATGAGCAACGAGGCAGACTGGAAACTCTGGTTTCAAAATTACCACGAATGGATCGCTCACTATGCCCTCTTATCTGCCATTCACGAAGTTGATGTCTTTTGTGCAGGCGTAGAGTTTGCCAAAGCGACCCTCAGTCATCCCCAAGCGTGGAGTGACATGATCAAAAACCTGCGCCAAATCTACCCTGGTCCGGTCACCTACGCCGCAAACTGGGGCAATGAAGCCGAAAAACTCGCCTTTGGCCATGAACTGGACTTTATCGGGGTCAATTGTTACTACCCCTTGAGCGATAAAGAAGAAGCCAGCAAGGCAGAATTGACCGCGGGTTTTGCCAGGATTAAGCGTAAACTGGAAGCCATTCACCAGCGACATCGGGTTCCCATCGTATTGACGGAGGTAGGCTTCAGATGTGTGGAAGGCGCTTGGCGCAACCCTCATGCGGAAACAGAAGGAAGAAGCTTTGATGAGCAAGCACAAAAACTAGGCTATGAAGTGGTGTTTGAGGGCTTGGCAGATGCGGATTGGTGCCATGGCATGTTTTGGTGGAAATGGCCTTCCTACTTGGGCTACGCCCAGCGCAACCTGACCAGTTTTACCCCTTGTCACCGACCAGCAATGGCGGTGATTGAGAAATGGTATGGAAGAAGGTGAGGGAGTTAAGGGAGTTAAGGGAGTTAAGGGAGTTAAGGGAGTTAAGGGCTGATTATCAATTATTTAACTTTTCAACTTCCCAACCCAATCCTCACACACTAACTGCAAAATCCCTCAGTACTTGATTGAGGGAGGTTTTCTTGTCGGTAGACTCTTTTCGTTGGCCGATGATCAGGGCGCATGAGACCTGGAAGGTCCCGGCAGGGAAATCTTTGCTCACTGAGCCTGGAATTACTACACTGCGTTCGGGAACATAGCCTCGTATCTCTTTGGGTTCTTCTCCAGTAACATCTATGATACGAGTTGAGGCAGTCAAAACAACATTTGCTCCCAACACTGCCTCACGGCCTACCCTTACCCCTTCTACTACTATGGCTCGACTCCCGAGAAAGGCATTGTCCTCAATGATGACAGGAGATGCCTGAACGGGCTCTAAAACTCCTCCTATGCCAACACCTCCACTTAAGTGTACATTTTTCCCAATTTGAGCGCAAGATCCTACAGTGGCCCACGTGTCTACCATGGTTCCGCTGTCAACGTAGGCCCCGATATTCACGTAAGAAGGCATCATCACCACTCCTGGAGCCAAATACGCCCCATACCTTGCTGTGGCCGGAGGGACTACCCTTACTCCTTGAGCTTGATAATTGGTTTTGAGGGGCATTTTATCATGGTACTCAAAAGGAGGACATTCGATGGTCTCCATTTTCTGGATGGGAAAATTTAGGATGACTCCTTTTTTCACCCAGTCGTTCACCTGCCACCCATCTTCTGCAGGTTCGGCGCAACGGAGGGTACCTGCATCTAATTGAGCCATCAACTCTTTGATACCCCCCTGGGTAGCAGGGGTCTGTAGCAAGTCACGGTTTTCCCAGGCTTCTTCAATCAAATTTTGCAGGTCAGTAAGATTCATGGATCTAGGTTAATAGCGATGATGGTAGATTAGCAGGAGGGAAAGGACGAAACAGTAATTTGGGATTGGGGGAAGAGTTAAGAGAGTTAAGAGAGTTAAGAGAGTTAAGAGAGTTAAGAGAGTTAAGAGAGTTAAGGAAATTCTGTTCTCGAGATTTTGCTTATTAACTTTTTCACTCTTTTATCTATTCCGTAACCCTCCTCCTTCTGTCCGCCTGCTTATAAATTTAGGGCAAAGTAACGGTCTACAGCACAGAGGGCAAAAAAATAAGGGAGCTATAAAAGCTCCCTTCTAAATCTTTAAGTGGAAAGTGGTTTAGTAGCTCCAAAGATGGTGCTCAAACTCAACCAGTTGCTGGCGGCGATATTCCGCTTCAGCCAAAGACTGGATACCTACTCCTGAGATGTCAATGACGTAACTGTGGAATAAGCGGGTTTCAAATACCTGTCGCATGTTGCGGTACTGGGCATCGTTGAAGCGGTTCTTCCATTGTGTCTTTTCCAAAATAGGGATTACATCACTATAGGCAAAGGTACAAAGGCGGCGCTCTGGCAAACGTCCATATGGATCCACCCAGATGATTTCAATGTATTGAATGTCGTAGACCATGTCAGAGCGGTTTTTATCAAAAATCCGGTCTTCCACAAACTGTACAACCATCTCAAATGGGATGAGATCAGGCATTTCATTACTTACTTCCATGCTTGCTTCCCCCTCACCTTCGCTGGGCTTTTCTTCTGTATTGTCGATATCGGTTCCACCGAACTCTGAATCTTCGCCTCCGCCTTCATTGAAGGGATCTGCAGAGGGATCACCAAAAGGATCGGCGAATGGATCAGCAAATGGATCGTTACCGTCTCCTCCTTCGTCAGGGAATCCAAAATCTCCACCTGACTCATCTAACCCCAACTCACCTTCAGCTTCCTCTTCTAGATCGGTACTAGCCGCAGACTCAGCGGTGATCCGATTGATGCGGTCAATCACATCTTGAGAGGTCATGACCTTACTAAGGGTATCTGGGTCATAGGCAGTGTAGGTACCTTCCATGAGACCACTAAACAAGGAATTGATCAATCCATCCTTATAAGGCAGACCGGTGGTATCCTCTACTCCACGGTAGTAACCACTTTCTGCCTTCACCAATGGAGCATTAATCTTTTCTTCGAGGTCAAGGCGATTGACGACTTTACGGCGCCAAAAATGGTCCTCGATCCTAGGCGGAAACTGAGCCAAGGCTGTGGCGACAAACCCGACGCTCAGGAGGCTTAGGAGAATAACTTTCTTCATGATGGAATCCTTTGTTTATGCTTCGTTACTGAACATGTATGTAGCCGCTCCTGCTTTACCCTACCACATATTTACTTATTCCAGCCCTAAAAGGCAGCGGCACCTGTCCCCTTCTTGGATATTCCAAAATTCAATAACAACTCTTCCATTAGCAAACGCTAAATGCAGAATTACTTTCATTGGAATAGTCTCCTACCCACAGACAGATGGCAGAGAGAAAACTAATGATCTTCGCCCCTTGACCTAAGCCCTCAATCTGCCTCCCCCAAGGCAGCTAAATACTTACTTGCACGCTTAGCTACAGATTTCCGTCCATCTTGGCTCAAACGTTCCAGATGGGGTCTAAGCCAGGTCTTTAGGCTGAGATCCGTTTGGCTCCACCTTGACAAGGTCTCCATGGTGGTATTAAGCACAATCCAATCTTGGTGATTAGCAAGATTACCTTGCATGATTGACTGAGCCCGATACTTTTGTTCGGATGTTAGCAGAGGCACCAACCAATCAAAAAGTTGAGCCAGGGTCCATTGGGTCGAGGCCTGGTCGATGGTAGCAATATCTGTGAGAAGTCGATCTACGTAAGGAAGTAGCCAGCTCAACTGGACTTTAGCGATTCGCTTTATCGCATTCGATGTGCGTAAGCGAACCACCTCGTCTTTACTGAAATAACAGTGAAACAATTCGTCAAAAAGGCTTTGATCAGCCAGTACCTCCTCGACTACTTCCAAGGTGTTGCCTAGTGAGTTGGGGTGCCCTCCTGTAAGTCTTTGTTCAAAGTTTGGCATGAGAAGAAATGCATTGGGGGTAAATAACAATTGCTAGGAAGATTCACCGAGGATAAAAGGGAGGTACAGGGTGCCAAAATCTTAACTCCTGACCTCTTTTAACTTTCATAACTCCCCCTCAGTCTCTTCCAGGGCTTATTCATTACGGACGTCCACGAGCGCCTCGCGGGTCAGCGCTTTGCCTTTCCCCTTCGGCGTCTTCCTCATCTTCTGGTGCTGCGGTACTGCTGACAGATTCATCATCAATCAACACCTCTACCAAATGCCCTTCGAAATCCCAATTACCTCGGATAGCCACCGTTTCACGAACTTCATAAATCCTTTCAGGCCAAAGAGGCGGAAATACATTCCCTGGAGTAAAGGCTCCGTTGCCATCTTGATCTAGCAGTACCCTAAAGCTGTAAGTGCCTTCTTTGATACGGGGAAAATTGAACAGGGTGTCTCGCACAGTTTTTACCACTTTCTTTTGTTCATCCAATACCTCCAACACAATTCTTCCTTGGTAATCCCCTTGCCAACTAACTTTACCAGATAAACTGCCATAAGTCTCCAAGTCAAACCAATTTAGCTTGACACGAAATACGCTGTCTGCTAACAAGCTATCCTCTAAGCCAACCGATTTTCCTTCCAGCCTCAACACATAAGAGGCATTGGGATCAAGCTCTATTTGAGGTTTCATTGAGAGAAAGAAACCATTCTGTCCTAGGTCTAGATCTATATAGGTGCGCAGGCTATCATAGCGAGCGGTATCGCTGAGGGTTAAGCTACCTGCTAGAGGCAACAAGGGGTAGTGCGGAATCAACACACGCCACTCCTCAGCCTCTACATCTAATTCAGGGGCTTGAAGCCAAGGGCTTTCACGGGTAACTGAGACTAAAGAATTTAACAAAAGGACTGTATCTGCCTCATTGCCAAGGCTATCCCGGAGTCCCCTTAAATGTAGATTGAGGGGAGGGAGCAAATCTAATCCCAATAACATCCTGGGGCCCTTTTCTCCATCATACATACTCATGGCCTCCACCGGTACACTATCTTGGTCCAGCGTATCTGTTACCCAAGCTTCCAGTCCATCCAACAGGGGGCGTTCAGACAGCAGAAGATCGACGACCTGTTTCTCCCAAAATTTGTAGCGCTGTATTTGAGGTGGCTGTCCATCATCAGGGGTGAATGCCAGCATTTTTATGGGTTCAGGAGTAAGGCTATCGATAGGCTCCTGGATCATGATTACCGTATCTAGGCCTACTGCAACTTGTCCACTACCCTTGGCTTCACCGGCCATGCCCACTACCCGATACGGGCCTGCTCTTAGGTATTTGAATTCAAATTTTCCTTGAACATCCGTCTGAGTCAAATAGGTCGGTCGTTTACGGAGGCCACTTGCCTGGTAGAATTCATTCTGAAGGACGCTGTCTGCGTCATAGAGTAATATGGTCAGCGATTCTGCCCGCTCACCTAACTTTGGCAAAAAAACTTCCCCAGTTAAACTCAGGCTATCCAGTTTGCTACCTGTGCTAAAAGCCAGGAGATAGGCTTCTTCTAAGGGGTTTCCTTCAGAATTATCTTTTATCTCAGAAAGGGTGATGATGTAAGTGGTCTCAGGCCGAAGGGGCTCTTTGAAATTGATAGAAAACTTTCGGTAACTATCCGCCAGCTTAATCTGAGGGGGGGTAATAAAGGGAGAAATAAATATCTCTTTGTCGTAGACAGGCTTCCGGATAGGCTCAGTAAAGTATACGGTTACTTCATCCCCGGCAAAATTTAGGCTTCCAATCTCGGGATTGGTGCGAATCACCTCAGGAGGCTCTTCATCTCTAGGTCCGCCTTGGGGACGGGCCTGCTGGGCACAACTCCAGCCAATCAGGGCGATGCCCGCCCAAGTCATCCAACTAAGTATAGATAGGTAATTGCTCTGCATAATCGAGCCCAAAGATGGGGCTTTTCCCACAAAGTATGGCGAAATACCTTTGGGGTTGGATGCCAAGGTAGTGGTATGGCGGTATGGCGGTATGGCGGTATGGCGGTATGGCGGTATGGCGGTATGGCGAGAAATGATCTTTTTAGCCTACACGCGAATGCATCAGGCTCTGCTATGATCATTTTTCGCAACAAATATAGATGTTGTTTCTTCTCAAATGGTCGACCTAATCCTTTAGAGTGACCGAGCATTGAAGGTATCACCTTGGTTGAGGTCACCTGTGTCATAACCTTTCTTGAACCAGCGCATACGCTGGGCAGAGGTCCCATGGGTAAATGATTCAGGAACCACATAGCCTTGGGCTTGCTTTTGCAAGCGATCGTCCCCGATGGCGTTTGCGGCTCGTAAAGCTTCTTCAATGTCTCCTGGTTCGAGAAACTTTTTCATCTTCTGGCCATGGTGGGCCCAAACCCCAGCGAAGAAGTCTGCTTGAAGTTCCAAGCGGACAGATTGGTCATTGTACTGGGCTTTAGGTACCCGACCCCGGATGCGATCTAAACGCTGGGTGATACCTAGCAAATTCTGAACGTGATGCCCCACTTCATGAGCCACCACGTAGGCCATGGCAAAGTCGCCTGGGGCTCCAAAGCGATTTTTTAGGTCTTGGTAGAAACTCAAGTCTATATAGAGTTTATAATCTGCCGGACAGTAAAAAGGTCCCGTCGCAGAACTCGCCATGCCACAGGCAGAACGTACTGTCCCGTCAAAAATGACCAAGGTTGGCTCCCGGTAATCGGCATTGGCATATTCCCGAAACAGCTTGTTCCACACATCTTCCGTGTCCTTGAGTACTACGCTTACAAACTGAGCCAATTCATCATCGGCGCGTTGCTGTTGGGGGGAAGGAGTAGTTTGGCTTTGCCCAGCTCCAACCTGCTGCTGAAGGACCACCGAGGGATCTCCTCCAAGAAAATATACCAACAAGGCGATCACAATTCCGCCTAAACCAAGACCGGTACCAGTACGTGCGGCCCGGCCGCCGCTACGACCACGGCGGTCTTCTACATTTGAGCTACCTTGTCTTCCTTTCCAGCGCATAGGGGTATATGATTTAGGGTATGAGGCCTGAATTATCGGTTAAAAAATCTTCTTGATGACCTTTGGGTAAAAGTAATATTCCCGCACATCAAATCCATGGATTTGCCTTAAACTCAATATTTGGAAATAGCTCTAAGACAGGAGTCTTGGGAGAAAAGTAATTGGGCAAAAACCAAAGCTCCTGAAAATACTTTAGTATAGACGGAGGTCTCCTTTACAGGTCATCTTCAAAATTAGCAGAGATCACGTTCAAAAGTCCCTTCCCACCACACGCATCATGAAAGGCTGGTTCATTCAAAGCTTTATCCTGCTCAAGAAAACCTTCCTAAGATTGTCCCAGGACAAAAGCTTCAAGCATGGAGCGGCGATATCCTATTACACCTTATTCAGTTTACCGGCCATACTGATCATCATCGTCAACCTTACGGGGGCCGTACTAGGACGGACCCAGGTTCAGTCTGAGATACAGATTCAGATCGAAAAGCTGATGGGGCCAGATACCGCCACTGAGGTAATTCAAATGATCAACGGCCTAAACCAAGACCGCAATACTTGGTGGGCAACCTTACTGGGCATTGCTACCCTGGTCTTTGGAGGTACAGGTGTCTTTTACACCTTGCAGGACAGCATAAATACCATCTGGCGCATCCCCAATCAGTTAGAACAGAAAGGCAATTTTCTGAAGCTTCTGATTGACCGATTTATTTCCTTGGCCATGATCCTCACCTTGGGCTTTATCCTCACGGTAGCCATGGTGCTGGAAACAGCCATCGTCGCCATCAAATCATTGATAGAGGTTTTGGAGGGGCGCTTCATGGAAAGCATTCAACTCAATTTCCCAAAACTGGCTGCCTTCATCGAAGAATTCGACTTGATTTTTGCCATCGCCTACAGCCTGGATACCGTTTTTGGTCTCGCAGTCATCAGTTGGGTATTTGCCATGCTTTTCCGATTTCTTCCTTCCTCAAGGATTCCCTGGCGAGATGCTTGGCTTGGCGCATTTGTGACAGCCGTCTTCTTTTCTGTAGGCAAAGCTTTGATAGGTTGGTATATTGGCAATAGCAACCTGAGCAGTACCTATGGGGCTGCGGGTTCAGTGGTACTGATATTGGTGTGGGTATTTTACTCCTCTCAGATCCTACTTTTTGGGGCTGAGTTTATTTTTGTGTATTCTGAGTATAAAGGGCGTAGCATCAAACCTGCCCCATTTATCCAACGTATTTTGGATCGCCCATGGCAACGTTTTCGCCTGTGGTTCCGGCGCTGGCAAAGGAAGCAGCGAAAAAGGCATAAACCTCCCTCTGTCAGCCAGCATTCAAAAGAACAGGATTTGACTTCTAAATGAGTCCAGAGCCACCATGCCTAAGGAAACCAAGATACTTAAAGCGCTAGACCAGTCTATTCTCCAATCCTCTGCAACCTTCTTTCCCACCCTAATCGAACCTGGTTTTGGCCTCATCAAAGCCACCATCCATCTCTACGCTGACTCCAAGCGCTGGGCAGTAGTGATCGAAAGGCTGGGATACCATGAACGATTTGAAAACTTTCAGGTGCAGCTTTCCTATTTTGGCAACTGCCTCCAAGATCAATATTTACACAATGGAGAGCCCAGCAATACTGCCTATTTCTTTCCGGTAGAATTGGCTGAATTGAGAGAAATAGAGCGAGCAGGCTCGCTGCGGCCCGAAGCTAAAATCTTGGAAATACGGGGACAAAAGATTCCGTTGACTACAGCATCAGACCCTTATCTACAAGAAGAAATCTTACCTAGCCCCAGTTTAGCACAAACACCTAGCTTACTGGCTCAAGGAAGGTTGTGGCAAGCGCAGGGATTTGGGCCTTTGTTCGCGGCAAATGAGCAAGAGCTCCGTACCCATTTGCCATCAGATCTCCCCTACCTATGTCCCATCGAACAATACCACCATCAGGATTATCGCCGCATCAGTCGTCGAACCCTGACCGAAGCAGACATGGATCGACACTGGCAGCAGATGATGAACCGAATGGAAACGCAAAGTGAGCCTCAAGTCCAAACAGAAGAAGAATCCCCTAATTTTGATGGCGTCGCGCCTTCAGCCTGCGAAACTTGGCAGCATATAGCAAAAGTACTGGCTCACCGAGATCCTGTTTTATATCAACCAAAAGAAATTCCGAATAACCATTGGCGGGATCGGCTTTAACATCACAGCTCTTAAACTGGACTTTAGCCATTTTGAAACGGATAAAAACCTCTCTTGAAGACCTGGAAACGCATATTTTTAATTATTCAACTTCATCAGTTTAGGCTGATGTTGATTAATTCAAGGCTATGCTTTGTTTAGCCTAAGATAAGCTTGTGGTGGCGTTGGGCTGCCTTTGGCGGACGGGGGCGGTTTAGCGAGTGGGCCTAACATGCAGAAGTTTTTGGCCTCCCTCTTTTTAAAAAAGGTAGGTCCCGCAGATCGAAGATTCCGGGAATCGGAAAGGCGACACCGCTATGGGTTATGACCAGCATTTTGGCCAAAGTCCAGCTTAAACGCTGATCAGATTGATAGCTGCTTACCCCAGGCACCCTATCCTTTCCGAGAGTTAAGGGAAAAGTCCCAAAAGGCTTATTAGTTGGCTGTAAACAGCTATTACTTTGGCCATGAACTGTGCTACATCCCCAGTCTCCTCTGCCTAAGTGATTATTTATCTTTAGGGGGGCGCTTGCCTCGCTTATTTACCGTGAAGACGCGGGTAAGGTTAAAGCCAAAGTGGATGTCTCCCTCTTCCCAGACTCCTTCCGTAGCCGGGATAAAGAGGTTTTCATTCATGGTGCGGGAGTTGGAGAACACCAACTGGAAGACATGTCCTCCCGTTTCGATGTCTATCCCAACTGAAAGGGAATTTTTGAAATTATCTGCCGTATGTCCGGGCAGAAGGTGAAAATATTCGACGTTGATGGTCACACTGGGAGCCACCTTCACTCGGCCGCCAGCCCCAATGGAGTACACGTCATTTTCATCTGCCCGCGTAGCCACCAAATTGCGATGCACCATGGTCGGCATTACTTGCAAAGAGAGGACCTCATTGAACTTACGGGCAATCAGCACCTGATGGGTGTAGGAGAGCCTAGAGCTGAATAGGTTTTCTCGGTTGGGGTCCGCAAAACGCTGAGCCGACAACTGGGTTCCCCCCACGTAGACCAGGGTTAAAGGCATGGTCCGTTTACCCGTACTTTGCCTTAACAGCTTGAGTTTTAGATAGCCATCATAGGTTTTTCTAATGTTGCTACGACCTACCCCCAACGCCAACCAGTTGGTCAATCCGTATTGAAAGCCAAAACGCATATTTGCTTGATCTAGCCCAAAAAGGTCATAAAACCCTGAATTCAAGGCACCGAAACGGTGAGCAATATTCATGGTCAACACTCCAGGTGCTGAGGTTTCGATAGAGTGGGCATTAACGATGCGGATGGTTTTGAAGGTTGCATAGGTGTAATCGATGCTTTGTTCTTCGATCTCATCTAGCAAATCCATGAGGTCCTCTTGGGCCAACAGCGTCCAAGGAAGTAGGAGGAGACCTAAACAGAACAGAAAATGTCTCATCGCTTAGGGATTTTGAAGTTCATATTCCATGTCTACATGAATGTCCAGCATCTCTGCGATGTTGGAACTAAAGAGGGTAATGTCATAGTCTTCAGGCTTCAGCTGAAATAGTGCCTCTGCCCTCAATTGCCCTCCTTCCACAATGAACTGCCCCGAAGCCTTTACTGTTCGAGTGACGCCATGAATGGTCATCTCTCCAACTACTTTCACGGGATAGGTCCCTTCTTGGCCCAAATCTACTCGACTAAAATCGACTACCTTTCCTTTGAAACCTGCTTTAGGATACTTGGAAGTTTCAGCATATTTCTCGTTAAAGTGTTCTTCCATCAAAGCCTTTTCAAACTTAAAGCCCTTCATCAGCATGGCAAACTGCAGCTTTCCATCTGTGGTAACTCGACTTAGTACCTGATAATTATGGGCGGTAATATCTTCTGCTGGAGTGCTTGAAAAGAACCAGACATGTCCGCTTCTGGTAAAATAATCTTGGGACCGCAAGTCCTGGCAAAGGCTCAACAGTAAGCCCAGACATATTATTAATCTCATTGTGGCAGTATTTTATGCTATCAATTGTTCAGTGCGCCTTGATCAATCCAGGCTTTGATTTGCCGAATTTCACAATCAAGTAATTTAGGCTCGTCCTTGGGCATAGGAGAAAAACCTGGCAAATGGGCGATCGTGCCGTAAAGCATGCCATTGTCGGCCTGAGCTTTGACCTTCTCGTAACTATCCATCCCAATGTTACCATTTGGCGTCTCTCCCTGATGGCAGGCGATACACTCATGAAGGGTCAGCAAGGGAATGATGGTGTTTTGATAAGAAATATTGAGGGTATCACAGGCCTCAGGGGGAGTTGGATAAAGGTCCTCCTCATTGTTATACACGCAGGCCGACAGGAAAACAGCGAGAGTCAGTAGCAGCAAGAGTCTTAGATTCATGGGTAGAACGCTCGTTATGGGGTCCGATAAGAAAAAAGAGAGCAGAGTGAGGGACTCTGATTAAGGACTAACCAAAACACAGCGGTTGAGGTTTACATCTAATAAACTTCCGGTACATCGCCCTTTGACCACTACCACTTCCCCTTCTTTCAATCGAGCAGCATGTGGAGCAGATTCTGGACCAAAAGAGCAGTTGATACTTGCCATTTCTCCTTTGTCTCCTAAAAGTAATACGGTGGTACTATCCAACTGCTTGGGGGCGTCTTTTATCCGTCCTCTTACCGAGATGATCCGGTCCAGGTATCGTTCATTAGCCAGTTCTTCATTGGCTTGATAATCCGCCAACAGCTGGGCGGCACTCAGGGTGTAAGCAGCTTGCTGATCCTCTAAAGAAGGGATGGTTTGATTATACATCCGATAGGCGATGGTTACCGCCAGGGCAGCTAGGC
>CAZFPQ010000026.1:0-42200 GCA_964521065.1 uncultured Bacteroidia bacterium | reverse complement strand
ATTACCCCCTTGGCCAAGATAGCATGTCACTTGGTACGCGCTGGGATTGTCTAATAAGAGTACCTTCCCAGTCTCAAACGCCTCGGGTGGAAGCTCTACTTTGATCCAAAGAGGATCATTTAGTTCGCCAAGCATCTCAAGCCAAGCTCTAGAATCGGAGAGCTTAGGAGGAACCCCCGTGGATAGCAATTCTTGTATGCTTAATTCATGGGTATGGTCCCTGAATTGGACTGATTGAGAAAGATTGAGTTGGGCAAGGAGGTCAAATCCTCCTATGAAAATCAACCAACTTACACAGACCAACCTAGTTAATGCGCTGAGATAGCGACGGTTTCTATGTTCATCCTTTGCGGGCATGATGGATGCGACTAAGGCTTGGAACTGAGCAAACCAAACTTGGTTACTGGGGCAAATTTACCAATATGGAGAGCCCTATTTATTTCTATTTAAGTTGAGATATTACAATCTTGTAATTGGATCAATAGTAGACTAACCTGGGGAGCTAAAGACTTGGGGGAAGGGTTTTATCCTGTTCAGGTGGTTTTTTTGACTAAAATTGACCTGTTTGGCTTTCTAAAGGGGGATTTTACCCCCACACGCTTTTACTTTTTGACGTCGCGCTTGATAAATCTTAGTGACCTAAATCGGCCTTGTAGAGTCATATGACTGGGTTTGAGTAGGGTTCGATGGCAATTTCGCCCCGAAACGCGTATATTCGTATAGTGAAGACAACCAAGAAGATATCTACTGTGAATAAGCAACATCCATATATGAAATATCTATCCCTAGGGGTGGTTGCGCTGTTAGGCCTTACATTTTCGGCCTGTACTACCGCTCGATACGCCTCTACCACCGAGTACGACGATGTGTACTACACCAGCGAGGACCGCACCGAGCCAGTAGCTACTACTCAACGTACGCAGCGTTCCAATCAGGATGATTATCGTTACGACGATTACGATGACCGCTATAGTGAGCGCAGGGCTGACGTTGACTCCTACGCTGATTACTATTATTCCGATGATGATTTCCACTTCTCCCGCCGTCTGCGCCGCTTTGACCAAAATGCAGCTGCTGGCAACTGGAGATACTATGATCCTTACTTTGCCAACGACCTATACTTTGTGATGGGTACGCCTAGCTGGAATCGTTGGTACAACAATGGCTGGTACAACTGGAACTCTCCACGTTTTGCCGCCCCTTTTAATCCCTATGATCCTTTTGCTGCCCGTTTCAATACCTGGTACAGTTATGACCTTTATGGCCCATACAATGCCTGGGGTAGCTTTTACACCAATCCATGGGTGAACACCTATTATGGATACAATGGTTTCAATGACCCTTTCTGGGGCGGAAACAACTTTTACGGAGGTGGTTTTTGGGGCAATCCTGCTTACTGCCCTCCTGGATATTATAACCGTGGGTTCAATTCTCCTACTTTCTTTACTACGGGCAACAGCAGTAGCAGCCGCACTACTCCTACAGTTACCAGGGTGCGTCGATCCACGCGGACGGCTGCAACCCAGTCGGAGATTCGTACCCGGCAAGGTAGCGCTGTAAGCCGCCCTTCCCCTACGGCAGCTACGCGAACTGGTAGTACTCGGACCACAGCAACCAGAACCTCTACCACGAGGACCTCTTCTACCAGGACTGCTAGCACCCGTCCTCTACCCAATAGTGCCGAGAATGGCGACAACTATCTAAGGGCTCGTCAGCGCTCCAATGTTGCTCGGACCAGTCCTGCTGCGAGTCCTTCGCGTACCCGTACCAGCGGAGTGGCACCTGGCCAAGGGCGTGAAAGCTACCGCGTTAATACCAGCACTGGCAGCAGCACCCAGCGGAACGCTCCTTCTTCTAACACTCGGGTGAACCGCAACCAAGGCTACACCCCTAGTCGCCGGGCTACGCCCAGCACCCAGCAGCGTCGTACGACTACGCCTAGCAGCCGTACTTATACCCCTTCCCGATCGACTGCTCCAAGTCGGAACTATTCTCCCCCGCCAGCGAGGAACAACTCTTCTTTTTCTCGCCCCTCATCGAGGAGCAACTCTTCCGTACAGCGTAGCAGCAGCCCTAGCCGCAGCAGCTCCTCTACGCGTAGCAGCTCTAGCAGCCGTCGACGCAACAATTGATCGGCAGATAAAACATGTGACACCAATATTCAGCAGGGCGGGTAAAAACCCGCCCTGTTGCGTATGTTAGTATAGATGAACTCAATCCCCCATACGATGAAAACCCTATATCCATATATTCTCATCATGATCTTATGTTCTGGGAGCCTTTTTGCCCAGAATGAAATTGATGCCCTCAGGCACAGCCAAACTAGTCTCATCGGTACCGCTAGGGCCCAGGGCATGGGTGGCGCTTTTTCAGCTGCAGGTGGTGATTTAACTTCTGCTACCCTTAATCCGGCAGGCCTCGGCGTATTCCGGAGTTCTAGCTTTGTCGTTACGCCCGGGTTCCAGTCCGTAACTACACGCAGCGATTTTCTAGACCAGAATCAATCTGCAGCTAGCATAGGACTTAGCTTGCCAAGCATAGGCATGGCTTTCAATACCCTCAACTATTATGACAATGGAGAGACCCGAGAAGAGTTAAATAGGGGACTTAAGTCTTACACCTTTGCTATAGGTTTTAATCAACTTGAAAACTATCGGCGCAATGCCGTCGTCACCGGTGGATACAATCCTTATTCTTCTATTTCTGAGCTCGCGGCTCAAAATGCCCAAGGCACCCCCTTTACCCAGCTGCCTTTCGACTTTTTTGAGGAACTGGCCTTCCAGACTTTTGTGATAGACACTGTAGCTGGGTCTGGTGGGACAGAATATTTTCCTGCGGTTTCTCAAGGCCAAATCGAGCAAAGTTTCCAACTAGAAGAGAGCGGCCGCCGAAATGAGTGGTACGCTGCCATCGGAGGCAATTTTGGGGATAAGCTTTACCTGGGAGGTTCAGTCAACCTCCAAACGGTAAGGTATAGTACCACTTTCAACTTCAATGAGACCGACGTCGACGGACTTTATGAAGTGTATGATCCCTTTATGGATAATTTCCCTCCGCCGGGGGAACCTGGGTTTGATTTAGAGATTCCAACCACGGAGATCCGTTTTACGGATGAGTTTACTACCCGGGGGAGTGGAATCAGTGGTCGAGTAGGCATGATTTACCGTCCTATCGATGCAATCAGGATAGGTTTCTCAGCCCAAACACCTACCTATCTGTCCCTAACGGATCAGTTTTCGAGTACCTTGACCCATACCTATGCGGCAGGGGCTTCCGATACCACTGCGAGCTTAGCCAGTGAGCTAGCCCAGTATGATTATTCTCTCTTCACCCCTTACCGTCTTACGGGAGGTTTGATGCTGCTCCTGAACAAGAGTGGCTTCATAACGGTAGACGTCGAATATGTGGATTATTCTGCTTCCGAGTTGAGCAGTGGGGTCAGTAACATCAACGATCCGAACTTCTACTCTTTTTCGCCCGAGAATCAACGCATAGATGATCTGTATCGAAGTGTAGTCAACTTACGGGCAGGAGCCGAACTTCGCTTTAATACCTTAAGAATTAGGGGGGGGTATGCCTATTACCCCAGTCCCATGGTCGCCTCGGCGGAAGAATACTTGAGTTTGGACAATGTCGGAGGCAGTGATTTCCGTAGCCTGGTCGGTGTGGCCGCAGCGGACGCGATCAGCCCCGAAAGACTTAGCGCTGCTCGGACATTTTTGACCTTTGGCTTAGGAGTCAGGCAACCCAATTTTTTCTTCGACGTTTCCTTAGTAAACCAGCGCCAAGCAGAAAAATTTAGTCCTTACACCTTAGAGGACCCAACCCTTTTCCAGCCAACTATCGTTAATAGGGTGACTCGTACAACCATCAACGCCACTTTGGGTTTCAACTATTAATCAAAACTTAGCCCAATTAATCTCCCCAACTTGCCTATGGAGCATTGCTACTTCGTCTAAGTATCACTTAACATGGAGGAGCTATGAATAATCCGATCCGTCAGATCGTATCTGATGACCTTTACACCAAGCTTGAACAATTAAATTTACTCAACCAGAAGGCCATCCGTGACTTGCAGATTAAGCGTCTCTACCTACGACTGAGGGATGGAGGAGTCAGATCTGCAGAGGCCATAGAGGCAATTTTGGAAGAGTATCCTTACCTGCAATTCGATACGGTAAGAAAGATCATCTACAGCGTGAAACTCCCAGAAGATTTGTTAACTGGCAATCACAGCCAAGTTGCTTAATAATTTCGCTTTTACCATCGATGAGTCTAAAGGCCACCTATAAGGTGGCTTTTTTGGATTTAGGGTTAAGCGGATGGTGAGCAACGAGATGTGTAGACGAATCTGTGGCTTAGAAAGCTGTGTTAAGTAGGTGGTTAATGCTATCAGCGAAAGCTCTTCCACTGTTGTTGTAAGCTATTGGAGGTAAGCAAAATGGTAATCTTGGGTACGGGAGTACGGGGCAGGTTGTGGCAACTATTCATTCTCCTACTTGTATCCATAGCTCCGTATGCCATACCTCGATTACCCCTGTACAAGTGCTTCGTGCAGCGCACTTTTTTATTTCAGGCTCTCTTCAATCCCTTTTCTCTTTGCCCTGTAGCTAGAAAATAAGCCCCTTCTCTCATTTCAAGAGAATATTTAGGCCAATGCTTGTTCATTGGAGGTGAAAGGTATACCTTCGTGCCCTTGAAAAAACATATGGATGTTTGCCCTATTTGTTAATAGCCATTAAGCCAAGAACACTTGAATGCTACAAGCTAGAAACTGACTTAACGCTGATCCGGCCTACTTTGATAGCGGCTACATCCCTTTGCTTCCCTCCCCCCGTGATTTTTTATGCTTTTCTCCCACCAAAAATGGGGGTTGATATTCATAGCCGTTTTTCTGCTCATGAAACAGTATCTAAATCTATTCGACTTTCAACAGAAGGTAAACTACAAGACCGAGATCTTGTCTGGGCTTACCGTGGCGATGGCTTTGGTGCCTGAGGCAGTAGCTTTTGCCTTGATCGCAGGATTGTCTCCACTGACGGGATTGTATGCAGCCTTTGTGATGGGATTGGTTACTTCTGTCTTAGGAGGGCGACCAGGTATGATCTCAGGAGCTACGGGAGCCGTGGCAGTGGTGTTGCTATCCCTCACCAAGGACTATGGGGTGGAATATGTGTTCGCAGCGGTCGTCCTGGCTGGTGTGCTGCAAGCCATAGCCGGTTTTCTTAGGCTAGGTAAATTGATGAGATTGGTCCCACATCCGGTGATTTTTGGCTTTGTCAATGGTTTGGCTATCATCATCTTTAGCTCCCAATTGGTTCAGTTTCAGGATGCCGCGGGCAATTGGCTTACAGGTACGCCTCTATACATCCTGCTAGGCTTAGTGCTGCTGACCATGTTCATCATTTGGGGCTTGCCCAAAATCTCCAAAGCGATTCCCGCTTCCCTTGCGGCGATTCTGTTGGTATTTGGCCTGGTGGCCCTATTGGGTATAGATACCAAGACCGTGGGGGACATGGCTTCGATCGAAGGAGGCTTTCCTCCCTTCCACATCCCTGCCATCCCATTTTCCTGGGAGACTCTGATGATTATCCTACCCTATTCAGGCATTGTGGCGGGTGTCGGACTCATCGAAAGTTTGCTCACCCTTAATATTGTGGACGAAATTACCGATACCCGCGGAAGGGGCAACCGCGAGGCGGTAGCGCAAGGTATGGCGAACATCCTCTCTGGATTTTTCTCTGGGATGGGTGGCTGTGCCATGATCGGCCAAAGCCTCATCAACGTTTCCAATGGTGCTCGGGCAAGGCTCTCGGGTATTGTAGCCTCGATCATGCTTTTGGTTTTTGTCATGTTTGGATCTAGCCTGATAGAAAAAATGCCCATGGCAGCTCTTACGGGTTTGATGATCATGGTTGCCATCGGTACGTTCGAATGGGCCAGCTTGCGTACCCTCAACAAGATGCCTAAGTCGGATATCCTAGTCATGATTTTGGTGACAGGGGTTACGGCCGTCCTGCACAACTTAGCCTTGGCCGTAGGAATTGGCGTAATCATTTCAGCGCTCGTATTTGCCTGGGACAGCGCCATCAGAATTCGGGCCAGGAAGTCCATAGATGAGAATGGGGTAAAGCACTACGAAATTTACGGACCTTTATTTTTTGGCTCTACCACTGCCTTTCAGGAGAAATTTGATGTGGCTAACGATCCCAGCGAAGTAGTGATCGACTTTTTCGAGAGTCGAGTGGTAGACATGTCCGCCGTGGAAGCCCTGAATAAGATCACCGAGCGTTACCGCAAAGCAGGGAAAACCGTTCACCTCAAGCATCTAAGTCCAGACTGTAGAAGGTTGCTAGCCAATGCCGAAAAAATCATTGATGTAAACGTACTCGAAGACCCTAATTATAAGGTGATGACAGATGCGATCTGAGCTTGGAAGTAGCTTCTAGGCATGAGGAAATGCTTATTTTGGAACCAGGCACTCAATCAATCTCAATATCTTGTGATATGAAAATCATCGTCGCCTCTACCAATCCCGTGAAAGTCAATGCTGCTCAAGAGGGCCTAGCCCAAGTTTGGGCTGGGAAAATCTTGGTGATGCAAGAAGTCTCGGTTGAATCTGGCGTCTCTGATCAGCCCATAAGTGAGGCAGAAACCCGCACTGGGGCTTTGAACCGAGTGTTGGCAGCGGAGCAGCATGACCCCTCTGCCGATGCTTGGATAGGCATTGAGGGCGGCATCAACCCTATTGGAGATGAGTGGGAAGCCATGGCTTGGGTGGCGATAAAACGTGCAGGGGCTATTGGGATGGCGCGTACCGCAGGCTTTCTCCTGCCCCCAGATGTAATGCAGGCGCTGGATGAAGGCCTGGAACTGGGGGCTGCTATCGACCGACTTACGGGCATAGAAAACAGCAAGCAAAAGGGCGGCGCGGTTGCACTGTTGAGCGAGGGATTAATCACTCGGACTTCGCTGTATGTTCCAGCGGTGATTTTAGCAGCAACCAATCTTCGTTGGCGGTTGAGGTAGGGACGGGTTACGCACCTTCCTGCGCCTCAATCTAGAAATCCCGCCTAGCAGAGATTGTTTGAGGAGACCTGTCTCAAAAACCCAACATCCCATAGTCTTAACATCTCAACGTCTCAATATCTCCTAAGCTATTGCCAACTGGGCAGAACCAAGCTGCCTTTTTCCTGGTCATTTTGGATGAACAAGTAAGTGTCAATTTCTTGCTGTAATTCCTCTACGTGAGAGATGACGCCCACAATGCGCTTTTCTTTTTTTAGCGCTTTTAGGGTTTTGAAAATAACCTGTAAAGAATGCTTGTCTTGAGAACCAAAGCCTTCATCAAGGAAGAAGAAATTTTGCTCTGCTTGGACCTGTTGTTGAACCTGGTCAGACAAGGCCAAAGCAAGGCATAAGGCTGCTTGGAAGGTTTGTCCCCCACTCAAAGTCTTGATGCTGCGTCGCTTGCCTCCATTGAGGAGATCTCGCACGTGGAAATTGTTGTCTTGGTCGACCTCTAGGCTAAGGCTGTTGTTGTTCAAGGACAAAAAGCGTTGGTTGGCGGCAGCACACAGGTTTTCTAAGTAGGCAGTAGAGATATAATTGACAAAGCCATTGGCCCGAAAAAGTCCTTCCATGGTCTTGAGGTTGTCTGCCCTCAAGGATGCTTTTTCTAGGGTTTTTCCTAGCTCCGTTTTGTGGGCTAGGTCCTTTTGTAGTTGTTGGGCTCGCTCAATTTTTCCTCCGATTTGTTGGGTAAGTGTGGCTTGCTCTTGCTCCAATTCGGATATGTTGTTTTCAAGCTGACGTAGAACCTCTGGTTCAAAGGACTGGCCGGAGATCTGACTTTGTAGGTCGCGTACACTGGTCCGAGTTTCGGTGATGAGGCGGGTAAACTCTCGGAGGCTTTGCTTTTCTTCGTCAATGTTCAGCGCCCATTCTAGGGTTTCGATGACCGATTGGACCGAGTCGAATCCTGAGCCGGGCAGCTTGCGCTCCAGTTTTTGGTTCAAGGCCGCAATGTCGGCGGAAGATCCTTGCCGATCTTTGCGTAAGGTGGTCAATTCCCCTTCTAGGGTGGCCAATTTCTGCTTGCGCTGATCCATCTCCCCCAGGAGTTTTTGGTGTAATTCCTCTAAGCCTTTAAGATCCCGTTGACGGGCATGAATGGAGGCTTGTATTTCCTCTGTGCTTTGCTCTCTATGCTTTTCGTAGTCAATGTGGCGAAGGCTTCTTAAGCCAGAATCAAACTCTCCCCTAAAGCCATTGAGCTCGGCTTCTAGTTGTGAAAGGGCGGGGCGCCATTGACTAAGTTGCTCCTGCTCGTTCCGGATATGTGCACGGAGGTCCTTTTGTTGTTGCCTCGCTTGATTCACTTCCTCCTTAATCTGGCCAGCCAGCAGGCGTCTTTGCTCGACCTTGGCTTCGCCTTCTTCTGCAAAATCTGGCCAGACAAAGCGTGCAGCGTGGAGGTCTAGGTCTTGTTGGGCTGATTGGGCCTGACTATTTATCGATTGTATTTCTGCTTGTAACTCCTTGGCTTGCTCGAGTAGGGTTTCGAGCTTAGGAATTATCTGATGGAAGAGTTCAAGCTTTTGTTCCAAAGTAGCCAGCGAGGCTTGAGCGCGGTTCAGGGCTACATCACTAGGCGGGAGGGAGTAGGGGCTGGGGTGTTCGGTGGATCCGCAAAGGGGACAGGGTTCGCCTAGGTGCAGATCCTTAGACATCTGATGTAAGGTGGCTTGAACCTGGGCTGAGTGGATCTCGTGTTCCAGCTTTTTCTTTTGATCCAAGGCTTCCTGGCGCTGACTGCTTACCTGAGCCAGAATTTTGGCGGTGGTCAACTCATATTCCGACAGATCGAGGCCCACTTGGCGTGCCAGGATTCGTTTTTGATCTCGGCCTCTATCGGCTTGCTCAGTCAGTTTTTGCTGCTGCTGTTGGACGTTTGCCAGGGCTTGGCGTAAGCGTCTGTGTTCGGCATACCATTTCTCTAATTCCAGCAGTTCATCAAGATCTGGCCGCTTTTTTTCCAGGGCATCAATTGAGTCCTCTACCTGGGTCAGGCTAAGCTCAAACCCTCGGACCTTATTTTCGCTATCTTGTACCTTGGTGGCTCCTTTGCCAATGCGCTTCTCGCGGTCCTCCACCTTTTCCCAAATGACCCTTAGCGACTGCAATTGCTCCAGCTCTTCTATCTGGCGACGAAGTTGGTCACGGCTTTGGTAGTTTTGGTCTACCTCTTGAAAGAGTTTTTGACTGCGATGTAATTCTTGCTGGAGCTGTTGTTGGGTTTTTTGTTTTTCCTCCAAACGCAATTCTAGCTCCTTTACCTGTCGATTAAGCCGGTTCTTTTCGTTCAGGTCAATGCCAAATTCGTCCTTTCCCTTGATATAGCGATCTAGTCTATGCTGGCGTTGCTCATACTCGGGGGCTTGCTCTTCTAAGCGTTTGAGTTCAATGCTTTTGGCTTCAACTTGCTGGAAGAGAGCTCTTAATTGCTCTAAGTGGCGCTTCTGATCTTGTAGCGACGCCAACTTCTCCTCACAAGCCTTTCGGCTTTCTTCCAGTCTGGCTTTTTCTTCTTGGTTTTCTCTTAGCGTATCAGGACTAATGTGAGCGTATTGACCCAACTGTGCTTCTAGCGCTGATAGGGCTTCTCGGTTTCTAGCCTGTAAGGACTTTACACGACCGCTGAGTTCAAACTTTTCCAGGTGGAAAATATCCTGGAGCATTTTAGAGCGTTCGGTAGATTGTAGTTGAATAAATTCCTCAAACTTCCCCTGGGGAATGATGATACTTCGCTTAAAATGATCGTAGTTTAGCCCAATGATTTGACTGGCGTCGCTATGTGTCAATGGGCGCCAATCCCCATTTCCCCATTGATAACTGCGTCGTTGAAAAGAGGAAGTTTTTTCGAAGTCATGCCGGTTGCGCTTATTCTCTACTACAAAGCGAAAACGCTCTTCTTCCTGAGGTCCTGCACTAAATTCAAAATCGATCCTAAGGCGATCCGATTTTAGGTTCATCATGTGGTATGCGGTGCCACCTGGCTCTCGGCTGCTCAGTCGCTCAGTTTTGCCATAAAGCGCAAATGAAATGGCCTCAAGGATGGAGGATTTACCACTGCCAGTAGCTCCAAAAATTCCGAACAACTCGGCTTGGGTCAATTTTTGAAAATCAATGCTTTGAGGCTGCTGATAGGAATATAAGCCTTCGAGAGATAATTTGATGGGGATCATGGAAGAGTGACTAGCTATTTCCAAGTTAGCCAGCTTCCTGCAAAGGGCCACAAGATGTTGCTAAATTCTTACTCTTTGGGTACACGCAGGGTGCTTCCTGCAGAAAGAGTGTCTGTGTCCATTGGTTGATTGAGACTACGTAGGTAGGGCAATGGGGTCTGGAAATATGTAGCTGCCTCTTCCCAAGTCATGCTTTTGGGCAATTGAAGTTCGCGATCACTGGGGCGGGGGAGAGCTGGTTGGAAATACTGGTCCTCACTCCGTATGGGTAAAGAAGTCTGTGATTCAGTCAGTTCAGGGTATAGCTGATTCCAATAGCCAAATGAAAAAAGAGGGCCAGGGGCAGAGAGCGTATCTGGCTGAGGAGCAATGGGTGGAGCTTTTTTCTCTGGCTTCTCACCTCCTAGGGTAAGCTGTAAGCTAATGCTCCATTCGTCTAGGCGATCGTTGCCTTCCGCTAGACCCGCTTGCCCTAGGTTATCCAGGTAGTCACTGCCTAGAAACCGGACATAATAGGCCAAGCCCAGTCCCAGTCTGGAGTTGAATTGGTAATCGATACCAGCTCCTAAGGGTAGTTGAAAAGCAAACGTGCCAAAGCTCTCTCCTGGTAAGCGACTAAGTGTATTGTCACTAAGAAAGTTATCCTCCTGATCAAAGGGCGTGAAGAAAATCAATCCTCCGCCCAACCCAAGGTAGGGCTGAATGGGGCCTCTACGCCAGAGGATGTATCGCAGCCGTAGATCCAGGTAAAAAAATTCGGTGCGGACAAAGTCGTTGGGGGTGATTTCCGGCAGAGAAGGACGCAAGCGTTGGTCAAGTTGCTCAATGAACTCTCCGAAGCCTACGTTGAGTTGAACATGTAGGGGCTGTCGCGGCTCAAATTGCAGGGCGAGGTTCATACCGGGATGCAATCGCCACACTTCTCCATCATTGATCGTCAAATCTCCTTGGTATCGATAAGCATTTAGCCCTACTCCCAAGCGCAGCGCGCGGGGGGAAGTTTGAGCCCAAGCCATGGACCCCGATAAGACAAAGATGATCAGTATGGACCAAGCGTGTTTCAAAGGGAGGATGTTAGAAGTAGGGATAAGCTTAAATGGCTCTCCTGAGAAATGCTTCCTACTTAGGAATTGCTAATTGCGTGAATAACGAATATTTCTTGAGAAAGTGGTATACAATACTCTTCAATATACTACCTATCTTCAGCAAAATTCTGGCCAGCCATCTCGACTCCCCAATCGGGTCCTAAGCTTAGCTTATGGAGGTAATTATCTGGCAGGAATGTTGGGAATAAGGGAGGGGTAATGATTACCTTGCATCAACCCACACTTCAAGCCTGACTAGATGAGCGAAGACCGTAATGACCCTCAAAATCGTGTGGAGCGGGTACGAGAGTTGCTTCGCTCACCCAATGCGCATATACGCCCACTTTTGGGGGTCTTGCACCCCTCAGAAATTGCCCAGGTGCTGGAAAATACCAGTCCAGAGATCCAGGAGCGCATTGTGCGTGAGTTACCTCGGGAGCTCTTGTCTATGGCCCTGGCCGAGATGGACGATGACACCCAACCGGGGGACCTGTTGGCCGTACTGCACCCTGAGATTTCCGCTGGCTTGATCAAAGAGTTGCCCCCTGACGATGCCGCGGATTTGTTGGGCTTACTCAAAGAAGATTACCGGGAAAAGGTCCTTTATTACCTGCCAGATGAGGAAGAGTTGGTACTAAATCAACTCTTGACTTACGATGAAGATTCGGCGGGGGGATTGATGAATCCCGAGGTGGTGATGGTGAAGGAGAACATGACCAAACTGGAGGCACTGCGGGTTGTGGTGGAGCAATCAGAAGAAATGGAGCAGTTTTATGCCATTTATGTTACTGACGATGATAACCAGCTCCAAGGCTACCTTACTTTCCGAGCTCTCTTTTTGGCCCGAAGTACGGAATTGGTTAAAAATATCATGAGCAGCGACGTGGTAGCAGTTTATGTGGATGACGATCAGGAAGATGTGGCTCGGATCATGAGTCAATATAACTTGCCGACTTTACCGGTTTTGGATCGAGAGCAGCATTTGCTTGGTCGGGTCACTTTTGACGACGTCATGGACGTCTTGGAAGAAGAAAGTACGGAAGACATCCTGAGCTTTGCCGGTGTTTCCGAGGATGAAAATCTTAGGGGTGGCTGGGCCGATGCGGTAAAGAGTCGCCTTCCCTGGCTAATGGTGAATCTTGGCACCGCTTCCTTAGCGGCCTATGTGATCAGTCAATTTGGTACCACCATAGAGAAACTGGTGCTGCTTACCAGTTTGATGCCGATCATTGCTGGCGTATCTGGGAACGGTGCTACACAAACCTTGGCCGTAACCATTCGCCGTATTTCTACCAATGGAGTACCGCCTCGGCAGGCTTTTCGGGTAATTTTGAAAGAGCTAAGTGTAGGAGCCATTCAAGGCTTGATGCTGGGAGCCGTGGTTTCCTTCGCCGTGGCCTTCTTATCTCAAAGTCCCAATCCTCAGTTCGTAGCGATGATGGGCGTAGTGGTATTTTGTGCCATGTTTGGCAACCTGATGTTGGCAGGATTTGTTGGATCCATGATCCCATTGACCTTAGAGCGGCTCAATGTTGATCCGGCAGTAGCTTCCTCGATTCTCATTACCGCTTCCACGGATATCATTGGCTATCTTTTGTTGTTTGGTCTGGCGACCCAGGTCTTGTTGCCCCTGATATCCACCACAGCCGAGATGGGAGCTTTTTTCATCTCTCCGCTTTGATAAGTCGCTGAGTTGAGGGTAGGGGAATGTCTTTTCAAGACCTTAAGCAGAGGGCCAAAGGAAATGGATAAACGGGCTAAGGAGGTAGCTCTTAAGGGACTTTATGGCCAGCCAAGCATTATCCCATCATCCATTTTTCATACCTAGATTTCTCTGCTCAAGTGCTTAAAGACTGTTTGGATGTCGAGTTTACGGCCTAAGCTTATCTTGCCACGAGTACTGGGATTAAGGGCCCCAAGTAGGAGTCTGACTGCGCCGATATTTCTCGAAATAGCTGGCTATTCCTCCCAAAATCTGCTTGTCAGAACCCATAAATCCAGCCTTTGGGCTCGAAATACGAAAAGCCAAACAGCCTCTTAGCTGGACTTTGGCCACTTTGAAACAGATGAAAACCTTCTTTGATGACCTGAAAACGCTTATATTTAATTATTATACATCATAAGTTTGGGCTGATGTTGATTAATTCAATACTGTGGTTTGGGTAGCCTAAGGCAAGCTTGAGGCGGCGTTGGGCTGCATTTGGAGGACTGGGGCGGCTTAGCGGGCGGGCCTAAAATGCAGAAGTTTTTGGCCTACCTTTTTTTAAAAAAGGTAGGTCCCGCGGAAGGCGACACTGCTAATGGTTAAGGGCAACTTTTTGGCCAAAGTCGAGCTTAGTAAATTTCCACCCCAGGAATTACCCAGGTAAACCCTAGGGTCAAGTAGGGGCGTTGCAGGTTGGCATTGGCAAGGGGTAGGTAATCGCGGAGATCCCATAAATAGCGTAGGTGGATCTGAAAAGATTTTACCCCACCTCCCAGGCCTATTATGGGGCCGTAACTAAAATCTCCGCGTTGTAAGATGGGTGACATGGGAATCCTTCCCCCTGGATCAAAACTCAGGCCATCTTCTGATAAACTATTGCCCAGCCCCATCCCGACTAATACACCTCCTTGCAGGTTAAAGTAAGGCTTGGCCAAGTGAAAAATAGCCAAGGTACTCCAATCTAAACGGTGCGCAATGAAGTTGACTTCCCTTGGCTGGGTGCTACTGATGACTTCATGTCCCCAAAATATGTAGTTCTGATAATGGTACCGCAGGTTCATGTTCCATTCCAGCTTTTTATCGCTAAACTTCCACATTCCTAATCCTGCCGAAAAGCCCCAAGCGATTTGGGCATTGGTGACTGAGCCCTGGGCTAAGGGTCGAGTGGGGCCAAGCTCAAGGATGGGCTGGGTCCTGTTTTGACTATAGGCGAAAAAAGATCCACAGCTCATCAAAACGAGAAGTGTTATAAAATGCTTCATAAAGGCTTTTTGGGGGTGCTAATGATCGGTTTTTTCGATTGGTTGGTGGGAAATAATTAACCATTAAGCCGAAATGTACGACAAGAGAGGTTGTTTAGAATTATTACTAACATCAAAATTTGTACTTTGTAGATAAATTATGCTGTTTAATTCAACAGCATTGCTGGGCCCCTCCATCAATTAACCCAACTACTCTCCATCTCTATGAGGTCTTCGAGTGGAATGACGGATAAGTTATCTCCGCATAACGCGGTTCTCATTCTTTTGAATGAGACCAAAGACCTTGATGTCTGTGCCAATGCCGTCGCTCAGCTGGCCGGTTTGCTATCTAACAGTGATCTTTTTGTCATGCACTTGGCAAAGTCTGGCCAAACTGATGACCTATTTTTGCTGCTCAAAGAAAGGGTTTTCCCGCAACTAGAGCAGATACGCTATGGCAAGAAAATAAAATCTGGCAACCAGTACTATTGTCAGGATCTAGGACGCTTTGCACTGAGGCAGGGTTTGTTCATTGCCCCTCCTTCTTTGATCGAGTCCCATCGGCAATCGACTTGGATGCTGGTCCAAGAGATCATTGCAGCCTATCATCAATCGTGGCGAGGCATTATTCTAGGTAAGTGCCCGTCTGCTAGTCAGTTGGGCATGTTGCCATATCATTTGTTAGATAAAATGGCTTTTTACCACGTCGATGGACAGGTGGACCTAGCCCTTGACTTGCTTACTGGTTTTGTTACTCCTCAGCCTCTGAAAAGCTTTTTGGAGCCAAATGCCGATGGTATTACTCCTGCTCTGGATAATTGGGTAGAGGATTATGTTCCGGATGAAAAAATAGTCGATCATTCTCTATCCTCAGCGACCACTTCCTTATCAGATATTGATGTAGAAAAAGAGACAAAATTAGGCCCCCAGTCCTATACCTTGGAACAACAGCCTATATCAGAGAACCAGGTGGAAGAGGCTCCCCAGGCTTATCTGGCCCCTCATAATCCACTTACCTATTCCCCTAGATCAATAGAGAATCGGTTACTGGACCTGAGCGAGCGGCTGCATTTGGCTACCGAGTCAGCTCAAATTGGGGTTTGGGAGTGGGACTTAGAGCGCGATAGACTTATTTGGACTCCCCTTATGTTTCACATCTATGGCGTAGATGCTGATGAATTTCGAGGTAATTTTAATGAGTGGGCAGAAACCTTATTAGCTGCAGACCTGAAGGAGTTTCGAGATCAGATCAATTTAGTCATTAAGGGCGAAGCGGAGCTGGATCATACCCATCGAGTGGGCGAAGCCCAAGATTGTCGCTATATCCGCTGTGTAGCCAATCGCTATGAACGCGATGACAAGAAGGGCTATCGACTCATTGGCGTTAGCTGGGACATCACCGAAAGCAAAAGAGCTGAGCTAGCCATATTGGATGCCAAAGAGCGAGCTGAAGAAATGGGGCGCCTCAAGAACAGCTTCTTGGCCAACATGAGCCATGAGATCCGGACTCCGCTGAACGGTCTGCTCGGCATGTGTCAGCTGGCCATGATAGAAGATAACCTCCCCAGCATTCGTGGGATGGTCGATGTCATGTTTGAAAGCGGCAAGCGCTTGCTGGGTACCCTTACCGGGATCTTAGAACTGGCCCATATGGAGGCTACTCAGAAAGAGTTTGACTTCCAGGACTTGAACTTGACCAAGATTGTAGAAGAGTGCGCGAGCTATTGGGAGATTTCCGCCCGAGATAAAGGGTTAGAGATGACCTGGCAGGAGCCGGCTGGGGACTACTTCGTCCTAGGTGATCCGCGCATGTTGCCCTTGATATTTAACAACCTAATTGGAAACGCAATCAAGTTTACCAAGGAAGGTTTTGTGAAAATAAGTTTAGACCGAGTTCAAGATCGACATGGCGAAGCATTTGTGTTAGCAACCATTGAAGATTCGGGAATAGGCATCGCTGAAGATAAGTTGACCGCTATTTTTGAAGCCTTTCAACAAGGGGATTCAGGATACAACCGCAGCCATGAAGGGACAGGGCTAGGATTGGCCATTGCACAAAAATATACCAGGCTATTGGGTGGTCATATTCAAGTAGAAAGTACTTTAGATAAAGGAAGTACCTTCAGCGTAAGGCTCCCAATGAGGAAATAACTTTGTTTTATTCGTGTAAGACTAAGCGGAAACATGGATCACTTTTGTAGATCCTTTTTGTTAGGTTAATGTGAATTATAAACCAAACGACCTCTTAGTCATGAAGATACTTTACGTAGAAGACAATGAGTTCAATGCAATGCTGATTGAGATGGCATTGAAGGGGCGAGGCTACCATGTGACCTTAGCCAGGAACCCCAAAGAGGCCATGGAAATAGTTAAGCAGAAATCCTTCGATCTGGTACTCATGGACATTAACCTTGGGGATGACGAACTAGACGGCGTGGCTTTAATGCATCAAATCCGGTCCCAGTATCCAACATATAAGCTGACCCCTTTCTACGCACTGACTGCTTATGCCATGCCTGATGATGAAATCAGATTTCTAAAAGAAGGGTTTGACCGCTACTACCCTAAGCCAATAGAGCTCCCCTCCTTTTTCAACGGCCTAGCAATGATTTCCCAGCCCGCCTAATTTTGGCTTAGCAAAGCTTGTGATTCGCCTCAGTATGCGATGTCTGGAGGTCGGCCGAAAATCCTATTGACCCTGCCTGCTGAAGCAGGTGGACATAAGGTCGGGGATCGGGGCAGGGGAGTATGGGGTATGTTGCTGTAGTCATTCATCCTTATATCCATAGCCCGTACCGCCAGACCCCGATCCCTTCCGTCCAAGAGCTTAAGTTTGACCGCTTTTCCATTCCTGCAGCTAGGATACCTTCTGAATCTAGATCCACCCCCTAGAGGCTAGGTCATTGTCCAATCGGATCTAATCCATTGCTGCCTGTTTTGGTGTTGAGTTTGCGGCCAAAACTTGGCTTGCCACGAGTATTTGGGACTAAGGGCCCCAAGTGGGAGTCTGACTGTGCCGATTTTTTTCGAAATAGCCCGTTATTCCTCCCAAAATCTGCTTGCCAGAACCCCAAAATCTGGCATTTGCTTCGTGTTCAGCTGACAAGTTTAATTTGATTTTTTAAGCGCAATTGGGAAAATATCCAATAGCTTTCAATGAGATGTTTTTACATTTTTTGTGTTGATAGTCAGTTGTTTAGGAGATTTTGCAACATTTCTCCTATTCCTAGATTGAGGCCTGATAATCATGTCCAATCATTTGGGCATATCTCCTAACCTATACCTAAGACTACTGACGTATTTGGGATCATGTCAAGGGCAATACCTCCTACCGAGGGCAACTTGACAGAATGAACAAAACTCCCAGATATTACTTGTCATGTCTTACATTATTCCTCACTTTGTCTACCAATCCAATCAGTTTACGGATGATGCTTCTCTCGTAAACGCCTACCAACATTCTCAAGACATAAACTTGATCTTGAAGCTGGTTCACCGCCATCGCAATAGCCTAGTGGCCATTAGCCACCGCTTTTGCAGCCGCGTTTTTACACCGGAAGATGCCCTGCAGGAATTCGTCCTGATCCTCAAGGACAAGTTGATGAACCTCCAAGTAAAAAGTACCCTCAAAGGCTGGCTATGCACCACCCTTAAAAACTGGCTAATTGACCGACAGAGGAAAGAGCAAAGCCACCAGAACTATTGTCAATATCAGCGTTGGCATGGACCCCAATGCGACAATTCTTGTGAGACTCGCCTAGACCATAAAATGCTATTGGATCAGGTCTTTGATTGCCTACGGCCCGAAGAAGCTAAATGCATACGCCTGCATTATTTAGAAGGGTACAGCTATCAGGAGATGGCGGATCGGCTAGACTGGAGCTTCAAAAAAGTAACGGGACACATGTACCGGGCCATCAAACGACTTCGATCCGAGTTTGACTTGGCTACTTTGGCAGATTCTTTGAGTTTTTGAGTGGAAGCAATTAAACACAACTCAGGCCTAGATAGGGGGGGGATCTTTTGCTCTTCCGCCCCTCGCCCCTAGATTCTCAGGATCTTAGCTGGAGACATTCCCTTATTCAGAATTTGAAGTTTCACCATTATCTGCTAGTTTTATAGGTATATCGTTATGTCAGTTTGGCCCTGACTTAGCACATTAGTTCTTTTGGAAAGACATAATCTAAGGAGCTCAATTAGAAGGCTCCATGAAAGTTTAGACAATCCCAGACGGGATTTTGATTGATACATTTTTCGGGTTTATCCCACTGTATACACCATTTTGATTAGCTTCCTTCGGGATAGGAGTAGCTTCCTATATGACGCTAATGGCACTTTATATCTCGTTTTCAAACGGGTAGTCCAAGCTTTCATTTATATCTACAATTTTGCTCACTCTGGTCTGAGGGAGCTGAATATAAATGAAGACCTATATGGGATGTGGATCCTGCGGGACTGGTGGCTGCTCCACTGGCGGATGTGGCAGAAATGGAGGCTGCGCCACAGGTGGATGTAACAAACTCAACACCTTTGATTGGCTAAACAACATGCTGGCCCCTGGCCAGACCGAAGTTGATAACATATACGAGGTTCGCTTCAAGAATACCCGGAAGGGGTTCTATCGAAATGTCAATGGCCTACGCCTCTACATTGGAGACCAAGTGGTCGTAGAGAGTGATCGCGGCTATGACATAGGAACCCTGTCCTTGGGAGGGGTAATGGCTGAATTGCAAATGAGGAAAAAAGGGTACCAAAAACCCCTCAAAGAAGTTCCTCGCATTTACCGCAAAGCCAACGAGAAGGACTTAGAATTGCTAGCGCAAGTTCGAGAGCGCGAAAAGGAAACCCTGGTGCGGGGAAGAGAGATCATAAATGAGTTGAACCTCGATATGAAACTCTCGGAAGTAGAATTTCAAGGTGATAATGCCAAGGCAATTTTCTACTACATCGCGGATCATCGGGTAGATTTTCGTGAGTTGATCAAGCTCTTAGCCCGAGATTTTCGGATCAGGGTAGAAATGAAGCAGATCGGACTCCGGCATGAGGCAGGCTTGGTTGGGGGAATCGGTTCTTGTGGCCGCGAGCTTTGTTGCTCCACTTGGCTGACGGATTTCCGAACCGTGAGTACCTCGGCGGCTCGCTATCAAAACCTTTCCTTGAATCCCATGAAGATCTCTGGTTTATGTGGGCGCTTGAAGTGTTGCCTGAATTTTGAACTGGAGTCCTATTTGGATGCATTGGAAGATTTCCCCGAAATCGAAGTGTTAGAGACTGCCAAAGGAAAGGCTGTCCTGCAGAAAACTGACATCTTCAAACGGCGGATGTGGTTTAGTTATGTAAATGAATCCACTTGGCATCCCTTGGATGTAGAAGAAGTAAAGAGAGTGGCAGAGCTCAATGCTAAAGGGCAAAAACCCGAATTAAAGGTGGCCACGGATACCCAATCTGGACAGCTCAAAGAGGAGATGGGAAGCCTTTATGACAATAGCTTAGACTTTGTGGATGTAGTGGGAACAGAACTGCCTTCTAAAGAGGAGAGAGGTAATCAAGGAGGGCGAAATCGGGACCGAAGATCTAAGCATAAAAACCGTCGCCGGGGCCCCCGCAACCAAGGTGGAACCCAGCAATCAAATCGCAATAAGGGTGAAAACAAAAATTCCAATAGGTCAAACTCTTCCCAAAAACAGGGGGAGAATGATAAGAAAGGAAATAACAATAGGAGTGGTTCTGGTGGGCAAGGGAGTAATAGGGGAAACCGCCGGGGAGGAGGAAGGAACCGGAACCAAAAGCGGCGCAATCGAAACGACCAGGATAAGCCTTAAGCCTCGGGTATGAATCGAACATTTTTATGTTTAAGCCTCTGTATTGGACTGATAGGCTGTGGACCTAAGCAAAAGGTAAGCAGAAGCTTCGATGATGGATGCTGGCCAAGTTCCGATACCTTGAGATTTGACTATCAAACTGGGGCTTCTCGAGTAAAGGCTGTGGTAGATTTGACCTTTCAAAGCGACTTTGCCACGCAAAACATCTTTCTTAAACTAAGATATGCCGCTGAAAATAAGCCCTGGCAAGAAGTCTTGTGGGGAGATACCCTTATGTCGCCAGAAGGAGAATGGTTAAATGAAATGAGCGGAGAAAAAGTGAACTGGACCATGACCAAAGGCCCCACCCTGGGGTTGGAGCCTAATCAGAATTATCACTTTCAGTTATACCATTTTATGCGGGACTCTCTGGTCTGTTCGGTCCGAGAGGTAGGACTCAGGCTGGTAGAATAACCTGCATTAGGGCTAGAAAGACTCCTGATATCCCTGCCTCTTTACTTAGAGGGATCTTTTACAAAGTATCTTGATTTAATCCCCATTTACTTAAAACAGTATCCTCATGGCGGTCCAACACGGGGCGCACTGCGCTATCGTGTAAGGTAGAGTCAGCGAATTGAGGCTTAACCCATTGACCTTCTGCAGTAGGTAAGACTGACTTGCTGGTCAACTGTACTGCTAGAACCAGGACCACGGCTGCCGCCGCTGCTTGCCAAACGGGCATGCGATGGTCGAGCAAACGTCCCAAGCGACGAGGCAAGGACTGTTGGCGCCTCAAGTGTGACCGAAGCATCTCGTGGGTTTCAGTCCTAGGGCGAGGAGGGGATAAGGGATCCCCGAGATAGCGAGCGGCCATTAGGGCGGTTTCTCTCAACTTACGGTATTCGGCTGCCGTGACCTCAGTCAGTGCCATGGCCCGCTCCTCCAAAGAAAGAGAGTCAAAAGATTTCGAGCGGATCAATTGCTCTAGGTCAAAAGGGGGAGTATGGATACGGCTTTGCATAGCTGATTCAGTTCTGGGTTCACAAAAAACTAGCGCGGCTTAGGATCAAAAACCTGGAGCTTATCTGCCAATTTGCGTAGCGCATAAAAGAGGCGAGACTTGACGGTTCCTTCTGAGCAAATCATCACTTCAGCGATTTCGCGGATGGACATGCCCTCCTGATAGCGAAGGACAAAAACCTCCCTGTGCTTTTCACTAAGTTGACTCAACTCTATTTCTAAACAGCGCCCAAATTGAGCAAGATCGAGCCATTCCTCTTCTGCTTCTCTTGGAATGTCTAGCTGCCCAAGATCCTCAGGATAGGTCATGACACTGCGTACACTGCGGCTGCGGTACTCATTCTTGATCATGTTAGACGCTACTGCAAAAATCCAAGTGCTGAACTTTCGCCGCGGATCAAAAAGGTGAGGTTTTTCAATCACCTTCATGAAGATATCTTGCAACATATCCTGGGCCCTAGCCTCATCAAAATTCAGCATGCGGTGAAAATAATTGAGGAGCTTTTGGCTGTATCGCAGATATAACTGGTCAAAAGCCTGCTCATCCCCCTTGGCCATTTGGGCCATGAGAGATTCGTCGGTTTCACTGCGGTAGGTAGATCGGAACAGTCGCATGAATAGGTCTTCCTATGCGCTTACCCCTATAAAGGAGATAGGTTCATTTATTTAGGAAAAAAATGTAGGCTTTAACGTTTTCTTTAGAAAAAGCCTGATAATGAGCATGTCAGAGTAACTCCAACCTTTTGTTGAGGCTTACGTTTATCTGCCTGAATATAACTCACAAGGCTATGACCACCTCCTATACCCCCATCGACTGTAACTACTATGACTTGCTCGAAATCGCTGCCATGCGGCGGAAAGTCGTCGCGGTCGAGTACCTGATTAATGAAGAACCCACGCCAAAGGTCATAGAGGCACGGATCGAAGACCTATGGGCTAAGGACGGGGAGGAGTTTATGCGATTAAGTACGGGGTTGGTGATCCGGCTGGATCAATTGGTCAGCATGGATGGCCAGATCCGACCTGATGCTGCAAGCAGTTGTCGTATTTAGCTGCCGGTCTTTGACTTGGTAGCTGGCACCTTGGGTACCTTACCCCCTTCCATAAGGAAACCAAACAATCCCCCGAGGATACCCCCGATGATGTGGGCGAACTGAGAAATATTGTCTGATTCAAAAGATTGCAGGACTTCGCGGCCAAGGAAGAGGATGACAATCAACACGAAAGTCAAAGGGATGCCGCCTTTGGCATTGGTGAAGCTGCTCAATAAGATCAGCATGAATACGATGCCAGAAGCTCCTAGCAGGGCAGATTCAAAAAAGAATATCTGAAGTAGCCCGGTGACCAAAGCAGTGACCAACATCATGATGAGCAGGTCTTTAGAGCCGTATTTTTCTTCCAATACAGGGCCAATCAGCAGGATAAAGGTGAAGTTCCCCACCAAGTGGGCCCAGTTTCCATGCCCGATCACGTGAGTAAAGAGTCGGAGGTACCAAAAAGGATTGGCGAGATTGATCTCTGGATAAACCGTGAAATAGGGCATGATGCTGCCCACCAGGAAAGTGTCTAATACCAAGACCGCCGTGGCAATCAGAGCGTAAGTAAGTATGACCGGAGAGTTATATTGCAGCTTCATGTGCAAAAAAGGTTGGAGGCCCTAGCTATATTGGGTGGAACCTTGAAAATACTTTGCCTAAAGATAGAAAAAAGCCCTTAAGGTTGACATGAAGCGTGAAATCAAAAAACTATTCCTACTGGGATTCGGCTTCTTTTGGAGCTTATGGCTTTGTGGACAAAGCTTTACCCTCTTGACGTGGAATATTCAAGACTTAGGCCGCAGCAAGACAGAGTCCGAACTGATGGCCATGGTCCGCATTATGAGGAATTATGACTTGGTGCTGATTCAGGAGGTAGTTGCCAAAGATCCTGCTGGGGCACAGCGCGTAGCCTGGTTGGCCGATGCTTTGGATCGCAGTGGTAGCAACTGGGACTATCGAGTAAGTCCTCCTACTCAGAGTCCTTCTCCTTACGTGCGAGAACGATATGCCATCTTGTGGAAAGCCTCTCGCTTACAACTCTTTGAGGCGCCCCGCCTTGATGCTGAATTGACTGAAGTGTGCGACCGAGAGCCCTATTTAGCGGGATTTCGCTTAAAGGGCAGCCAAGCGAGCTTTCGGGTAGTAAATTTTCACGCCCGAAGGTTTGACAACCACCCCGATCTTGAAATCGAGCATTTTGCTGCCTACCCGGGTCGGTTTGCGGATGCTCCTCTGCTGATCGCGGGAGATTTCAATTTGGATGAACAGCATGCCGTGTGGGAGCCCCTAAAACTCTTATCCTACACCCCAGCGCTT
This sequence comes from uncultured Bacteroidia bacterium, assembly GCA_964521065.1. GTDB lineage: Bacteria > Bacteroidota > Bacteroidia > J057 > J057 > CAYVAP01. The sequence goes on along the minus strand of CAZFPQ010000026.1, from coordinate 18,747 downwards.
GTTCAAACTCCCACGACCCTGAAGCGAAAGTGCAAGCAGGGGGATTATTTCAACTATCCCATTGACAACATCTTTTACCCACAGGCCGAACTGATTTTGATCGAATCCGGTCGGATTGATTTTGTTGGAGAATGCAACAACTTAGAACAGGCTAGGGGAGTGTCTGACCATTTGCCTGTTTACGCCCAGTTCGAATGGCGATATCCTATTCCCGATAATTGATGGGCTGGAAGCCCACGATGCGCTCTGCCCGGTCTCCAGGTTTTCGGAAATAAACCATCGCGCTGTAAAAATTCTCTGTGCCACGGCGTACTCCTTCCAGAGGGGTAGGGTTTGCCACTGGATGTAATGGGCCTTTGACTACATATTGATAATCGTAGATGCCTTGCTTGAGCAAAACGTCCGTTTCATATCTCTGGGTGCTTGCGTTCCAGTCCATGCGGAATTCAGGGAGACATTGCCAATCGCTTAATTCCCCGAAAAGATATACTTCTTCTCCTTCGGGCCGTGGCCCTTTGGCTTTGAGAGAGAAATAATTGCGGATGTATTCCCCTTCTATATCTGGCTGTTCATATTCCATGACGCGTAAGGCGTAGCTTCCATTGCGGTCCAGTCTGGTGCCAAAACGAGCGATGCTTTGGGGCTCATCTGGAAACAGAAAAGCCTCGAATATATTTTCTCGCTCCTCAATGTCTTGCACCGACATGCTAATGAGTCTTACGGTTTCCAACTCATGGCGACGAAACTCTTGCCCACTTTGGTAGTCCAAATTGACATTCACGGCATATTCTAGGGATTGTTGGTTCTGAAAGCGGGGGCTACTTAAAGTAAGGGCATTGTCCCAGCGGAAGTTCTGTAATACGGTGATTTGTAGGTCTTGGGCTGGATTAAAGGTCTCGATGTTGCGGGGAAATACCTCAAAAGAAAACTGTTGGAATTCCTGTCGAATCCAGTTGTCTGCGCCATTTAGAGGGCGAATGGGTACCATTTGCTCTACCACCACGAAGCGCCGGGTGATGACCACGTCATTGGGGTCGTTGTTGCGGTAAACCTTGAGGAGGTAGTTGCCACTGCGTTTGAAGGATTCGTTTTCCCCAGGAAAAGCATACCAGTAGTGAACGTAGGGGATTTTGGTAAAAGTAGCGGATCGCTGAAAGTCCCCAATTCGCTGGTTGGTAAATCCCTCGTAGAACTCAATCGGCACCATGCCTGAGGGACGCCAGCGGGCGTCACAACTGATGATGTCCACGAAAAAATCAGTTTCCCGCTGCTCCACGGGTAAGAGTTCGTCAAATTCTAGCACCAATGGCTCGAACTGACCAAGGTAAATCACGGGATAGGATTCTTCGACGGGATTTCGGTAGAGCTGTACGCTTCGAATATTGGTCTGGTATACTCGGTCTTCATACCGAAAGCTAGAACCTGGGCGATTGGCCCCAACTTGAGTAGCCTGCTCAGTAAGAGCTGGGCAGCCCAGTAGGCTGAACGATACAAGCAACAAAACGAGACGAATGAGGGCATGATTTAGCATAGAGGTAAAATACGGGATTTGGATAAAGGGGAACAAGGCCCTTAACTTTCCCCCATGAAAGCGACTCAGACCAAAATCTACGCGGGAGACCCAGCACGCTACCAGAGACCCTTGGCCACCCGCAAAGATGAGCACATCTTTGAAGGGGAGGAAGGCTTTTGGGAATCCCCTCTCTTTACCATCCATGAGAACCAGCTCTACGAAGGCAAAAAAGGGCTGATGGAATCACCCATGGCGACAGTCAAAGATTTGAAAATCTATGCCGGTGAAAAAGGCTTTTTTGAAAAGCCTATTGCCCACATTGTTAAAAATCAAGTCTTTCCAGGTAGTCCTGGCGATTTTGACCGACCCATTGCGACCATCGTTCCCGCAGATGTAATGAGCGCTGTAGCTGCCGCCGTCATGATTCTTTTGCCTAAAGACTGAAGCCCATCGGCTTAAACCAATTGAAACTAATTACCTGCTGTTACTTCCATATTTGTTGGCCCATTCACTTAATATTCTTGCTGGGCCTTTCCTCTCACTCCAAATTTCAAAATAAAACATGAAACCAACCCTCTTGATCCTTGCTGCAGGTATGGGCAGTCGCTATGGCGGCCTCAAACAATTAGATGCCATGGGCCCTCATGGTGAAGCCATCATTGAATATTCTGTTTATGACGCCATCCAGGCAGGCTTTGGCAAAGTAGTGTTCGTCATTCGTCGCGATATCGAACAAGCTTTCAAGGAGGCTTTGGGGGACAAGTTTGCCAAACACATCCAAGTGGAATATGTATTCCAGGAACTGAGCAATGTGCCAGCTGGTATCGAGGTTCCTGCAGAAAGAACCAAACCCTGGGGAACTGGGCACGCAGTGTTGGTCGCAGCGGATGCAGTCAAAGAACCATTTCTGATGATCAACGCTGATGACTTCTACGGACGTGAGGCTTATGAAGCGGCAGCGACTTTTTTAACCCAGGCTGACCCCAGCCAAGGGGAGTGGTGTTTGATCGGCTATCAAGTCAAGAATACCCTGTCGGACCATGGAACCGTTTCTCGTGGTACCATTCAGACCAATGAGGAAGGATTCCTGACTTCCATTGTCGAACGAACCAAAATCGGCCAAGAAGATGGTCAAATCGTAGATACGGCTACCGAGCCTATGGAGGTCCTAGATCCTGATACCCCGGTTTCCATGAACATGATGGGTTTTACACCTACCGTATTTGAGCTTTGCTCCGAATATTTCGAAGCTTTCATCAAAGAAAACTACACCAAGCCCAAATCTGAGTTCTACATCCCCGAAGTGATGGGCCAAGCTATTCAGGAAGGCCGAGCGATGGTAAAGCTTCTCACCTCAGAAGCCAATTGGTTTGGCGTGACCTACCAGGAAGATAAACCGATTGTGTTGAGCAACATTCAGGCCTTGGTCGATTCAGGTAAATACCCGGCTCCTTTATGGGGAAGTGAGGCCTAATCGGCTATGCATCCACCGGTACATCCCTCTGCGCGGCTCTGGGAGGCATTTCGCCTTTCTGAGTCGCGCATTGAGTTGTTGCCATTGGGGAATGGACATATCAATTCTACTTGGAGGGTTCGGACTCCCGGGCAGGATTATGTGCTACAGCACCTTAATGCCCGCGTTTTTTCTGATCTTTCCGCGTTAAGCCACAATATAGAGCTTGCTTTGCCCCATCTCCTTGATCAGGGATATCCCTTGCAGTTGAGGGTCGACCTATCTGGTAAGGGGCATCATTGGAATGAGGATGGATGTTGGCGCATGTGGAATTACCTACCGGGACGAAGTTTGCAGAAAGTAACTCGGGCTTCCGAGGCTGCTGCTGCAGGAAAGGGGTTTGGGCGCTTTGCAAAAATGTTATCCGCGCTGGAACCCTCAGAGTTAAAGGTGCATTTGCCTCGTTTTCATGACCTGGTATGGCGTTACCAGCAGTTGGATCAAGCATGGGGAGAAGCAACCTCGGCTCGCAGGCAATGCGCCCGAGTATGGATGGACAAGTTGACCCTGGTTAGGCAAGACTTACTTACCTGGCAGACCCAGGTAGCAGATAAATTGCCCCTACGCATAGCTCATCTCGATGCCAAGCTGTCCAACCTGATGCTTTACCCAGATCAAGATGAACCCTGGGCTGTGATTGACCTAGACACCTTGATGCCGGGTACCCCAGTGTTTGACTTTGGGGACCTGATCCGTAGCTGTACCTGTCCCCAAGCCGAGGACTCCCCGTTAATTGAGGAAATGGCCGTGATTCCGGCGTGGAAGGAGGCTCTTACCCAGGCCTATCTAGAAGAGACCAGCTTCCTAACCCCAGCGGAAATTAGTGCCCTGCCCATGGCTGGGAAATACATCACGGCCATCATGGCGGTTCGCTTTTTGGCTGACTACCTCGCAGGTGACCACTATTATCCCGTATCTCATCCTCGACACAATTTAGATCGAGCGGCGAATCAGGCGACGTTGATGGAGCTGTTGTAGTTGACTGTTTGACAACAGCCCACATATAAGCAAGTGAACATAAGATGCCAATCGGGTTAGGGGAGAAGTGGGTATGTTCTGGCAATTATTCATTCTTATGGCCATAGCCCCCTAGGCCATATCCCGATTTCTTTTGTGCAGGTGCTTATCTATCCTCATTCGGTTGTGATCTACAGGCCAACCATTAGCTCACTTCTTCCATCCCATTTCTGGCTTTCCTAGATCGATATCCGTAGAGGCCCACCATGAACAGGCAAAGCATGGGGAGAAGAAAAGAGAAATTGACCTCTGGTAGACCCATGACCACGGTGTCGCTGTAGCCGGGACCACCCCAATCTAAAATGGAACCTTGGATAGGGGGAGTCAAGGCCCCTCCAACGATGGCCATGATCAAACCCGCAGAGCCCAGTTTGGCGTCATCGCCCAAGCCATCGAGGGCAATGCCATAAATGGTGGGGAACATGAGCGACAAGAAAGCGGAGGTGCCTATCAGCCCATAGAGGCCTATCTGTCCCCCTACAAAGACGGTCAATGCCAGGGTGCCCATCCCACAAAAAGCAAAAATCATGAGCAATTGAGCACCAGAAGTAAAGCGGAGTAAAAAGGTGCTTACAAAACGGCTACTAAGGAAGATGACCATGGCTATGATGTTGAAATCTTGGGCTTCGGACTTGGTATAGCCTAGGTTTTCTGCATACTGAATAATGAAGGTCCAGCACATGATCTGAGCCCCGATATAAAAGGTCTGGGCCAGGACTCCCTCCCGATAGCGAGCATTGGCCATGAGACGCCTAAAGGTACCTTTCAGATCTAAAGACTTGTTGTCATCTGCAGGAGTAGGCATTTTGGCAATAGCAAATACCACCAATACGACCAGTACAAATAGCCCCAAAGCAACATAAGGGTCTCGAATGGCCATCAAGTCATGGGCCCTTACGGCTGCTTTTTCACCCGCTTCCAGTGCCGGGTAAAGGAGATCTCCCGCTTCATTTCGGTCATCGGAATTAAGCGAAACCAAGATCACCTTGGAGGCGATGAACATCCCCAACAGGGATCCTACGGGGTTAAAGGATTGGGCCAAGTTTAGCCGGCGGGTGGCAGTACTTTCATCCCCCATAGAAAGAATAAAGGGATTGGCTGTGGTTTCCAGAAAGGCCAAGCCAAAAGTCAGGATGTACAAGGCAATTAAAAAGAACCCGAATTGTTCTGTATTGGCTGCGGGGTAAAAAAGTAGTGCCCCCGTGGCATATAAACCGAGACCGATCAGAATTCCGGTTTTGTAAGAATATTTTTTGATGAAAAGTGCGGCAGGGATCGCCATGGTAAAATACCCTCCGTAGAAAGCTAATTGGACCAAAGAGGCCTGGGTATTCGAAATCTCCAATACGGTCTTGAAAGCCGAGACCATGGGATTGGTGATATCATTGGCAAAACCCCATAGGGCAAAAAGGCTGGTGACCAGGATAAATTGAAAAAGGTACTTTTTTTCGACTACCTGCTTTTTAAGATCATTCATCAGTTAGTGGTTGGGAGGATGACTTGATTCGAAAATAGAGAATAAGTTGGAATAAAAAGGAGGGGCAGATAAATACTGCTGCCAAAGACCGAGTTTTGGTCGGTTTTGTAGCTTCATAGAGCCCAATGCTTTTGAGCTATACCTTCCGTGTATCGGCCTCTCAACTTGCCATATCTTCGTCGAAACTAAGATTGGTGATGAAATCTGCAGCTACCTCTTTCTCCTCCCTGGTCCTGTCAGCCTGAAACATTTGCTTGGTATGCCTTTGGTTCCAACAACTTAGCACCATTTAAGTCTTTTAGAGCATGAATACGTGGACGATCTTAGGAATAACCTTGTCACTCGCCTTGATGGTCATTTGGATCATGATTAAGCTCAGTGCTGGTCATGGAATTCAGCTTCATCGCATGGACCCTACTCAGCCTTATCAAGTAGAATGGGTGATTTCCCAAGAGGAAAATCAGGATGAAAATTGGGTAGATTATGTGGCGGAGGAACGAGCTGCTTTAGGGGAAGCTGACCATGTAACGAAGGCTGAAAATTGATTGTAGGTGAATCCTGCTAAAGCGGCCATTATGGGATATTGAGCAAGGGTTGATGTGTATTTTGAACCTTCATAGGTTCAAGATCAACACATGAAATCTCTTTCATTTTTTCTGGTGTTTACAGGGTGGTTTTTTATTTCTCAAGCTCAAATAAACCGCAGTTGGGCGAGTGAGGAGCCCTTAATCACGATTGACGAAAATTATACTGGAAAAAGCCTCAAAACCCTGGCAGAAGATTTAGCCAGAGAGGATAAAATTAAGTTTTATCTCCTAGGTCCCTGGGCTGATCAGTATTCGGTGCGCCAAAACGAAGTGCCTGAAGAATTGCCACGTATCCTGAGGCGGACTTTGAGAAATCAACCAGCTGATTTCATCTTTGACCCAAGATTTGGCGTTTTTCTCATTGAAAATGAAGCTCAAAGAGGCTGGGTGGAAAACCTGCACCAAACGTTGGTTTCCCAATACGATACCAAGCAGCGACAAACCAACCGGGCCATCGAACGAGGTGAACTGATTCCCGTGGTGGAGGAGTTGACTTTTGGCAACCCTCAAGAGACGGGCCCAGGCCAGGAGGGAATCCTGAGAGGACGGCTGCGAGATGCCCTTAGCAAAGAGACTTTAGTCCGTGCCCCCGTTACCGTAGTAGGACAAGATCTGGGCACCTTCACGGATAGTGCAGGGCAGTTCAGCTTTTCACTCCCTTGGGGCAGCTACGAACTAGAGTTCAAAGCCTACGACCACGAGACCATCCGCTATCGGGTCAATTTTTATAAGGACGGGGAACTCGACATCCAATTGCTAGAAACAGTACGCACTTTAGCCGAGGTGGTGATAGAAGCTGAGAAAGGGGGTAAAGTAGCCGAATCCAGCCTTGGAACGAGTACTTTGCCGGTCAGCGTCGTCAAGCAACTTCCGGCTGCCCTAGGGGAGCCCGATTTGATTAAGACCCTGCAGCTGTTGCCAGGGGTCCAATCGGTGGGCGAGGGGAGTGCCGGATTCAACGTGCGGGGGGGGAGCAGCGACCAAAACTTGGTGCTCCTTGACCAAGCACCTATTTACAATACCTCTCACCTGTTTGGGTTTTTCTCCGCGTTTAATCCCGAAGTAGTTAAAGGAATTACCCTGTACAAAAGTAGCTTGCCAGTGAAATACGGCGGACGCTTATCCTCAGTCTTAGAGATTATTCCCAGAGAGGGAAACCGGGAGGGCTGGCAAGTACAAGGAGGGATTAGCCCTATTACTGGGCGACTTACCGTGGATGGGCCCTTGAATCAAGGAAAAACAAGTGTCTTGCTCGGAGGCCGCAGCACTTATTCTGATTGGATTTTGACCCAATTGCCCAGCAGCAGTCTGAGCAACAGCTCAGCCGGCTTTGCAGACGCAAACTTTCGGGTGGATCATCGTTTCAACGAAAAAGATCGATTGAGCCTATCCACTTACGCCAGCCAGGATCGATTTCAGCTTAATGCAGATACCAGTTTCGCCTATCGAAACCTTGCCGCAAGCCTCAATTGGCGCCGTTTGATCTCAGATCGATTTTTCTATCAATTCTTTTTGGTGGGGAGCCAATACCGCTATGCGGTGGCCAATGAATTTCCTCTTACTCAACGGCAAGAGGTCAGCTATCAGTTGAGTCAAGGCAGTTTCAAAGCAGACTTTTCCTTCCAGCCCCATGAAGCTCACCAGCTTAAATGGGGGGCTGAAAGTAATTTTTACCGACTCCTCCCAGGACAGCGCAGAGCCCTGGGAGAGGAATCTCTCATCCGAGACTTGGTGTTGGACCCTCAACAGGCTCTCGAAAGTGCGATTTTTATATCTGACCAATGGACTTTGAGCGATCAGTTGACCCTCTTCGCTGGATTGCGCTACAACTTCTACCAGCAACTTGGGCCGGGGCAGGTGAACCTCTACCAGCCGGGAGTACCCCTGAGTCCCAGTGCTCAAATCGATTCACTTCAAGTGGAGGCTGGCTCCATCATGCAAAGTTACCAAGGCCCCTCATGGCGTTTCCATCTGAGGTATCTGCTCTCTGAGCAGCAATCGCTCAAGCTGGGAGTTTTTCGAACTCAGCAGTTTATTCACCGATTGACCAATACCACGGCCATTTCTCCTACCGATACCTGGCAGTTGAGCAATCGCTATTTACGTCCGCAGATAGGGGATCAGGTCAGCTTAGGCTACTATGTGAATTGGGGAGCTGGAACTTGGGAGGCATCGCTAGAAGGGTATTACCGGATCATGCAAAATATTCCTGAATACAAGAATGGCGCTCAATTGCTATTGAATCCCTATTTGGAGACAGACTTGTTAGCAGCCCAAGGAGAAGCCTATGGAGCAGAGTTCTTGTTGCAAAAAAACAGAGGTCGGCTAACGGGCTGGTTGAGCTATACTTATGCCCGTACCTTTTTGCAGGTTGATGGGCCTAGTTTGGTAGAGAAAATCAACGGAGGAGCACCCTTTCCGGCCAATTTTGACCAACCCCACGACCTAACCCTGGTCATGAATTACAACTTCTCCCGTCGCGCTCGTTTGGCCAGTACCACCAACTTCCGCAGCGGCCGCCCTATCACCATCCCTACAGGTCGCTTTCAGTTGGGCAACAATCCTTTTGTATTGTACTCGGACCGAAACGAATTCAGGGTGCCTTACTACCTGAGATGGGACCTGGCTCTTACCTTAGAGAGCCGATTTAGGCGACAGCGGTCCTGGCATAGCAGCTGGACATTTTCATTGATCAATGTCCTGGGCCGAAACAACGTCTTTTCCATTTTCTTTGTTAATACCGCTGGTGAAATAGATGGGTTTCAGCTTTCCATCTTTGCCGATCCTCTATTTTCCGCTACTTATAATTTCTCTTTCTAATGTTCAACCTGAAATCTGCAATCGTACTCGGATCTGTCCTTTTACTGGCATGGAGTTGTGTCACTCCTTTCACTCCCGAGGCTCCCAATTACGAGAACGTGGTCGTCATAGATGCACGTCTAACCAATGGCCCTGAACGGGCCAGGGTAAAGCTAAGTCGAAGCCTCCCGTTAGAACAAGGGGCTGAGATCAATCCCATTTTTGGAGCGAGGGCTTGGGTCGAGGAAGAAGGAGGAGAAAGCTTTGAATTGCTAGAAATAGAACCTGGGCTCTATCAAAATACGATACTGATGCCTGAGGATGGGGAGGCTTATCGCATGATGGTACAGCTCCCCGATGGAGAAACCTATGAATCCTCTTGGGAAACCTTTGAATCGGGGCCAGAGATCACCACCATAGAAATAGAAGCTAACCAGCAGCTCAATACCGAAGGGAATTTGGTAGATGGCTTGTCCTTTTTCTTGACGACCGAAGACCCCAGGGGCGTCAGTCAATTTTATCAATGGGAATGGGAAGAAACTTGGTTGTACATCACTCCATTTCCCTCAACCGCCGAAATTATCACTTTTTCTCCCTTCCACGTTCGGTTATATCCTCTGGCTCTGCTACCCGACAGTTGTTGGCGGACTTTGCCCAATCCTTCCGTTATTTTGGCCAATACTCAAAACCAAGCGCAAGCCCGAGTAGACCGGAAAGAATTGGTGTTTATCTCTGCGGAGGACAATCGCTTATTCGAGCGCTATAGCCTGTTGGTCAAGCAATATCGACTCACTGAGGAGGCTTATCAATATTGGGAGTTGCTCAAGCGAGTGAATGAAGAAGGAGGCTCCCTTTTTGCCCCCATCCCTCAACGAGTAAGAGGAAATTGGACCGCTCAAGACGACCCTGATGAAATCGTAGTCGGATATTTTACTGTGGGAGGCGAATACCAGCAACGGGTTTTTACCAGTAAAGCGGCCCTGCCCGATCCTCGGATTGTAAAGCGAGGCTTCGTCCCTTGTGAGTTTCGTGGTTTTACCTACGTAAACCTGGAGGAGCAGCGTATCGACGAGTATTTGGCTTCCGTTTACGTCACCAATAGGGGTTTTGTGTATCACGATACGCTCAGAAGTCCTATTTCTGGGTCGCCGATTGGGTTCGAATTTGTGGAACGGCGTTGTGGCGATTGTCGATCTACGGGAGGAGTGATGGAACAGCCGGATTTTTGGTAGGGACGGCTTTGCTAAAATTAGATGCTTGTTGACCCCCTCACTCCACCTTCGCAACATAACCAGCCGGACCACTCCAGCGTTCCTGTTCAACGTTGTAGCTCACCATGCGGAGTCCTACGATCTCTCCCCCCTCCTCGATGAATTCATAGTTGATTTGGGAGCCATAAACCAGAAAGCGAAGGTCAGACATAGGCAGGATTTCAAGGCGGAGCCTATTCCGTTGCTTGATGTATATCTTCCTCCCTTCCATCCAGATGCTATTGTTGCCCTGGTAATTTCCGACAACTCGCTGCATCCTTTCAGTTAACTCTTCTTCGGAAAGAGACAATACGTAGTCGAGGTGTTCCAAGGCCTGTTGCAGATAAAAATGTTTTGGGTTTCTCTCCACTACCTCCCGATAGGCAGCCTGTGCAGCGGGCAAATCGCCCTCAAATAGTAGGGCCCGTGCCCGCTCGATGGATGCATCTTCCTTCCAAAAAAAAGCAGTGCGCTTCCTTCCATCGGAAAAGGTTTTAACATTCTTTATGAGGTAGGCCCCCCCCTGCTCGTCCAGCAGATACTCCGATCGATGAGACCCATCAGGAAATCCAGCCCCAAACTGATTGGGGCCAAGGGGGTAGATAAAAAAGCCCCGTTGGTTGTTGGCTCTTGTAAATAGCTGCCCACCGAGCACCTGATGTTCTATGACCATTTCCCCCCGCCGGTATTTTCCCTCAAACCTGGCGAGTGTCTCCAGTACTTCGGGCTGTTGTTGGAGGTACTCCATGGACTCACGCAGGGGGGTGAGAAATTTCTCTGTCTCAGGCTTGGTCAGGGTAATCCTTTCCAGGGTTTTTAGGGCCATGTCGTATTTTCCCTGATGAAGGTAGCCGCTGGCTAATAATTGTAGACCCGTTGCATTGTCAGGATCCAGGTTCAGGTAGAGGCTGACGTTTTTAATAACCTGTTCGGGCTTGCCTTCCATCAGGGCCGCCATCATGGCCATATAACCCGTATTGAGGCTGGGATCCTGTTCAAAGCGTTGCTTGGCGTAGGCAATGAATTGCTCCTGTTTCCCCGTTCTCCAGTAGAAGTCCGCCAATAAGTTCTGATAGTCCTGGTTGCTGGGCTCAATTTCCAGTTGAATTTTTAGCAGCTTTTCGGCTTTGTCCCACTCTTCATAGATCAGGTGCTTGTACACCATGACCTGAATCTGGACTTGATAGGGGGCCCGTTTGCGATGTCGCATGGCCATGCCAATGGCATTCTTGGCCTCTGAGCTGGAGCTAGAAGAGTAGTATAGATGCTGGGCATACCCCAGAGCGGGAAACATATTGGTGGAATCCAGGGCCAGGGATTTTTCCAGATAGGAAGTTGATCCGGTGATACCGCTAAGTGCATAAGCTTTAAGTGCCTCCAGGTTGTCGCTAACGCCCTCTTTGGTACCCAGGATAAGGGATTCCTTCATCTGGGCTTGGGTGAGGCCCACGTCTCCCCGTATGAAGTGGCCCAGCGAGTCCCAGGCCGCCCACCAATCTGCTTCTCTGATTAGCATTTCTCTTAGCACCTCTCCGGTTTTTCGATCCCGGATCGTAGGAAAGATGACCACCTGTCCCCCCTCAAAACCATACTCTCCGTCAACATAAAAGTCCTCAGTGAATAGTTGGGCCCGCTCAATCTTCTCTGCCATGCTGAAAAAGTCGTCCTTTTGGACCCGTTCCGGGGGGAGGGTAATGGCGGTAGGAGATAGATACCGGTCCTGGGAAAGGATGAAACCGCCAGCGACGGGAACTGCTGTGGTGAGCCATTTCTCTATCCGGGCAGAGTCGTCCATTGGTTCAAACGGAAAGAGGGGAAAGCTTTTGCGGAACTCCTCCCGGACAATCTCCAGGGTTTCCTCTTCCCCATCGGCATTGAGAAAGGTGATGTTGGTGGTGGTCGCGCCCAGCTCAGCCGTGCGGAACATAAAGAAGAGCACGATGCCTACCACCAGTAAGTTGGCGGGAAACAGGATCTTTTCGCGCAACTTGAATTGCCGCCGGTGGATGCGTTCCCGGTGCTGCAGGTAAACCATGAGGGAGGGAATCAGGCCTATCAGGGTAATGAGGAAAATCCGGCTCCAGTAGGGAGACAGGCCGCTTTTGTCCATGGCCCAGTCAATCAACTGTACGCCTACCCAGGCGATCAGCAGGTACGCGATCAGCACCTGCGGGATACGCTTTTCCCAAAGCTGCTGGAAAAAGCCGGACTTTTCGCTCGCTACCGTCTCAGCCAGCTTACCCTTCATTTCCCCCTTCTGAGGCACTACCAGCCCCTCATTGGCAAGGGCATAGAGTTCCATGGGGGCTTCCACGTTTTTGAAGTGGAAGGCACCCAGCGGGGCCAGGGAAAACTCCGCCTTGTTTTTGACCTGCTCCCGGACGGTCCTGGAGACGATCACAGAGCCCGGTATGCCCATGGACTCCACGCGCGAAGCGATGTTGACTCCATCGCCGTAGGCGTTGTTTTCCCGGAACATCACCTCACCCAGGTGCATGCCGATGCGTACGGGAATGTCTTTTTCCCGGTAGGCCGTCTGCATGGCCAGGGCACAGGCCACAGCCTGGGTAGCACTCTCAAAGCTCAGTAGGCAGGCATCGCCAAAGTATTGGATGATGTCTCCCTCATGGGCAGGTACCAAGCGCTCCAGGTCGGCTTTGAAGTGAGCCAGTAGATGTAGCGAGTGCTGCTCATCCTGCTGCATCATGGCGGTATAACCGACGATGTCGGCAAAGAGGATGGTCCGGAGTTTTCGGGTTTCGGGCATGACAGGGGGTAAACTGATAAACCTGAGCGCCTGAATCTATGAAAAATCGAGCCGAATATCCATTTAAGTAAGCGGACATAAGAAAAACGGTAATGGGGGTACGGGAGTACGGGGTATGTTGCTGTATTCATTCACCTTGTTATCCATAGCCCGTACGCCATACCCCGATTTCTTTTGTCCAAGTACTTAAGAAGGGTGCTTCCCACCCTTGACAGGCTTACTCCACCCTTGTAGCATAGCCGCTCCGACGCCTCCAGTATTCTTCCTCCACATTGTAGCGTAGAGAGCGAAGCCCTACAATCTCTCCCCCCTCCTCTACGAATTCATAATTTATGAAGGCAGATTCAACCGCTATAAACCGTCGCCGAGATACGGGACGGATTTCCAGACGGCGTCTACCCTGCTGTTGAATGTACAGTTTTTCCCCTTCCAGCCATACCCGAAGGTTGTTCTCATAGTTCCCAGTTACCCGTTGTATCCTTTCATCTAGCTCTTCTTTGGAGAGGGACAATACATAGTCCAGGTGATCTTGTATCTGCTCCAAGAAGAAATGTCTTGGATGCCGTTCCAGGGCGGCTTCACAGGTAGCCCGGGCACGGACATTCCTCCCCTCTTTAAACCGCTCCACTGCCTCCAAAATCTGGGCGTCCTGTTTCCACCCATATATCAGTGAACCTGAGGGCTCCCATTTCCCTTCTTTTACATGATAGAGATGCCCACGCAATGCGAGGATGTGCTGGTCGTATTCGAAGAATGTTATCTTGCGGTTGTAGCTATTCAGGGTGATAAAGGTAGAGTTCGAAATAGGCCGGTAGGCCCATCGGGCTTGTCCTGGCCATTTTACATACAAGAGCCCGTCCTCAGCCCAGATTTTAATCTGTCCATATTGACCAGCGAACTGTTGAAGCTGAGCTTCCAGTTCTTCTGTAGTGATTGATTGGATATACTCCAGGTGCTGGATGGCCTCCTGCAGGTAATAGTGCTCGGGATGCGCCTCCCAGGCAGCTTCATAGGCACTGCGGGCGCGCTCGTAATCTCCTTGCTTGAGCAGGTCTTCTGCTCTCCAGATCAGAGAATCCTGCTTCCACGCATAGTTCACATACACCCTTTCCTGAAAATTTTCTCTGAGGCGGATCCCGTATACGTCTCCCTCTTCGTTCCTAAGAAATCTCGTATGGAATCCTTTTTCCCGACCTCCCGTTGAAAACTCATCCTCTTCGGAATAGTAATGGAAAAACCCCCATTGATTGGTGGCCCTGTTGTATAAATGATGGTTGATGATCCGTTGCTCCATCAGCATTTCATTTCCCTGAAATCGGTACACTCCTGCATAGTCTGTCAGGCTCTCTGAGGGAACCTGGTGCTGCTCGCGATACTCAATGGCTTTATGGAATGGAGCAAGGTTCAGCTCTGTTTCCGGATCTAGCAAAGAGACGGTTTCCAGGGCTTTCCTAGCCTCCTGAAGGTTTCCCTGAAGCATGTAGGCTTTTGCCAGCCAGTGAATGATGTAGGTTTTTCTGGGATTCTCGGCCAAAAAGCTTTGGGCAATGTCAATGGCCTGCTCGGGATTGCCGTTGATCAGGGCAGCCCGGATCGTACGGCCAACAGCTTCCATGTCAGGTTGACTTTGAGTGAATCCTTCTTCTAAGGCTACAAACTTTTCCAATTGACCGGTCTGCAAGTACAGCATGGCCAACAGGTAATGGTATACTTCACTGCTAGGCTCTATCTTCAGCTGAATGTGAAGGAGCTTTTCAGCCTTGTCCCACTCCTGGTAGATCATATGATGATAAGTCTGCACCTCAATTTGCAACTCGTAAGGCAGACGCTTGCGATGGCGCATGGCCCGGTCAATGGCCAGTCTGGACTCTAATTCTCCTTTGGAATAATGAAAGAAGTTCTGGGCCAATCGGAGCGAGGGATAAACAAAGGTAGAATCGAGTGCAATAGCCTGCTCAATTTGTCGGGAATATATCTCCTCAGTTTCCTCCATGCTACCTCTCGCATAGCGCTTCAGGGCATCCATGTTGTCAGTACATCCCTCCCGAATGCTCACAATCGGGGATTCTGCCAGTTGAACCGAAGACAGTCCTACCGATCTGCGGATAAAGGCTGCCGCAGAGTCCATGACCGCAAACGGGTCTTCGCCCGTAATACGCTTTTCCTTAAGAATGGCCCCGGTCACTTTGTTGCGGATCGTGGGAATCAGAGTCAAGGTGTCGCCATCAACCTGATATCGACCATCCACATAAAAGTCCTCCTTCAAACCCTGCGACTGACTCATTTTATCCGACTGGGTGTAGGTCGTTTCCTTCCGGCCGTCGAGCTTAATAGCCTCCACTGAGAGGTACTTATCCTGGCCCAGAGAAAAATCAAGCACGCGGGGAATCGCCAATTGAATCCAGGCATTGGCCGTATCCTCCTGGTTTATCTGCTCAAAAGGGAACAGGGCAAATTCCTTTCTGAATTCTTCTTTGACAATTTTCCAGGTCTCTTCCACCCCATCTGCATTAAGAAAGGTGATGGTGGTGGTCTCCGCAGCCCCCAGGTCAGTGGTGCGGGTCATGAAAAAGAGGGCTATCCCTAGTACTCCTAAAGAAATGACCAGGGGTTGGGGAATTCTTTTGCTCCAAAGCTGCTGGAAAAGACCAGGGCTTTCAGGCTTTGCTGGCGGCTCCGCTAGTTTTCCCTTCATCTCTCCAGCTTTGGGTACTACCAGTCCTTCACTGGCAAGGGCAAAGAGGTCCATGGGAGCCTCCACGTTTTTAAAGTGGTAGGAGCCCAACAGGGTCAGCGGAAAGTCGGGTTTGTTTTTGATTTGATCGCGGATAGCCTTGGAGACCATCACCGAGCCAGGTACGCCCATGGACTCGATCCGGGAAGCGATGTTGACGCCATCGCCAAAGGCGTTGTTGTTTTTGAAAACCACCTCACCGAGGTGCATGCCGATGCGGACAGGAACCTCCTCCTGGATGAAGAAGGTCTGCATTTCCTGGGCACAAGTAACGGCCTGGGTGGTGCTCTCAAAGCTCAGCAGGCATGCATCGCCAAAATACTGGACGATCTCCCCCTGGTGCTCAGGGACCAGGGCCTCCAGATGCTCCTCAAAGATGCGCAGCACCCGCAGGGAACGGGGTTCGTCCTGCTGCATCATGGCGGTATAGCCGACAATATCCGCAAAGATGATGGTCCGGAGTTTTCTGGTTTCGCTCATGACGAAGGGGTAGACACAGTTGGGTTACAGGGTGGTCTCAATCTAAGAAAAATTTGATGACGGAGCTTGGTCTCGTCTTATGGGCTAAGAGAATACTCATAGGCAGCCCCTAATTTACCCGTTCAGAAATCCACGATTCTTTTGTATACCAGGCCCTGGACTCAAAATCACGTCTATAATTTTGAACTGCTACGATGCGGCCGTTCCTTTCCAGGAATTCTGGGATCCATCGATACACAGACAGGGTTATAAATCGAGAGTCTGAGATGGGGCGAAAGATTCTACGTGCATCTCCAGGTCGCTTATAATATAACAGCCCATCTTCAACCCAGACCCTTCGGCCTCCAGCGTAGGTACCTGCCAGTTGTTGAAAGCGGGTCAGACGTTCTTCCTCGGAGGTAGACTCAAGGTAGTCCAGGTGCTGCAGGGCTTGTTCCAGATAATAATGCTCGGGATGTGCCTCCCAGGCGGCTTGATAGGCGACACGCGCCTCGCGGTAATCGCCTTTCTTCAAAAGAGCTTCTGCTTTCCAGATCAGAGAGTCCTGTTTCCAACCGTAGTTTACCCATGTATTTCCTTGGCGGTTTTCAATAATCTTCCTCAAGAATATATTTCCCTGTTCGTTTCTCAGAAAGGTCATCTGAAACCCCTTGGGTAGTTCACTGATTGAAAACTGATCCTCAGCGGAAGGGTAATGGAAGAGGCCCTTCTGATTTGCAGCCCTGGCATACATGTGCTGGTTGATTACCCGTTGTTCAACCAGCATTTCCGAAGCTTCGCTTCGATACAACCCTTCATACTCTGTCAGACTTTCCCAGGAAATCTGATGCTGCTCGAGGTAGTCAATTGCGTCGAGGAATGGTACCATATTCACCTCTACTTCCGGATACAACAGGGAAAGTGTTTCCAGGGCTTCCCTTGCTTCTGGCAGTTTGTTCCTGTGTACATAGGCTACTGCTAACCAGCGGAGAATATTTGGCTCTCTAGGGTTCTCGGCTAAAAAGCGCTCAGCAATTTCAATAGCTCTCTCAGGGTTGCCCTGAATCAAGGCTGCCCGGATAGCTACGCCACCTGCATAAGTATTGGGTTGATTGTGGGTAAACTCTTCTTCCAGGGCCGCATACTTCTCTACTTGGCCAGTTTGTAAATACACATTGGCGATTAGGTCATGGTAGGTTTCGTTTTGGGGATCGATTTTCTTTTGGATTTGGAGGAGCTTTTCAGCCTTGTCCCACTCCTTGTAGATCATGTGCTTGAGGGTCATCACCTCAATTTGGGTTGCATATGGCAGTCGCCTCCGATACCGCATGGCCCGGTCAATGGCCATTTTGGACTCTACCTCTCCCCTTGAGTACCAAAAGGTACTAAAAGCCAATCGAAGCGAGGGATATACAAAAGTAGGATCGAGCTCCATGGCCCGCTCCATTTGGAGTAGATCTGCATCCCATGCTGGGTGACCCTGCACATAGGCCCGCAGGGCTTTATCATTATCCGTAAACCCTTCACGAATACCGACAATCGACGATTCGGCCAGCTGCGCCGAGGACAGTCCTACCGATCTGCGGATAAAGGCTGCCGCAGAGTCCATGACTGCAACAAAATCTTCCCCTTCGATTCGCTTTTGTTTGAGGATCGCTGCGGTCCGCTTGTCGCGGATAGTGGGGATCAGGATCAGGGTTTCCCCCTCTGTCTGGTATTGGCCATCTACATAATATCCTTCCCGGTAGTCTTGCGATTCGCTCATCTTATCCGCCTGGGTGTAGTCTATCTTCCCTCTTCCATCGAGCTTAAAGGCCCCCAAGGAGAGGTATTTATCCTGACTCAAGGAATAGGAAAGGACATGTGGCAGTGCCAGTCTTATCCACGCATTCGCAGTATCCACCTGGTTTATTTGTTCAAAAGGGAACAAGGCAAACTGCTTTCTGAATCCTTCTTTGACGATCTCCCGCGTTTCCTCCACCCCATCCGCATTGAGAAAGGTGATGGTGGTGGTCTCCGCAGCCCCCAGGTCAGTGGTGCGGGTCATGAAAAAGAGGGCTATCCCTAGGACCCCTAGAGAAATACCCAAAGTCTGCGGAATTCTTTTGCTCCAAAGCTGGAAAAGGCCGGGGCTTTCAGGCTTTGCTGGCTGCTCGGCTAGCTTTCCCTTCATTTCTCCAGCCTTTGGTATTACCAGTCCCTCACTAGCAAGCGCATAGAGGTCCATGGGGGCTTCCACGTTCTTGAAGTGGTAGGAGCCCAACAGGGTCAGCGGAAAGTCGGGTTTGTTCTTGATCTGAGTGCGCACGGCTTTGGAGACCAGTACCGAGCCGGGCACTCCCATGGACTCGATTCGGGAAGCGATGTTGACGCCATCGCCAAAGGCGTTGTTATTCTTGAAGACCACCTCACCGAGGTGCATGCCGATGCGCACGGGAATGTCTTGTTGCTGGTAAGCGGTCTGCATGGCCAGGGCACAGGCCACAGCCTGGGTAGTACTCTCAAAGCTCAGCAGACAAGCATCGCCAAAATACTGGACGATCTCCCCCTGATGCTGGGGGACCAGGGCTTCCAGTTGCTCCTCAAAGATGCGCAGCACCCGCAGGGAACGGGGTTCGTCCTGCTGCATCA
>CAZFPQ010000025.1:5404-42653 GCA_964521065.1 uncultured Bacteroidia bacterium | reverse complement strand
GACTTCGTTGTCGCTTATCCAGTCGTAGTCCTCGATTGAAAAAGTAAATTCATACAAAGCAATAAATGCTAAACCAGGCCTTATGAGCACGTACTTTTTCGAACTTCTTGATAGGGAGGGATGACTAAGGGGAGTTGCCCCAATGTCTTGGGAAACACACCCAAACCCACCTAGGTCTAGCAAAGGATGCGAATAGAGCTCTCCTCCCCAGGTAATTGAGCCAGTCAATAGGCATAAGCAAAAATATGTTATCAATCTTTTGAAAATTTATGAGATGAAGTGCCGGGATATATCATAGGCCAATGAGGCAACGTAAGAAGGCAGTCGGGTCATTTTTATCCGATCAGTGCTCCAACATTGGGGGCAACTTCAAACCCCACATAGGTCAGAGTCGAAATATGATTCATCCCTAATTTTGAGGTCGACACACTTTCGGAAGCACTTCCTCATTTTGAGCTTCAAGAGGCTTGAAGCCAGGCATCTTCACATAATCAAAGCCAATTTCAATAAAAGTATCAGCATCAACAAAAGTCCTCATAATCAGCCCAAAAGCCTCCTCGGGTAGCCCAGCAATTTCTACAGGTTGATTATCACTGATATAAATCAAAGCCTCCATCGCATTACTCACAATCGTATCAGAGGCATGGCCATTAATCATGCTTAATACCCCACGATACTCACCACAAAATACAGAATCCCAATCTGATTCAAATTTCAGGTAAGTCTCGCTAGTATTTTCCAACTTCATGGTATTCTTCATGTGAAGTTGTTCGTCAAAGACATTATTGTATTCAAAAAGTAGTAGCCCTTCTCTACCTACTATCTGAAAGCCAACATTTAGAATTAAGAATGCACTATCCTTGAAAAGAATTGGCTCAAAAGCTAATTGAAGTAATGAATCAAACTCTGTAGGCGAAATTCGTTGTTTCCCCCATTGAGCAAACCTAAACTTTGGTCCAGAATGGTCAAACCGAATACCACTTTTCACTCTCAATCTGATTTTTTTCTGGATCTCCTCTAGGTACTCAAGCAAAACTAAACCTCTACATCCAGCCTTACAATGGGTAAAATGAAGGTTTCTAAACTGGGCATTATTGATATCCTTAGGATATGTCATATCACTTGTTTGTGACCAACTAGTTGATGGCATTAGACAATGGTACGTGCAGATTTTCTAGGGCTTTAATTGGCTGAGGGCTAGCTGTAGTAGTAAGGGGAATCATATTTCCTTGATAATCAAAGTAGTAAAAATGGTATGTAGTAATAGGGGGGCTACATTTTATTTCTCCCAACTTAGCTTTTAGCCTGAGTTTAGATTTTTCCGCAAAGTCAGATTCATATGTTGCTGATTACCAAGGGGCAATACAGCTAAAATAGCTGTCAAAACCTGAACGGACTATTGATTAGAAAAAATGCCATCAAAAATAGGAGCATGTTTTTCCCATGGCGAAAATGACAATGTGGATTGATCATAGTCTCAAGTTCCGATTTAGTTTAAAACTGATCGTCAGGCACTTATATCGGGACAAGTCATGGCACAAATGGCAATTTAGGCTAGCGCTGAATACGTATACTCCTTGATTAACCTATGATGGCAAATCCCTGCTCGCGAAAAACCCTAATCCTTCACAACAAAGACAAGTCCCATCCAAACGCCGATCCCAGATTCAGACTCTACAAAGAATTCTGCGAGTCGCCCAACATTCCCCTCAAAGTGCTCTGAAGGCACGTGTTCAGTAGAAATTTCTATAAAACCCTCTAACTTCCCTGGGGCCAGTTCCACCATTTCACCATATCGACGTGAGAGATAATACTTCCAGCCTTGATAGTAGCAGCTATCCACTATAGATCTATTCCAGGTTTCCTTTGGGCTGAGTAGGTCCATGTAGGGAAGGGACTGAATAGGAGACATTTGTAATTTGACATCCTTTCCATAGGTTAGAGTTCTACATCGTCCTCCGAAAAAATAATGTTCTCCTCCTTTTTTGGGGGCAGAGATGTGCAAGTCAAGGGATATGATTTCCACCTGCGGGCTTACTGTTTCATCATTAGTAGAATGAAATAAGACCTTGGCTATTCTTCGCGTCCAATCTTGGTTACTCTTCGGAAGATGGATATTGCAATAGCAGCTTGCTTCCGAATACTCACCTATATTCCATTGAGAATAAAAGTCGCTTTCACACGAATCAATCAGAGTGATAAAATCTGGTACGCGATTAATGGGTTCGGAAAACTCAGGGGGGAGGCCAGGGAACTTCTCAAATAGGCTTTGTCCGTAGGCTAGGGAACAAAGGGA
Source organism: uncultured Bacteroidia bacterium (assembly GCA_964521065.1). Lineage (GTDB taxonomy): Bacteria > Bacteroidota > Bacteroidia > J057 > J057 > CAYVAP01. Next base: position 40,357 of record CAZFPQ010000025.1, on the reverse strand, counting down.
GAAAATGAGGATGAGGAAAGATTTAGGTTTCATGGTGGTATTTTTGGATCAATTATGGTCTAATGCCCTATTTATCGGATAGGCTCAAATTGGTCTTAACCAATAGCTCAATCATATCCCCCTCAAACTCCCACCAGGATATCTGCTCAGCCAGAGGACTTGGCATGGGCATGGTTCGTCGTTCTGCTGCGGGATGATGATCTAGTCGTGATAACCCAATATTCCCATCCTCCAAATCCGTAAGCAGGAATGAGTAGGTCCTGGATAAGTGGGCACCCTCACTTGAGAAGGATTGCTTCCCAAACTTTGACTGGACCCTCCTTCGCTCCCCCCCACTACCCACGACGGAATCCGAAGAATTTGCTTCTATCGATAAGGAAGCTGGCCAAGCTGAATCAGGCTCACTTTCCACAGTGGAAAACAACAAGGTCAGGTGAAACTCGTCGGCATTTTCTCCAAATACATAGCTGTACCGGAGTGAGGTTCCTTGACTGCAGTAACGTTCTAGCTCAGCAACGTGTATCCTTTGAGTCCCATACTGTTCCTCCTTGATTTGGATTCCTAATGTAGCGCTTGCCAAGACTTCGTTGTCGCTTATCCAGTCGTAGTCCTCGATTGAAAAAGTAAATTCATACTGATTTTTACTAACCGAGTTAGGCTTCCTATATGCCTTCCTTTCATTAGCAATACCTTTGAGCGGAGTTCTTAATAGATCTGACTCATTAGCTCGCAAAAATAGTTCCGCAGTGGTAGGATACGACTTATAAAGTGTTCCCACATCTACAATAAAAAAAGTTGAACCAGTAAGTATGCTTACGATAATTAGGATCTCCTTCATCATTTTATGCCACACTAATCTCGTTTTAAATTACTTCTAATTAATAACTCTAAATTAGATCCTTCAAATCCAAAGTTTGGCATCTGCCCCTCCATTGAGGTTGGAACGGGCATAGTTCTTCTTTCAACATCTGGGTGATGGTCCGTTCTAGTTAGGATTGGCTTCCCATCTTTATCCCTACCGACAGAGAATGAATAGGTTCTTGTAACATGAGCTGCATCGCTAGTAAACTTCTGCTTTTTAGAAGAGCCATGGCTTACTGCTGCATTCACCTTACCACCATTCTCACTCCCATTACTACTACTATTACCGTCGTTTTCGGATTTCATTGTGGTGCTATTTGATTGAGATAACTCTGCAGAAACTGAGAATGATGTAGTTGTCTCGGTTTCATTTTCTATATCGCTTGATGAGAGTGTTAAAGTTAAATGGAACTCTCCATCCTTTTGCTCAACACTTTTCTCAAAAAATACTCCTTGGTTGTCATCACTTCCTTCCCCTTGCATCGATACCTCAATGCTGCCATCATTATTTTCATTTAATGTAAACCTAAAAGAAGCACTGGCTAACTCCTCATTATCTGTAATCCAATCATAATCCTCGACCGAAAAAGTAAAATAGTACGTTATTGGAGGATCCTTCACACTATTCCCATCCGGATCAATAAATCGAATCGGATTATTCAAGGTATAATTATATGGTGACCACTCCGAGTAATCTTCCGCCAACGCATCCACCCCATTCCACCTACTAATCGTCGGGTTCATCATCCGCGCTCCATAGTCATACCAGCCCAGGGCCATTTCATCTTGGATCTCTTTGCCATTATATAAAAGAACATTAGGCAAGCTGGCTTGTAGTGAGCCATCGCCCATTTTTAGGCCGAAAGGGTAGTAGTGGTCTTCTTGTAAGGCTTCAGCTAAGCCATCTCCATCATTGTCGCCAAACATCACTCGGTTGTTGCCGAGGTGATCTTTGAGGAAGTATTCGAAGATAAGGGTATCGGTGGCGAGTCGCAAGCGCCCTTCGGCATGAGTGAGGTAAGCAAGCTGGGACTGCTGGGTGTTCGGATCCTGCTCATAGACCATGCCACCCAGGTAATCGCTACGCTCGCTTACAGATTGGCCATTGGTCAATACTTCTTGGTATAACTTGCTGCCGTCTGCAGCATAGTAGTACCGCAGTTTGCCTCCATGATTAAAGGCAATCTCCGTGGGTTTGTTGAGGTAGTTATATTGGATATTTGTGATCCCCTGATTGAGGTCTTTGGTCAAGTTGCCACTTAGGTCATATTCATAGTCTGGGCCACTGGTATTTCCATCTACAAAATGAGCGGCTAGGCCCTGATACGTACTTTGGTCAGAGACGGTGAGCAATTGATTACTGCCTGGCGCATACACATAACTCAACTGATCGATCAACTCACGCTGATTCAGGTTTTGGCTATTCCCACTTTGATCGGCGTAGCCATATCGATTCAAGCCCTGGATGTTGCCATTCAGATCGTATGTGTAGCTGGTATTAAATATGCCATCCTGGCTGTAATAGCTGTTTTTTAAGCGACCTAAGCCATCGTAAGCAAAGCCATAAGATCGTAGGTATTGATCCAAGCCATTGCTTAACTGATTGGCCTGGGTGCCACTATGCCAGCTTAGTCCGGAAATATTGCCATCGAAAAGTGGCACTGCTGCGGAATTAAAGCCTTGACTAGGCAAATCGTGGTAGTACAAGCGGTAGCTAAAAAGATCTTCTCCTGCGGATGGACTCTGGCTGGGGTTCGTAGGTAAATCATTGATGTGGGTGAGCCACCCCCGGATATTGTGCCGATAATCCACCGTTTGCCAGGCTTGTCCTTGCTCATTGATGTGCATCTGCTTTTGGGTCATTTTCCCTAATTCATCATACGTATGCTCGGCCAAAACTTCTTGGCTGTTGTGCTCTAAAGGTTGTAGAGGATCTTCCGTCGCCAGGGTCGTCCGCAATAAGTTGCCTTGGTGATCATAGGTCATGGATTGCCACGTGGTCATCCTCTGTTGATACAAGCCCGGATTGGTGCCATTGCTTGGGTCGTAGGCCCAATGTCGATGGCGGGTAAGCAAGAGGTTTCCACTGAAAGAGTACGCGTAATCCGTGGTATCCCTGCCACCTAGATGATTATCAGCCTGGGTTTGAATTTCCATACCCCGCTCATCATAAAAGGTAGCCGTATACAGCCATTGGGGAGAACCAGCCGGTGCATCTAACACCTTGACCTTGACCGCCGTGACCATCCCCTTTACTCGTGAGGCGACCCGGTTTCTTACGAAGCCTCCGCCGTGATCGGTTTCAAGATGATAGGTAAAGTTTGGACTCCCATCTCTGTCTACATCATAATCATCGTAGTAGGTTACGGAATGAACATCGAGATTTTGGGTGGGATAGGCATGGAGGTCATAGCCATGGGCAGTGCTGGAAATAGATCGGGTACAATTCAGGTCGTTTAATGCTTGGCTGCTGACCGTGTTTTGGAGGGAATTACGGTCAGCGCTACTGGTAAAAATCCCGGTCATCACCGGGCGATCAAGCCCATCATACTTGATGAAAGCCCAGTGGTCGTTTATCCGTTGCTCTCCATCTTGGGTGAGGACCACTCGGTCTCTGATGTCGTAGACCATCTGGACCCAGTCTGCCCCGGGCACCCTTTTTTGGATGACGCGGTTGCGCTCATCATATTGATATTGGAAGGCTCCCTTATCCAATAAATCTTGGGTTAGGCCCATGCCACTGGCCAAAGCTTGGCAGAGTTCAGGTTGCAATACATGACTGACCAGCCCCTTTCGGTTATAGACGGTGTAAGTCCTAGCCCATGTAGACGCGTCTACTTGGCGGGCTTGCATGATAACCCGACCCATTTTATCCTTGAAAACCTGACTCAAAAACCCATTAGGGTCCTTGCCTTCTTCAACCCAAAGACTCCCTTCGGGGTAGACAAAAGAACTAGCGGAATAAACGCTATACCCGCTCCCGGATTGGGTCCAATTGCTAAAATCACTGCTAAACTTCAGGACCTGATCAGAGCTTAAGTTGGGGCGTCGTTTTATAAGGGTGGTATGCTCGTTAGCCATCTGTTGACCTGGAGTCGAGAGGGGCTGCCACGCATCACCTACTTCTCCTTTTTCAACCAATACATTCAGAGGAGAGGCTTCGTACTGGGAAACCGCAAAGGGATGGGACCGATCTTCAGGAGTCCAATGAGCTAGATTCGGATCGTTTTGATAAAAGAGAAACTGCTTCCCATCTGGAACTGTTCCTATGCCAGCGCCATCACTGCGAAAACTGGCGTCAGCCTGTTGATCAACGTAGGGGAGATAAGCCACGGGAGTCCGACCAAAGTCATCATACTGCTGGAAGCCAATCAGGTTGTTACCAGCGGGACTGGCATGAAGTGCCACCGACTGAGTAGGCCGACCCAAGCCATCAAAATAGGCGACCTGAACCTGCTTTTGACTGTAGTTTGACATCCTATCTAAGCGGGTTTCATCGGTTTCAGCCACCTTCAAATTTTCCGTTATGATTCGATGATAAGCTAAGGACGTGCTGGGGATTCCAACAGTCTCAAAGTTAGGTAGCAGCCAAGAAGGATCATCCACACAAAGGTTGTCAACCCGGGCGGTGTTACTTCTGAAATCTCCTCCGATAGATAAGACCCCATGCTGTACGGTATTCAGATTCGCCACCAAACCTGTGCTTACCGTAAGCTCAGAAACGTTTTGACCATTGATCCAAAGCTCGAATCTTTCTTGAGTTCCTCCATTAATACTTATTTTTTTCAGGGTGAGTTGGTAGAGATTCCCAGGCAGAAAGGTACTGGTGGTGGGGCTCTTGATGATATCCACAGGATCATCTTTGTCGATCAACCGGATGTGAAAGTTATGATTCGACTGATTTTTGCTGTTGTTATACACAACCATCACAGCATCCTGGGGTTGGCGACACGTGTTGGCGGCATATTCACCTAAGTGATTAGGGAAATCCAAAGAGGGATCCTGAACCCCATTGGTCAAGATTAGGGGAGCCATGGCCAGGTTTTGATAGCTACCGGATCCACTTAGCGGAGTAAAGTCAAGATTGATCTCCCAAGTAGCTCCTAATGGTTTAGGCAAGCCACGATATACCCGCTTGTCCGCGAAACATTGAGCATCATCGAAGTAAACTTCCCCGTCGCGAATTGATACAGATCCTAGGTTTGATTCAAAGCTGTTGCTCCCTGCTGCTACAGGAAGACGCTGAAAAACCTCGACCCAGTCTCCTTGATAAGAAAAGTCTTCATGCCAAGTACAATTCTGAGAATATCCAGCCGAAAGGCATAGGTAGGCGGCAAACAGGGATAGGAGGGTAACCCTCTGTATCCCAGAGATGATGTAGATAGACATAATGGTGGCTGAAGTGTGGTGTGTTTAGATGGGTTGTACTAGTTTTCGCCTCTCAAGAGGTAGGTATTGCGCTGCAGGATGTTGCCGTCCTGGTCTCGGACTAATCTCAGGCGCCCGGCTGGATCATATTCGTAGAATTGGCTTCGGCAGTTAACATCCGTGACCGTCACTAATCGTTGATAGCGATCATAGTGATAGGTTGTTATGACTCCGTTCTTAGGATAAAACCTAACCTCATCCAAAAGGATATTGTCGAAGGTACCTCGAATGCTGATTTCGGTTTGCGAGCCTAAATTAAGCAGATCCTTTTGCCAAAGAGTCCACTCTGATGCAGTTGGCAGAGTGGTCAGGGTTCCGCCAATTTGCAAGTCTGGCGTACCTTTATAGTAGAATGAAAGAGTATAATCTCCCTGAGTTGCTAGTTCTAAGGATAACTTCCCAACTGCTGCCGTATACGTTACGGGCAAGCCGCTAGGGTTGGGAATGACAATTTGAGGATTAGAGTTTGCCCCCCGTAAGACAACGCCGACCTCTCCCGTAACAGATTGAGTATTGGAAACAACTTCTTCTAGACTCCACCCTCCTAACTGTGTAGTGACGGCTGCGTACGTATCAAGCTCTTCAAAACTGGTATATGCTATATCACTTGAACCCGTGGCAAAGGAACTATGTTGCAAACTTAAAGCAACTTGATGATAAGGGGTATACCTAAGGCTTTGGCTTCTACCCCCGGCATCTATCCCAAATAGTAAATTTAGATCCTGATCGTAGTTTTTGTAGGAAGCTACTTCAAGAAATGAGTTTTGTAAAGAACTGCTGGTAAAAATAGATTGCGGTAAAACAGTCTTCAGATCCATGGTCATAAATGAATATGGAACTGTGTAAAGTGCTAATGGATAAAACGTAAACTTCTGCACCAACCGCTCCGCTCCTCCTTGTTTATTGATCACCAATACGGGCTGATTTAACCGGTGTACCCCTGGATTTTGGTACAATTCCTCAATGGCACTGACTTCCTGGGCATTGAATAGCCCTGATGGAGTCTGATGGATATCCGAAGCATAGTAGGTCTGGGTCTCCCAATCCTCCCCGTCGCTATTGGTGACTACGCTACGGGTTGGCAGTTGATGTCCTACCCCTTCATAGAATGTTTGGCTGGTGGTGCTTAGCGACTTACTCACATCCGAGGGATCATAAGTAACCGTAGTAGTTTCTAATGGCTGAAGCCAGCGACGATGTTCCTTGAACGTTAAAGTCTGGGAAAAACGGTAACCATTCACCTCTGAGAAGTCACAAGCTGAGGCTAGAGGATCGCAATCGGGGGGTAAAGGGCCCAAGACATAAGCTGGTGGGGGACATTTAAGCCTCGTCCAAAAACGCTTTTGAGTCCCAATGGTCTCTCTGATAAACCAATGGGAAGAAAGTGTATTGCCAAAGGCCCGAAAAATCAATCCCTGACTTGATTGAGTATTCTGATCTTCCACAATCCTATAGCTGTGCCGAGTTTCCGTTAAAAGATTGCCTTGTTGGTCGTAGACCTTGCTCCATTCTTGCCGTCCATTTTTCAGTTTCCATTTCAACTTAGGTAGGTCTGAAGCGAATTCAGGTTCATTATGGAATTTATGCACTGTAAACCCATTGGCTCCCTCCACGTCACTCCAATTCAATTCGGTCACGGTTGAATAAGCCACGGTAGGCCCCAGAGAGCGAATTCTATTTTGGCTAAATCTATGGATGCTTTCACATTCAAATTCGATAGGATAATTGCCTGATATGTCGAGTTTACACCCTTCTCTTTTCTGAATTTCATAGAAATTCAGCGGCTGGTGATTGAGTCCCGATGAGGTGTACGTATTGGCAAAGGTTCCTGTACTCAGGTTATTTAGATCCTCCTGGTTAAGGTCATGGTAGTAGAAATATTTGACCATATCGGATTGAGCATCCAAGGTCCGGTCGACCATCTTTTGAAGTCTAAGGCCACCTATTTGTTGCAAATCAACATTTGTTTCCTCCTCTATCCATTGATAGGAGACCCCTACTGTTATCCCAGGATCTGAATTAAGAATTAGGATTCGATAGGTTGCATCTATGAGGCTTAGTGAGAGTTCTTCCCCATGAACAGGAGTCCCAGCATATAAAATAGGATAGCTGCTACTGCCGCTCGCCAAAGGACTATAAGGTTCCTCATTACCTGATGCACAAATATATTGCCCATTGATCAATTGACAACCACTCCCACTCTGGTAGACAAATACTTCATAACCCATACCTGGTCCACTGGAAGGAATCCCGGAAACCGTGAATCGGATTTTTGGTTGAAGTTGGGATGCTTGCTGATACACAATCCCAGAAGTGCCTGCGGGGTCTATCAACTCTTGATCATTGTATCCAAAAGGATTGGACGAATCACTGCCTCCAGTCAAGGTAGCCCCTTCTAGGGATTGAGCCACCTCGGTACTGGTCGCGTTTAAGCCCAAGGTGTGCAAATCATAGGTAAGTTCGGTCTCGCCTCCAGTTGGATACTTGATTTTTTTCAGGGTTCCGATTCGGGCGAAACTTAACTGAGGGCTACGGTCGGCTCCAGTTAAACTAGTTCCTCCTATTGTCAACTCCGGAATCAAAGACGTATTGGCCACTTTTCCGTTGTAATAGCCCCAAAAATCAACGGCAAAGGAGTTTCGATCCGGCACTGACGAGGGCTCAATGTATTCGAATTGATAGCGCTCGATGAGACTGGCATCTTTTTCCATTCGGACGGAATCTAACTTTAGTCTTAGCTCATTCTCGTGGGTCGAATTTTGGTTCCCAAAGTAGCTATGATGGAAGTCAATGGTTTGGAGCAAAGCAGAATTTTTCTCCGTGTGGCATTGCATCTTATCAAGTGATTTCCTGCCTGCTAAATCAAGGCGATCAGGCCCATTAATAAAATTCACCGCAACCCGGGTATTCAGCCTGATGAGAGTTAAGGTGGGCTGCTTGATTAAGTACCGACTTTCCCCTGCTCGCACCTCTGTTTCTCCAGCAAACCCACAGGCATTCTCGGCCCCTCCACCTAAGTTGTAAACAGAGCTACTTAGATGTTGGGTTAGAGGCTGCTGATGTAGCCAAGGACTAGCAGGTGTATATTCAAAAGAAAATAAGTCTTTCCGCTGAGGTGAGGCTATGTAGCTGACATACCAGCCAGAGGCATAGGTGTGTACCCGCTCAGTACTCATGTGAGACTCAAAGGTATGCTCCGTGTACTCCTTGGTGGCGAAGTGATAAATGGTCCCATCGACGTTGGTCAGAGTCCAAGAATCAATCTGCTCCTTGACGGGCATAGTTGGATCAAAGTCAAACTCCACCAATACGTCGGGTTGATTGAGACAGAAAGCTTCTTGATTTTGATAATCAACGAGAATAGTACCCGAAAAGCCATGGACACTAAATGAGAAAATATCTGGCTGAAGATCCACATCTGCCCTTTGCTGCTTTTCCAGAAAGTGGAAGAAGTCATCTACCTGCGCAATGTCTTGGGCGAGCCCAGGAAGCACCGGACTTTGAGCCATGTTCTCGATAAAATCCTGAACCTGGGTGTCATAGACCCGATATCCTGCTACTGGATACCCATCAGGAAGCCCCCTCACTTGACGAGTAACCATCCCCCCTGCGTTTAGGTTCCAGCCTAAGCCTACCCAAGTCGCGATCTGGTCCACCTTGATACCAGAAGCATCATAGATCAAAGAGATCGGGATCGCCATCTCACGCCCTTTAATGGTATGAAGTGGCACAGCAATATCTGGAGTCCCGGTATATAAAGACACAGGATGGCTGCCATATTTTTGGAAAGCCGCGGCCTCTGGTGACTGAGGCACCTGCATTAGCTGATCAAGCGATGGACTCAATGTGTCAGGGGTTTGGGACAATGCGACCAAACCTTGCAGCATAAGACATGCTGCCAGCAAAAAAAAGCGTGTTTTCATCTTGGTTGTGATAGGTGCTTACATGGTAAATCTTCGTTTCAGTCCATTTCAGGTAGACTGGAGGCAAGGCCTTTGATCATCCCCCTGCCTATAAACAGAGGCAAGAGGAGATCATTAGCTTAGCGTAATACGTGTAACAAGAAGTCTACAGGAGGTTCATGGTTCCATTGGCTGTAGGGTTACGCTGTTAAAACAAATATATTAAATTATTCGAGTTATCCAAGCATAATTTTGGTTTATTGGTAATTTTCGATTAATTGTTTTTAACAAACATTAGTAATAGTTTCAACTCCAACGTATTGGGCTGACCTGCCCCATGCTTTCCCTTTCTTTCGTTGGTTAAATGGCTAAATTTTACCCCCAAAAAGTTTCTCATACGTTCCACTCGATTTATGAAACTCAACAAGGAATGAAAATCGCTCTCAAGCTCTAAGTAATAAAGGACCTCTTTACTGCGATGATCTTCTGTCGAAGGGGCTGCTACTGGCAGTGAGGTAATTAAGATTTTCAAGGAATCTGCCAGGTAACTAATTTGTTGGGTTAGCGACCCAGATTCTCTTTCATCTTGCCTGATCAAATGGGCAAACTTGGCGATTATCGGCCCTTGGTACCTTAGCACTCTTTCTTTATTTGTCAGCAAAGACAGCTCAGGCGTGAGTGCCTGACATTCAGTGTAATGGGACAGGCTCTGTCGGAGGGCGATCCAACTGACCAACATCAGCGCTAGGATAGTCAAAATTAAACCTGATATCATTATCGTGGACTTCTGCTTCATGTGGCTGAAAATTGGATTAACAAATAAAAATTACTCTGGTCTGTTTGACGGTCGTAACCGTTATCGACTAGGTAAACCCTCGACACATAAGGCTGTTGCTCAAGCCGAACTAAGAATTCGCTTATCAAGCTAGGAGAGGAAACCCCTCCAATTAACATATCCATTGGGGTGGCCCTCCATTGAAAGGGGAGCCTCCTTCTTTCTAATTCTGTAGGTTGGTAACACCAAGTGATTAGCCTGACCTGAGAAGGAACTAGCTTCGCAATAGACTCTAAGTAGTAAGTTAATGGATGGGCCGTTTTTAAACTATGCTTGAACGGTCGAAGAGCTTCCTGAATTTCTTTTATTTGTGCTTGGTTATGGCTGATTTTTCGGCTCCATTCTACCTGACTGTGAAGCTGCTCTGCCATCTTCTTCCTTTGATGACTAAGCAGGAATAGGCTAACACCACTGAACATTGCAAGAAGGAAGGTTGCTGCAGTTATCCTCCAAAGTAGTTTAGTCCAAGCTTCTCGCTTCAGTAGAGTTCTCTTTTGTTTCTGAAATAAGTCTTGCGCAGAAAAACCTGATTCTGGGTGGGTCAAGATCCTTACAACCGCCCCATAAAGCCCTAAAAAGGTCTGGTCTACCCCGACTGATTGACTTAGCCAGATCGAATCTATTTCTGCTTCTACGGATGAATTTGGCCCAACAAACCCATGTTGCCAGTAAACAAGTGAATCATCCATGAGTCGATATCGATAAGTCCAATCTTCCCGATATCCGTCAATCAGGGTCACTAGGTAACTCGCCCCCAGGTTACTAAGCTCCAAGCCAAAAATACGTTCACTACCCGGGACCTGATCTAATACATTTTCCAAGTCTACTTTTCGCATCACACTTACCCACCTCCAATCACCTTTGCCTGGAATCTGCTGATAGACTAAGCTTTCGGGTCGCTCAACTCTAGCTCCTATGGCTAGACTTAGCAAATCATCTTCTCCCTTATATTCAACCAATGCTTGAATTCGCTCCTTACTTGGATAATATAGAATGAGCCTAGTCAGAGGCCATTTTTCAAGAAACTGTACCAATGACTCTCTCCTCCCCTCTCCCCGGTGGCATAGCAACAATTGTTGTTGCTTACGCTCCACAAGGAGCCAGCGATATCCATTTTCGAGGACTTCTACCCCTATGTAGATCCGATCTGGAGACCATCCAAGTCGATAGAGCAATTGTGGTATCATGTACTTTAGGCTGTGGCAAAAGTCAATTAAGGAGACTTTTGGATCTATTCCATGGAAAAAAAATGGCCCGCGGTCACGAACTCAATGGTAATAAACCACGGGTGTAAGGTAAATAATCAGAGAGGAAGACTGTTTCTGCTTGCGAACATCACTGAAAAACCATTTCAACACTGGCACCCTGCTCACCCAGGGTAGACCGCTGGTATTTTCCCGGTTGGCCTCTTCACTCAAACCGCCTAAAATCACCGTTTCTCCATCTTTGACCCTAATGGTAGAGGCGAAGCTTCGAGTGGAAATGGTAGGGGGAACTTCGGAGGAGAACTGCCCCACGGGAGTGGTAAAATCTGGTAATACATCTAACGTCACCATGCCATCGTCTGAAATGTAAGGCTTTAGGGTAAGGGTGATGTTCGCATCAATTCGCTCAAAGCGCTGGGTGAATTGCTGAAAACTATTGACAGCCCCGTTACTGGTAGTGGTCGTTTCTAAGAGAAAATATTGGGTCTGCCCAATGACCAGTGAAGCCTCTCGTCCATTTAGCATCGAAAGTACAGGCCGCATCTTCATTTTCAGGTTACCCCGTTCTTCTTGAGCCCGTAGCTGTAGATAGACATTTTGGTTGAGTACTCCAAGATTGGAAAGCTGTGGAATAGAACCCAAAATGTCGTTGAGCTCTCCCCCGCTAAAGTCGTAATTGATGCCCGGCAAGATCTCCCGAGAAGGTGCGGTGGAATCTATAGCAGCCCGCAACCCTGCTTTTAAACCCGTATTGACTAAGCGGTCTTTGTTCACTTCCACCACGATCATCTCCACTTTGACCATAGGCACTGGCTGATCAATGCTTTGCAAAAAGCGCTTGATCTCAGTCACTTCTTCCGCTGGCCCCTTCAAGATGATGCGGTTCAACTCAGGATAATCCACCAGTTCTACCTTTCCTACTTGAGTTTTGACAATGGTAGGGGGCAGGGCATGCCCTAACGAACTTGCTCTCCCAGTTGAAAAGCCAGGGCCGACATTTCGGTAGGGATTGCTGACCCCATTGTAGTTCTGAGAAGAAAGATTTGCTTGGTTGTAGCGAACAGAAGAGCCCTGATTTAGCTGATTGGCAACTGGTGAAGGCTGGTTGGCCACGGCGGTTTCATAGGTAATATCTGCCCCAGGAATCAGTTCCATGGCTTGAAAGGTAGGGCGATACTTGAGGCGTACGGTTTCAATGGTTTGTAAGCCGTCCAGGTCTTTGGGGCCAATCATGAACAAGGTCCCCTCTTGCCGAAACGTGTACGCCGTAGCTTGGAAGAGGTATTTTAAGGCATCGCTGAGCCGGGCCAATTCCGCATTGATGGTCACCGTTCCTTCCAATGCTTCATATATCACGTAATCAGCCCCTACCGCCAGGAAGACCTCCTGCACCAGACTTTGCAAATCTGCGTCCTCAGCCTCCAGGCTGATGAAGTGAGATTTGCCATTGGTGTAGGCTTCAACGATGAAGTCTTGCCGCCCTTTTGCGGGTGCTTGGGGGGTTCCGGTCGATGCCTGCTGAGGAGCAGTTTGGGTAGTTTCCACCAAAAAGTAACCTTTTCGCCTTGGCTGTAGCTTGTAGCCATTGGCACTTAAAATGGCCTCCAGCGCGGTATCAAGGGGGGTCGCTGGCAAAAAGGCGTCGATCAATCCTTCTACCCCTGGACGGGTGAGCAACTTCATTCCTGTCAACCGGGAGATCTCAGCTAACACCCTAGAGAGGCTATCTCTTCTAAGATCTACAGCTAGTTTACCATCCTGGAACTCCAGTTTTAGCTCTTTTCGACTTAGACTTTCCGGCAGAGCTTCTGGTGGGAGGTAGGGCAAAAACTCAAAAATAGTCCCCGTCACCTGAATCTGGTAGTCGAAGTTTTTACAGATAAATAAAAAGATAGACTTGACCGGCTCATCGATCAAGTTCGAGGTCAGAACTTGACTCGGGGTTTCGGCAATATAGACATTGACACCATGCTGAAGGCCAATGGCTCTTACATACTCTGACACCGGAACGTCACGCAGCGACAAGGTGCTTGCTTGATCCAAGCCCGGCACCTGAGTAGCCATGGAATCAAGCAAGCGCTCAATACTAAGCAGCCTGTCTGAGGTCTGGGCCTTGAGCGAGGCAAAGCCCATGAAATACAGGGAGAGCAAAATCCAGCCCCAGCGCAGCCAATGGAAGTATCGTGCCTTCATGATTGCGCAGCTTTAACGGGCCAGATTCGCTCTCCATCCCGGTACCTTTTTCGTTGTTTGACCTCTCCATTTCGGCGATAGTAGAGTTGCTCTCCATGTTTTTCTCCGGCCTTGTAGGTTTGGGTGTACTTGAGGCTCCCTCCCCGACGATAGGATAAGCAACTGCCCTCTTTTTTTCCTTCGCGATAGGTGCAGGTCTCCCGCAGTTGCCCATCTGGAAAATAACAACGACGTAGGCCGTGTAATTCCCCGGCAAGGTAGTACTCCTCTATCTTGATGCTGCCATTGGAACGATAGAGGATGTGTGGACCTTGCTTATCGCCATGTTCATAGTTTTGCTCCTCCAATATGTCCCCATTGCTGGAAAATCGGCTCCAACGCCCATGCTTTACTCGTTGTTCGGTCCAGAAGTCGTAGTAATATTCATACTTCTCCCGCAAGTTTCGATCTGGGCCTTCGCCTTGATACAGGGTGGCGGTTTTGGTGTAAGGGGCTTGATCTAGCTGAGCTTGACTTTCCAAAAAAGCCAAGCAGAATAGCCAACAGAAAACTGAAGGAATAGCGACCCTATGGGCCACAAAATTGAGGCTTTGCATGGTTGTGTTGTGTTACTGTATTGTGAATATACTGAAAAAACGAAATAAACCAAGCGGCGCATCAAAAATCTCCATAGCTGAGCTATACCTCGAATACAGAAATGGGGTATTCGGTACCCGCCTCCTCATCAAGGTTTTTTACTCCTCCAACAATTTCTCAATCTCTTTCCTCCATTGCTGAGGAGAAACTCCTTCCGCAATGCCAACTTCTCGAAACGCGACCCTCCCATCGGGATCGATGAGGTACATAGTGGGATAGTCCGGCAAGCCGTATTTACTGGACCAGTTGGCTTTGCTAGCTACATGAATAGCAAAGTAGGAAATCACGTTTCGCTAGTAGCCCTCTGCAAGGAGAGCTTGGCTGAACTTAAAGAAGATCCCCAGCGAGGCGGTAGCTCAGCCTAACAACGCTAGGGGCAGCCTATTTGCTCATTTTTGCCTTGCTAAGCAGATAAATCAGGCCATACCCCTCATCATTCAACTCCAAGGTGCCCTGCAAGGTCACCATTTCGTTTAGGTCTCGGCTTTTGTAGGGCTCTGTAAAATGGACGTCCATCACGGACTCTGGGCCGGCTCCTCCACAGAAAAAGCAAGCCGAATAAGGATAGCGAGAAAGGGCGTAGGCGTTTCCTTCTACATCTAGCGGGATCAAGTAGCCTTGTATCTGGATGCTTTCTCCTTTCAGTTGCTTAATTTCTTTGCTAAAACGGGGTCGGTCAATGAAGTTGCCATTGCGGATATCCACCATGTTGACGTAATGCACCTGGCTAAGTTGAGACCACTCTACCGGGGTTTGAGCATATCCTTCGATGATGAAGAGGAAAGGAAGCCAAAGCAACAAATATTTCATTCGTAGGTTTTTTGTTTTTGAGAGTTCCGATGAAGGCCAAACTCTGTCCTATGGAGCCCGCAGGTCCTAGAATGATAGCCATGAAGCCCGGGAGGACTACAGTCTATGGCAAGGACCCAGATCACCTGTTAGGACGGCAAATAATGCCACAATGTTGCAAAAAACCTACTCAATGTACCCTAAGTGTCATTCCTGACCACCATGCTAAGCCCCGGAGGGGGAATCTAAAGCACTGGCAAGCTTTCTTACCTCGCTGAGCAGGCGCGATACCTCTGTCTTCATGGCCTCTTGAATCTTTAACACCTCAGCAGGAGGAAGATCCTCCATATTTGGCCCCCCATGGTTGTGACCGTGATCGTGGCCGTGGCCACCGTGATCGTGCCCCTCTCCATGGTCAAAACCGGGCACCTCTACCAATTGTTCTTCCCATTGAGCGCCTGCTTTAGCGAGTTGCGTCAACTCATCCTGTTGTTGAGGGCTAAGCGATTGAGACTTCAAAGTCCGTAACTCTACCAGCAGAGAATCGAAGGTTGCGAGGGAGCTTTTGTGCACCTCAAAGGCCTGTACCAGTTGTGGGTCGGGCTTATTGTCCTGGCAAGCTATCAATACGAGCAGGCTGAGGATGAACAGGTAACGAATCATGGGTAAGTGATTGATCAGAAAAAGAAGTCAATTTTGGGAGGGGAGGCAGAGCCGTAGATACGGCTTTGGCTTCAGGTTTGGGGCGAGGCATGCCAAAAGCTCGGGCCCTAGGTTGACTAGATGCATGCTTAGTGCAGACCTCTCCAGGTCCATGCCGACATGGCTGAACCCATATAACTAAAACGATAGCCACTACCATCCAACTCCAACGCATTTTTCGCATAGCCAATCGCTTTTGCAACACTGTTGCAAGTAGGCAGGAATCCTTGTATTATGCAAGCCTTATAGTTAAGGAAAATGGAGATCCTAGACAAGTCCACCCACCAAGACTATAAGGCAAACTTGCTCATTCCACCAAATGAACATACCATCATGAAGACGGGATCAAGATTTCACTGGGGGCTAAGCCTGTGTCTATCTATGGGCTTGAATCAAGTCATTTCACAGGGATTTGAGGGCTACTATCAGTACCCAGATATTCATGAAAACACCATCGTCTTTACTTCAGAGGGAGATTTATGGAAAGTTTCCACTGAAGGTGGGCTGGCTCAGCGATTGACTACTCATATAGAGGAAGAGCGCTACCCGACCATTGCCCCTGATGGAAAGTCTATCGCTTACTCCGCTACCTATGAGGGCCCCATGGAGGTCTATACCATTCCTATTGATGGAGGCATGACCACCCGTTGGACTTATGAATCAGATGGATCGAAGGTCACCAGCTGGACCCCCGATGGAAAAATCGTCTATCAGACCAATTCCTTCAGCAGGGTGCACAATCAACAGCTGGTCACCATCGACCCAACTTCAAAAGAAAAATCTCTAGTCCCTCTTCATCAGGCCAGTGAAGGGATGCAAAATGAAGCGAATACCTGGTTTTTTGTCCGGCCCCCTTTCAATGGCAGCAATACCAAGCGATACGTAGGCGGCATGGCACGTCAGATTTGGGCATTTGATGGTCAATCTGAAGCGAAAAAGCTTACTACTGACCATCCGGGAGAAAGCTTTCATCCGATGTGGCATGCCGGTAGGGTCTACTTCATTTCCGATAGAGATGGGGTCATGAATATCTGGTCCATGGATTCCATGGGTGGAGATTTACAACAGCACACCCAACATGCTGAATTTGGTGTTCGCTACGCTAATCTAGATCAGGGGAGAATTGTGTACCAGCATGCTGCCGATTTGTGGCTATTGGAGATTGCCTCAGGTGAGTACCACAAGTTAGATATCAGGATTGCCTCGGACTTAGAGCAGCTAAGAGAGAAGTGGGTGGAAAACCCATCCTCATATATTACCGCAATTAGTCCTGATTCCACTGGAGAAAAAATTGTCATTACCGCAAGAGGGCGGGTATTCGTCGTTCCGGTCAAATCGGGGCGTACGGTTTATTTTACCGAGCAAAAAGGGGTGCGATATCGCGATGCGGTTTTCTCTCCTGATGGCAAAAGCATCATCACCTTATCCGATGAAAGTGGGGAGTTTGAATTTGTGCAGTTTGCCACCGACGGCACAGGAAATTCTCAAGCTTTGACAGATGATGGAAACATCCTAAGGTACCAAGGCATGCCTTCACCAGATGGAAAGTGGATTGCCTATGATGACTTGAATAGAGATCTGTATCTATTAGAAATTTCTACGGGGATCAGCAAAAAGATCTCGACCAACCGACAAGGAATCGGCAGCTTTGCCTGGTCTCCTGATGGCCAGTGGCTGGCCTTTGTGCAATACGCAGTGAACACCTTCGCACAAATCAAGGTGTACAACGCCAACGATGAATCCCTATTCGACCTCACCACCGACCGAGCCAATAGCTTCAGTCCCAAGTGGAGCCCTGATGGCCGATTCATCTATTTCCTGTCCGACCGCAGTTTCACCTCTTTGGTGGGCGGGCCTTGGGGAACCCGACAGCCTGAGCCCTACTGGGATGCCAGCGAACAAGTCTACCACGTAGCCCTCAAAAAGGGCACCCGATCTCCTTTCCGAGAAAAGGACGAACTCATGAGTGGGGAAAACGAAGCCCAGGATGAGAAGAAAAAAGGCAAGGAAAAGGCCTCAAAGGACAAACTGGTTGTTAGCATTGACAAAGAGGGAATCCAATCGCGCATCGTCGCGGTTCCGATCTCTGCGGGTAATTATTACAATTTGGCCGTCAACGACAAAGCTTTATACCTAATGGCCGACGAAACTGGGGTGAGAGCCAAATCCCATCTCAAAGTGGTTCCCATCACGGATGAAGACATCAAAATCAAGAACCTAAGCTCTGAAGTCAGTGATTTTGAAATGACGCCAGATGGCAAGAAACTGTTGGTAAAAAAGGGAAGTTCTTACTTTATGATCGAGGCAGGTACAGGCAGCGTAAAACTCGATAAAGCTAAGATAGACCTGAGTGGTTGGAAGTTTTCTCTTGACCCCAAGGAGGATTGGAAACAGATTTATACCGATGCCTGGCGAATGGAAAGGGATTACTTCTATGACAAAAACATGCATGGGGTAGACTGGGAAGCCATGTACGAAAAGCATTTGCCATTGCTAGACCGAGTTACCACTAGGAACGAATTGGATCAAGTAATCGGGCGCTTGATTGCAGAATTATCGGTGCTCCATGCCTACATCAGTCCTGGTGATACGCGCAGCGATGACAAATTCATTCAGGTAGCCAGTCTTGGTGCCCGAACGAGCCGAGATGAGACCAAGGGAGGATTTAGCATTGACTACATCTACAAGGCGGATCCAGATTATCCTGTTCGAAAATCCCCCTTGGACGATCCTTATCTCGATATCCGAGCAGGGGACATCATTACCCATGTAAATGGCATAGAAGCCCTATCTGCCTTGGACATAGGTGAGCTAATCCGCAACCAGGCCGGGAAGCAAGTCCGGCTGAGTTTAGCAAGAGATACGAGCACCCGAGACGTAATCGTCAAACCTAGCGGAAGTTCATACTGGCTGCGATACCACGATTGGGTTTATGCAAATAGGCTCAAAGTAGAAGAAGCGGGCGAAGATCAAATTGGCTACCTCCATCTAGAGGCCATGGGCAGTTGGGATTTGGGAGAGTTTTACCGGCAATTTTATCCAGTCTTCAACAAACCAGGCTTGATCATCGATGCCCGCTACAATGGAGGGGGAAACATAGATGCCTTTATTTTAGAAAAGCTGATGCGGAAGGCTTGGATGTACTGGAAAGACCGAGTTGGAGAACCTTACTGGAACATGCACTATGCTTTTAGGGGGCATATGGTGGTCCTAGTAAATGAGCACAATGGCTCCAACGGTGAGGGCTTTCCCGAAGGATTCAAAAGACTGGGGCTTGGTACCACCATTGGAACTCGAACCCGCGGTGCCGGGGTTTGGTTAAGTGGAGTCAATAGATTGAGTGACAATGGCCGGGCTTGGGCTTCGATGCACGGTGTATACAGCCCAGAAGGGGAATGGCTGATCGAGGGATATGGATTTGTACCTGATATCGAAGTGGATAACCTGCCCCATGAAACCTTCAAGGGCAAAGACGCACAGCTAGACGCCGCCATACAATTCTTACAACAAAAGATTGCAGAGGATCCCAGGGAGCTGCCTCCGGTACCAGCTTATCCGGACAAGTCTTTTGAGAACAATCGGAGGGAGTGACTACCCATACCCATACCTTAAAACCCACTTACCTACCCCCACCTATTCAACAGTGATTGATAATACTTGGCTTTTCCCAGTAGGCCTCAAGAGCTGTGTATTGTGATAACCTATTCGAGTTCAGCGATGGAAAGCTCAGTTTCTGGTTTTCTCAGAATTTCTGAAAGGAGCCATATTCTCGGCTTGCCATGAACGAGCAACATCCTTTTTAGGCGAGCTGGCCGGGCCAGCAGCAGGCATTTAGAATTCTAAGCAAATCGATCATGAAGCGGCAAATGCCGCATAAATAGCAAATAAAGCATCTCCATGAAGGTACTTCTGGATATAATTTGATCAATAAAATATTTACTTTCAGTATGTCCCCTTAAATCTCTAAGATTCTTTCACCTAACCCAAACCATCATGAGTTCATTAAAGGAAGATCTTCAATATTGGTTCAAAAAAGTATGGCTAGAGGAGGACGTAGAAAGCCTAAGGGCATTGTATGTCCCGGAAGAAGGGCCTAGCGCTCAAAATGCCCTAGGACTGGGGCAAGACCAAGGGATGACACCAGAGGAGTATGAAGTGTTTCATGCTCGGCTACTTGGGTTAATCAAGGAGGTGAACATCAAAATTGATTTCTGTATTGAACAGGAAGGTTTTCTTTTTGCAGCTTGTACCCTGTCAGCCATCAGCAGAATTGGGCATGATGTGTCGGAGGTAGGCATGAAGGGGGCCCTACTTGTCAAAATGAGGGAAGGGAAGATCTTATACGCTGAGAATTATTTCGATTTCCTTACTCTATATGAAAACCTAGGCCTTCTTCCCAAAAACACTTTTGAAAAGTGCCTATCTGGGCAGAAAATCTGTCCATAAACAAGTCATTTAGGACATCTCTGGCTCCTCTTCAGACCAGAAAACAAAGGCTGGCAGGAAGTAATTTCCTGCTGGGGGAATATCTCATGGCAAAAAACTACTTGGGCTTGCTGGCCAAATCTTTGATTTTTCTAATTTCGCGCCATGCCTTTGACTACTCAACAAATCACCCTGGTACAACGGTCCTTGCCCCTGATTTCCCCCATGGCTTCCTCGATAGGAGAAAAGTTTTACGCCATACTTTTCCAACGCCATCCAGAGCTACGCATCCTCTTTCAGAATAACATGAAGGACCAAGCTCGCAAACTGATGACCATCCTGATCCATGTCATGACTCACTTGGATCAATTCAATACTTTGGAAGGGGATTTACACGCCCTTGCCCAGCGACACATTGGCTACATGGTCAGAGCCGAGCATTACACCCACGTTGGGGAAGCCTTTTTAGAAACCTTAGCCCAAGAACTCGGGGAGCGATGGACTCCCGAGCTTGCCCAGGCTTGGCAAGATGCATACGATTATTTGGCTGAAACCATGTTGAGCGTTTATTCGATGGACAATTGAATGGCCTACGGAGCTAGGGTTATATGAAGGAATAACAGCCACCACATACTCCCTACTCCCGGACCCCGATTACCGTTTTTCTTATGTCCGTTTACATAGGTGTATAAGCTGAGTCCATCTTGCTGGCATCAAGATACCCCCTTTTCTGCTGAAGCATGGGAACAAACCTGTCAATTCCCACCCCTTTTCACTCAACATTTTGGTCGAAAAGAATAGACATTTGCTATACAAAAAAAGCCAGCCCCAAGGGCTGGCTGGACTACATAATCTGACTACTACACTATTTCATCGTGTCGTTTGATTCAAGGAGACAAGTCGTATTCATCCTAGAACAAAGGTCCATCGGACACGAATAGGTTATCTACGCTAATGATGTATGGCTCATTTTCCACGTTGCCCGTGCTAAAACCAATCTTCACATAGTCTAATACTCCGCCTGAATCAAAATCTTCATCTCCGCTCCATTTTTGCATGTTTTCATCGATCAAAGCTATGCTTACCAACTGCCATTCCCCATTGGTTTCGAAGTAGTAGTCAGGAGCAGTTTGCGGCACCCCAAACTTGGTGCTACCCTGGAAGGTCTCAATTTGGAAATAGCCTTTGCCACTGCCAGTGTTGACCCAGACGTTCACGTAGGGGCATTCTACTTCGGAGAGATCAATGGGGGTGTAGGTTCCCACGTCCCCAGTCCAGTTCCATTTGGCCACGGTGCTGCCATCACTGATTTGAACGGTTTGGTAAAAGTCTCCCATAATGGTAGGCAGGCCTAATCCATTGACGGTAGAACTGGCTGAACCGCTATAGATGTCTGCCCCATCTTCGAAATCAAGGCCAGCTCCGGCTGGGGCATATTTCCCATCAGTAATCATGATCTGATCCAGATAAAGCTCAAAGTTGGTACCGGCATTGCCGCCATTGCCTTGCTTAAAGCCAAAATTAATTTGGATGGGAGCTCCACTCGGGTCTACCCCATCACCCCATCCACCCGTAGACTGGTTCAAATCAGCCAAAGCTACGCTGCGCCACTCCCAACCTTGCGTGGCGAAGCTGTAGTCATCACCCGACAAGGAGTTGGTAAAGTGCCCTCCACTGCCGACGCCATCTTGTTCCATTTCTACCTGAAAATATCCCTGACCACCGTTGGTATTGACCATGAAAGTCAAGTGCGGATTCGTCATCTCAGATACGTCCACCGCTTGGGTAAGCAAGAGGTTGCCCATGGCGTCCCAGTTCTTGCCACTCTCAATGGTTCCGACCAAGGAGAAGAAATTGCTGCTGCGGCCCTTGCTTACACCAGAGCTGGCTACGGCACTCGTTACATCGATACCAGCTGTTCCCGCACTGCTGTATGGATCTGCACCGTCTTCAAAGTCAAAAAAGACGATGCTGCTATCGGGTTCGTAGCAGGTCACAGGGCTATAATCTTCTACAGGTATGGCAGGCGAAGAGCCATTGACTACACCGGCCCGGCCATCCAACACAATGACCAGTTCAGTGACGTTGCTCAAATCCATGCCCTCAGTCGAGATTGACAGCGAATTGATCATGGCTGCTCCTCCCTCCAAAGCTACCCGCTCACTGCCGACCAATGCGGAAGTAACCATGTCCATGTTGTTTCCTTGTACTTTGAACATCTGTCCACGGTAAATCACAGAAGGCCATTGGGTCACCTCTGCCTCCAAATAGGTAGGCGAAAGAATATCTGGACTGGTCGCACTCTTCGCTAAATTGGTCTTGACGGTGATGGGTCCCGCCTCAGCTAGGCGAGGCACCTGGATGACCACTTCGGTGGCAGATTTTGAAACGATGTCTTCGTTTTTGATGACCCGGCGGGTCTGCCCCACTTCCAACTCGATCACCCGGTCCAAGTTACTTCCTTTGATGGTCACCTGCTGGCCGACCTCCACGGTAGCTGGCTCAATGCTGCTAATGGTAGGCAAAGGAAAATCCACGTCGTAATTTTCTCCGAAAGGAGTTTCGCGCTGGCAGCCGCTTAGCAAGATGCCTATCAGCATCGTCAGGCCCAGCCACCGAAATATATGTTTAGTTGTAAGTTTCATTGTGATAGGTTTATCAAAATTCCCATACATTGGAAAGAGAAAAATGTAATTGGTGATCCAGAGAAGTGGTAAGAAATCGAGTAGGACATCAAGTAGTCATGACTCATATCAATCCTGAATCAACTCTCCCAATCTCTCAGGCTCTCGTTGTCTCACGGTCTTTAATACCCTGGATTTTGAGTTAATCCCCAGGTTTCTACCTCGGCCAGAGGAATCGGCTGAACGGGATAGGGATGGTTGAAACCCGTAATGGAACGGGCCTGACAATCGCCTTGTAGTTCTGCAGGCAGAGAGCTGAGGTAGCGACCCGTGCGCACCAAATCCCAATAGCGCAAGGCTTCCATGCCAAATTCTGAGCGGCGCTCAGTGTAAATGGCATCTAACAGTGCCTGTCCAGAAGCCGTGACGGGCGGCAGTACCCCATCTAGTTCATCGCTGGTATAAGCCACATAAGTCAATACGCCTACCTGAGATCCCAAAGGACGGGTACTGCTGCGTGCGCGATCTCGCACTTGGTTGAGAATGTCCCGGGCACGGCCTTCCTCACCTCGGTGATAAGCCGCTTCGGCGTGCATCAACAGCACATCGGCATAACGCATTTTCCGGATGTTTTGACCACTGCCTTTGGTATTGGTGGGTCTCAGTACCGCAGCTTTGCGATTCAAAAAGCCTGTCTCATTGGCGTTGGGAAAATCAATTACCTGCTCCTCTCCCAATACCACATCGCCATCACCATACACGGTACTGGCCAAGCGGGGATCACCCGATTCAAATGCATCCACCAAGTTTTGAGTAGGGTTGTTAAAGCCCCATCCCCAGGTACTGCGGTTGTTTTGGAAAACATTTTCTACTGTGCCTGTGGCCTGGTCATTGCCATTGAGGTTAGAAGCATTCATTTGGACTTCGAAGATGGATTCTACCCCATTTTCGCCCTCTTCTTCAAATAGCTGGGCGTAATTGGCAAGCAGGCTATACTGGCCTGAATTTACGACCTCAAGGGTGAGGTTGTACACTTCATCCCAGCTGTGGTTATTCATGCCCAAGCCAACTTGATACATGATGATGCGAGCCAAGTAGGCTTGAGCAGCTCCACGGGTAGCTCTTCCTAGGTCCATTTCATCGTAGCCTGAACGCATTGGCAACAGCTCTGCCGCCACACGAAATTCATTTTCTGCAAAAGCGTAGGTCTCCTCTAGACTGGCCCGAGTCACATTAGGGATGTCTTCTGGCGCCAAGGCCTCTGCAAACAAGGGCACTCCCCCAAACACTTTGGCCAGATAGAAGTAGAAATATCCTTTCAGAAAGTGAACCTCTCCCAAAAGGCGATTCTTCGTTTCCGTATCCAAAGAAGAGTTGGGCAAGTTGGTCAAAACGGCATTGGCCCGAAAAATTCCCCGAAACTGGTTTACCCAGGTTGCATTGGCAATGCCACTGTTTGGCTGGTTTACCCATTCCTCCATTTGGCGAATCTCCAGGTAATCTCCAGGGGTACTACCCTTGGCGGCATCATCTGAGAGAATGTCTCCAAACATGAATTCGTAGTTGTGGGCCAGCCACCCAAAAGGGCTCGGGCCTTCCCCACGGGTCATGGCTTCGTACACAGCGTTAACCGCCAGTACGGCATTATCGGGGTCATTATAAAAGTTCTGGTCGGTAGGTACTCCCTCCGGCTGGAGGGACAAGAAGTTCTCACAGGCGGTCAACCCAAAAGCGAGAACCAATAAGAGAATAAGTCCTTTTAGTTTATACATAGTCTTGTTTGCAAATAGTGGTTCAATAAAAAGCATATGGAAGTAGGTCCCTGCCTAGGAAGTCATAGCAATATTGATCGCAGACTTCCTCGCAGACTGATTCATTGCCAAGCTTAGAATCGAAGATCTACCCCGAATCGCAGGCGCCGGGGCTGAGGATAGTTGGCTACGTCTACCCCAAAGCTGAAGGGGTTGCCACCGAACAACTCACCAATTTCTGGATCTAGTCCTTCATAGTTGGTGAAAGTCAAGAGGTTGTCACCAGCCACGTAGAAACGCACCTTGCTATCCCCCAATATCCTATTGGGAAGGGTGTAGCCCAGTTGCACATTTTTGACCCGCAGATAGCTTCCGTCCTGGATGTACAGGTCGCTGAAGCGATCGTTGTCATTGGGATCTTGGATGGTGGCCCGTGGCTGGGTAGCATCGGGATTTTCGGGCGTCCATCGGTTATTGAAATAGTCGACCGTGGTATTGTTGTATCCCAAGGCAGCGTGGAAAGGCTGATACAAGCCAAATACTACTTCGTTGCCATAGGAACCTTGTAGGAAAAGATTGAGATCAAAGCCCTTGTAGGAGGCCGTGCCATTAAATCCGAAGGTAAAGTCGGCAAAGCCATCTCCCAAGAAGACTCGGTCCTCGTCGTTGATCACTCCGTCTGGAGCATCGGGGACACCGTCTCCATCGGTATCTACGGTCAGTTGATCTACAAATTTCACATCTCCAGGCGAAGCATTGGGCTGAATCAAACCTCCGTCAAAATTGTGGGCTTCGATTTCTGCTTGATCGTTGAAGATTCCGTCGGTCTGTAAGCCGAAGAATGACGCAATGGGTTGGCCAATGATGGTGCGGGTGGTGTTGCCTGCCCGAGCGGCAGATCCTCCGTCGATGAAGTCTTCTTCATCTTTGCCCAAACGGGTAACTTCGTTTTGGATCGCGGTAAAATTGAAGGTCAAGTCGTACTTGAACTCACGCTCGTAGTTCCGATAAGTCAAGCCCATTTCCAGTCCGCGGTTTTCCATGCTTCCAACGTTGACACGAGCTGGGAAAGCACCCGCAAAAGCGGGAATCACATCTGCACCGATCATGTCGCTGGTCTGGCGAATGAAATAATCCGCGGTCAGCAAGAACTTGTCATCAAAGAAGGTAGCGTCTATTCCTACGTTGGTCATGGTGGAAGTCTCCCAGATCAGGTCGGGGTTACTCAGGGTGGTGGGTATAAAGCCTTGGACTTCCTGGCCATTGAACACGTAAAGCTGGTTGCCGACTACCGTGGTCACGTACCCGTAATTGATGGCGGCATTTTGGTTACCGACTTGCCCCCACCCCGCACGCAGTTTCAAGTCGCCGATTGCGTCCACAGATTGCAGAAACTCCTCACGTCCCAGGTTCCAGCCAGCAGAAACCGAGGGGAAGAAACCCCAACGATTTTCTGGGGTAAAACGAGAAGACCCATCGTAGCGCATGTTTACAGTTAGGAGATAGCGGTCGCCATAGGTATAATTGATGCGGCTAAAGAATGAGGCCAATCGCTCAGTCTGCTGAGAGCTATTCACGATAAACTCCGGGTCACGGGCCGCAGACAAGAAGTATTGGTTGGGATCATCTGGCAGGTCAAAGCCCTGTACCTGAACATTGGAGAAGCTACGCCCTTGGATTTCTTGCCCTAGCATAACCGCCAAATTGTTGTTGCCAAAAGATTGGTCATAGGTCAGGAAGTTCGATACTTGATAGCGGAAGCCTTCTTGACGTACTTCTGAGAGGCGGCTTTGGTCTCGCTGTTCTTCATTGGTAATAAAAAAGGCGGGGATAAAGCTTTTGTTGCGGACGGCCGTAAAATCCAGGGCTCCTATGCTCCGGAAAGTCAGGCTTTTAGTGATATCGGCGGCAAGGCCAAAATTACCGACCACTTTGTTGGTGGCGCCTCGGTTGTTTTTGTTTTCGTCTACGATCCGAGCCGCATTGCTCCCTTCTTGCGGGATGCCTAGGGTACCCCAATTACCGGTTTCTTGGTCAAAAGCAGGCCGAATGGGATTGGCTCGTATGGCCGTAGGCAACATGCCATTGAAGTAGTCTTGGTTGTAAAAGGTCTGGTTGACGTTCACGTAAGCGACCGAACTATTGAGGTTCAACCAATCTGTAATCTGGTTATCGGTGGTGCTTCGCACGAAGATTTTTCTCATCCCCGTGTTTTTGATGGTTCCTTCCTCATCGTAGTAGGTTCCTGAAATGCTGAAGCGGTTGCGTTCGCCTCCACCCGCAATGTTCATCGAGGCAAATTGCATGAAGCCCGTGCGGAGTACCTCATCTTGCCAATCAGTTCCAGCGTAATCGCCGGCGGCCACGTATTCTAGCACGTTGCGCTCAATGCTGGTTTCGGGGTCCCCAGGTGAGATGCCATCATTGGCGTAAGCTTCTAACCTTAGCTGGGCAAACTCCGTGGCGTCTAGCAAATCTAAGGTGCGCCAAACTTCCTGATTGGCCACGTAGCCATTGAACTCAATGGTGGTCTTGCCGGGGTGCCCGCGCTTAGTGGTAATCAAGACTACGCCATTGGCTCCGCGGGAGCCATAGATAGCCGTGGCAGAAGCATCCTTTAATACCTCGATGGACTCAATGTCATTGGGGTTCAAAAAGCTGATGTCACTGGTCTGAAATCCATCCACCACATAGAGAGGATCGCTGTTGTTGATGGATCCTACCCCGCGGATACGGATGCGGACACCCGCACCAGGAGCACCAGACTGGCTGGTAACGTTTACCCCCGCTGCTCGACCTTGTAGTGCCTGCAGTACATCCGGCGTCGCAATTTGTGTGAGCTCTTCGGCAGAGATGGAAGAAACTGCTCCGGTCAGGTCGCTCTTTTTCGAGGTCCCGTAACCCACCACCACTACTTCATCCAAGTAGCTTTGAGAGGTAATCAAGACAATATCAATTTCTGTTTGGTCTCCTACCTGCACGGATTTTGATTCAAAACCGATAAAGGAGAATTCCAAGATTGCTTCGGGAGAAGCGCTGATTTGATAAGCGCCATTTTCATCGGAAAATACGCCAGTGGTTTCACCTAATATCCGAATGGTCGCACCAGTTAAAGGGCTGCCCTCGTCGCTGAAAACAGTGCCTCGGACTATTTGAGCCTGGATTGTAAGGGTCGACAAAATCAATCCGAAGAAACCCAACACCAGTCGCTGGGTAAAGGTCCTCCAGTTTTTGATAAGCATAGTCGAATGTTGCATCATAGTAGTTTAGTAAATGAGAAAATTAGGGCCGCGAAAGAACTACTGAGAGTTTTATTCCTCTGCTCACCTACTACCGACGATGCATTTCGAACCAAACCTGTATTCCTAGAGACCTGCGAATGAGGCCTGTTGGGAACTAGCTTACCTAAAGATATTCCTGCCCCATGGACTTGCCCCAGAGGGGAAGTGTTTGAAAGGGTTGGTGGGAAATAAATGGGAAGCCTGAGCGAGTCATGAGTAGTATAATGAGAAGAGCTTTCACTCTTTTGCTGACCTAATTTGCTTCCTTCCTGTCTTGGACAAGGGGGACATATAGGACAATTCACATAGATAGATGCTCTCAAGAGTCGGAAAAGCCCTTCTAGGCCGCTGTTCTTACATTTTGATAAGGGGCGGAAGTTAAGCCCTAAGGGGGTAAAGATTTCAAAATCTAGTTGGGTCTCGATTAAGAGCATTACATATGACCCGAAAGGAGGGGGACATGAAGCAATTTCCCCTGAAGCTTAATTTTCACGTATCGAGGTCATTTTTATGCCCAATTAGTTGGCATGAGGTTTAAATCTATTCATCATTTCATTCTCTCCCCCGTTCAACATATAAATCTTGGCTAACTTTCCTTATGTTGCTTCCCTTAGAGGCTGTTTGGGTGTTGAGTTTACAGCCTAAACTTGTCTTGCCACGAGTACTTGGGATTAAGGACCCCAAGTAGGAGTCTGACTGCGCCGATTTTTCTCGAAATAGCCCGCTATTCCTTCAAAAATTTGTTTGTCAGAACCAAAAAATCCAGCGTTTGGGCTCGAAATACCAAAATCCAAACCCCCTCTTAGAGTTGATCCTCAAGCCTAGCCATCGTCTTTGATTCATGTCGCCAGAATGGGAACATA
The DNA here is from genome assembly GCA_964521065.1 of uncultured Bacteroidia bacterium. Taxonomy (GTDB): domain Bacteria; phylum Bacteroidota; class Bacteroidia; order J057; family J057; genus CAYVAP01. Next base: position 11,862 of record CAZFPQ010000025.1, on the reverse strand, counting down.
TAGAACTGGGGCCTACGCGTTCCATTTTAGCCTTTGCCTTTGAAAAGGCCGCCTTTGATGCACCCTGGCACCTGCATCCCCAACACGAGTTGACCCTGATCCAAGAAAGTCAAGGCACCCGGTTTGTAGGCGACTACGTAGGGCCCTATAAACCCGGAGAAGTAGTCTTGCTCAAGTCTCATTTGCCCCACTGCTGGAAGAATCATCCAGATCCTAGCCAGCAGGCCCGTTCGGTGGTCGTCCAATGGAACGATTCCATTTTTCCCAAAATTCCAGAACTAGGCCGCTTAAATGACCTGATTGCCCTGTCAAGTCGGGGGCTGCATTTTGACCCTCAATCCGTCAAGGCATTAATTCCTCGGCTGGAAGACCTTCCCAGATTGGAAGGACCTACCCTTTATGGGCAATTGCTGTCTTTGTTACTCGACCTGGCCCATTGCCCCTATTACACCCTTTCAGAGGCTCGCTTTGATGCTCCTCTATCCCATGAAGTAAGCAACCGTATGGGCAAGGTCCACGAGTACGTGGCCCAGCATTATGCACATAAGATTTCCCTGCATCAATTGGCCGACCTAGTGAACCTATCTGAGCAAGCCTTTTCGCGATTTTTCAGCAAGGTCATGGGCCGTCCCTTTTTTACTTTTCTAAATGAATATCGATGTAACGCCGCCAGCAGGCTCCTAATTGAAACCGACCAATCTGTGGCCGAAATTGCCTACGCTTGTGGCTATGAATCACTTCCGTTTTTTCATAAGCAATTCAAAAAATACTTACAGCTCTCTCCCCTCGCCTATCGCAAGCAGCACCGGACACCACGGATTCCCAAGTGAGTGGGAGGGGAATACGGGGTACGGGGTAAAAAAGCCCATATCCCTTAACTGCTTAACTTTTTTAACTCCTTAACTTTCTAAAACACAGAAGTAGCCCGACTTTGTGGAGATAAAGGGGAATGAGTATTTTACTCCCATGAACCGTTTTCTCATACGGCTTATTTTCCTACTCCTAGGGATAAGCAATCTCCATGTCACACGTAGTCAAGCACAAGCCCCATCTAGTGGAAGCGCCCCAAAGCAAACTCTCGTCCTTGAGGATTCGGTGAACTATGGTGCTGGAGACAGCATTCCATTGCTTGAAATCGAGCATTTTTTCGAAGAGATTCCCATGGCTGAATATCTGCGGGTGCACGAGGATACCAGCGGATTAAGCAGCTGGGATCCCGAGCGGATTAGGTCACTTCCCTACATTCCACGTGATTCATTAGAATATCCGCGGCCCCGAAAAAGCAAACTGTGGGCACGCTTTCGCGTGATACACCATCTAGCAGATTCACAGGAGTTCATTTTGTATACCACCTGGTCTGACCACCTCTTCTTACGCATCTGGGATGGGAGCAAATGGACACAAAAAGAAACGGGTTATTACTCTGACCTTAGGGTTAGAACTATCCAAGTTGGCCAGCCGCGTTCCTTTTTGATCAAGCTGAAACCCAATCAGGAGTACCATTTCTATTTAGAGGTATTTGAGGAAAGAAGAAATGGGGTCTATCTAGACGCATCCCTCTACCCATATTCCAATTGGGCAGCCTATTTCTACAAGACCCATTTCAACGGAGCGATGATTCTGAGCTTCTTCATAGGGGTGTTTGTGATCCTGTTCTTCTACAACCTGATTGTATTTCTCAGCATTCGGGAGCGTACCTATTTATACTATGCCATCTATCTGTTGGTGGTGGTCGTAGCCGTGTATTCAGAAATGATGTCTAGCATGTTTCCGAGTTTACTTCCTGACGACTTCCTGGTACGCAAGGTCATGAACTTGGGGGGGCTTGCTTCGATTAGCCTCGCCTACTTGTTATTTGGACGCTCCTTCGTGAACTCACCGGAGTTGACGCCTCGCTGGGACAAGGTGCTTCTCGTACTCATAGGACTGCGGATAGCCTTGATCCTGAGCATGGTGATCCAGATTTCCTGGAACCAGACCTACGTAGACTGGGCTGACCTGATCATAGGGGTATACGGCCTTGAGTTTTTGATACTGCTGCCATATTTCGTGGTCTTGATCCGAACAAGGTCTATCGTGGCGCGCTTCTTTGTTGCAGGCTCTATGCTGGTATTTGGCATTGCCTTTATGGCGCCGGTGTTGCAGCAATTTTTTGATGTAAAGTGGGATTCGCTGGGGATTGGAGTCGTATTAATCCCCCTATTACTAGAAGTCCTGGTATTTTCTCTCGGCTTAGGGTACAAAATGCGTAGGCAACAGCAGGCAAAGTTAGATGCCGAGCAAGCCCTCAACCGAGAGCTCTCCCGCGTCAATACCGCCTTTGGCCGCTTCGTCCCTCATGAGTTCATCCAATCATTGGGGTATGAATCTGTACTTGATGTACAACTGGGAGATCAGGTAGAAAAAGAAGTAACGGTGCTTTTTTCAGACATCCGAGGCTACACGGGGCTTTCAGAACAGATGAGCCCCGCCGAAAATTTCCGATTCCTCAATGCCTACCTCGGACGCATGGGGCCCATCATCCAGCAGCATGGGGGCTTTGTCAATCAATACTATGGAGACGGAATCATGGCCCTTTTCTTAGGTGACCCTGGACAAGGCGTAGGCGCCGCCACCGACATGCTGCAGGCATTGGCCCAATACAACCAAGAGCGTCAGGCCAAAGGACGCCTTCCTATTCAGCTTGGCATCGGACTGCATACCGGCCCCCTCATGATGGGCATCATTGGCGATCAGCTCCGCATGGAAGCAGGCGTGGTTTCCGACACCGTCAATACGGCTTCTCGCATGGAGGGCCTCACCAAAATTTTTGGCGTAGAAATGCTTCTCAGTGAGTCTTGCTACCAAGGCCTTTCCCCCGCACAACAAGCTTATACCCGCCCGCTTGGACGCGTACTCGTCAAAGGGCGCGCTGCCCCACTTGCCATCTACGAGGCTTTCTTGGGCAGTACCCCTCCGTTACAGTCCCAAAAACAGGCGAGCCTGGCTGCTTACCAAGCGGGTCTTGAGGCCTATTTCTCGGGAGAATTATCTCAAGCCAAAACGCAGCTTACCCGAGCTTTGGCCCAGTATCCCGGCGACCGAGCCGCTCAGTACTACCTCAATCGTACCCTGGGCTTTTTGCAAGATGGCCTCCCTACTGATTGGGCTGGTGTCGAGGTCATGGCGTTTAAGTAGATGCTTATGAGGGATGCAGAGCTTAGAGGCTGTTCCAGTTGGCATGAAATGACTCTGGCCCTTAGCAGCTTATGATTTTAGGGAATTGTAATTGAGCTGAGTGAACAAACTGACTAGGCTATATGGAACCAAGAGCCTTAAACCTAATGTCACGATCTCAGACTATTACGAATGGTTTTATCTATATCATAAAATTGAGCAACCCATTTACCTAGACCCTTTTTGTGGAAAAACTGGAATCCCATACTGGACAAGTGCCCTCAGATGAATCATAGCACTCTGTGCATTTGTCCATAAAGGAAGTTTACAACCGTTGAGACCTACAGAGAGAAAGCACCAATGTCTATGGATGCTGAATTAATATAGGTAGATCTTGATCTATCTATCCTAGCGCTATTACCGCCTTAGATACCCGGTCGCCGGAATGGCAATAAGATATTGACAATCAACACATTACACTTTTAAGAGTTGGTATTTTTTGCCTAAATGATTTTGATTTAATACAAAGGCGACATAGGGTATTTTATCTATTTGTCTACCCAAGTATTCCCCCTCCATAGACCTATGAAAGGTAATTGTCTAGGTCCTGTCAAGTTCATGTCTAGTGCATTCCTCCACAAATTTGCCTTTTAATCATTTAGTTAAGCTCAGAACCTAGAACACTCAATAGAATGTTCTGCTACAAATTATTACTCGAAACTATGAAGGTAAACTCTATTGCCCGGTTGGGCAGCAAGTACCTCCTCATTGCGCTCCTGCTAGGCATTGGGCTAAACCAACTCCAAGCCCAGATCATCAGCGGGACCATGAAGGGAGATGACGGTCAGCTCCTTATTGGAGGGACCGTGGTGGTCAAAGGGACTCCAGTAGGAGCCCGCACAGATTTAAACGGAGTCTATAAAATTGGGGCTTCTTCTAAAGACACCCTGGTATTCACCTATTTTGGATTTGAAAACTTAGAGCTTGCCGTAGGCAACCAAACTGAGATCAACGTCACCCTCAAAACCAGTGTTAGGTCGCTGGATGAGGTGGTGGTGATTGGCTATGGTACCCAACGCAAGAAAGAAGTAACGGGTGCCGTAGTAAACGTAGGAGCAGACGTGATATCGAAAACTGCTACTGCAGACTTAGCCGCAAGCCTTCAAGGTCAAGTAGCTGGAGTCAATATTCAAGCCAGCAGTGGCCGTCCAGGTGAAGGAGCCAACGTCCAAATTCGTGGACTAGGGTCCATCAACGCAGGGGCCTTAGGTCCTTTGTATGTAGTAGATGGCATTCCCTTTGAAAATGCCCCCAACTTGGCCCCAGAGCAGATCGAATCTGTTGACATCCTCAAAGATGGCGCTTCAGCGGCCATTTACGGTACGCGCGGTTCCAATGGGGTCATCTTGATCACCACCAAGCGTGGCAAGGAAGGACAAATGCAAGTAGACTTCAGTGCCTATGGAGGTATCCAAAACATCACCTCAGGTACACCGCTGATGAATACCCAGCAGCAAGTTTACCAAGAGATTGCACGCCAAGGAGCTTTGGGACGGCAGACCAACCTCCTCATTTTAAATCCCAATGCCTTGGACAACGATTCTGACTTCGTCGGCGACGTCCAAAACAACAACGCCGGCATCCAGAACTACAACTTGTTCGTAGCCGGTGGAGTCCCCAACCTCACTTTGTCATTCAACACCAACTACTTTCGACAAAACGGAACCCTGATCAATTCTGGCTTTGATCGCCTATCCAACCGAATCACCGGTCAATTCACCAAGGGAAGATTCAAGGCATTTGCCACCGTTGGCTTCACCAACGAAAACCGCCAGCAGGAACCCTGGGCCCTATATGAGTATGGCATCGCCCAAAACCCCATGCAGCGCCCGCTCGCGACCATCGAAGACATCGGGCAAAACAGCGTAGAATTTGACGAGCAAGTCAGCAATGACATCCTCTTCAGCTTTTTGTCACGTCAGCTAGACAACATCGACGAGCGCAAAGTCAACAGCTCCAACTTGGCGCTGAACCTGGAATATGAAATCATTGATGGGCTGAAATTCAAGGTGAACCTGGGTCGCAATACCTATGACTACAAGCGTCGTTTTTTCCAGCCCCAGTACCTAGTCTATGACCGCGAAGGAAACTACCGCCCTTCTGCCTCACGTGAAAATGCCCTTTTGGATGAGGACTTTACTTCAACTGTCCGAGAAACCTGGGAAAACATCCTGGTATACAACAAGAAATTTGGCAAGCACCGTGTCGGTTTTACCGGGGTAATCTCTTACGAGCAGTTTGACAGCAAAGTATTTGGAGTTGGCGTTATCTACAGCGATGACGCGAGCAATGACCTCCAGACCTTAGGCTCCGGCGCCGATGGCATCAGGCCGACCAGCAACAACACCCGCTATACGTTGGCAGGCAAATTGGCTCGGGTCCAGTATAACTACGACGATCGCTACCTGTTCTCAGCCAGTATTCGTCGGGACGGATCTTCTCGCTTCTCAGAGTCTAATCGCTATGGAAACTTCCCCGGCGTATCCGCAGGCTGGAACATCCACAATGAAAGCTTCTTCAAGGTTCCTGCCGTGACCAATTTCAAGCTACGTGGTAGCTGGGCGGAAGTCGGCAACCAGAGCATTCCTGCTTATGCCTACGTTCCGGTCATCCTAACTGGAGTCAACTACCCATTCGGCGTAGACGAAGAGCTCAACTTTGGCAACATCCAACGAGCTTACGTAGACCCTAATATCCGCTGGGAAACTACCGTTACCTCCAACATTGGCATCGACATCGGCTTGTTTGAAAACCGCCTAACCTTTACGGCCGACTTCTACAACAACGCGAAGCGCGACATGTTGCTCCAAGAGCGCCTGACTCCTTCTTCTGGTGTGTACCAACCCAGGGCCTTGGGAGTGTACGATGTACGCATCACCAACGCAGGTAACATGGTCAACCGAGGCATGGAATTCGCCTTGGGCTACCAAGATTTAACCCAAAAGGGTTTGCAATATAAATTCAACGCGACCTTCACGCGCAACGTAAATGAGGTGACTGACCTCAACGGAGTAGAGCGAGGCTATGCCAACGGACGCCCGGTGGTATCACGTGGGGCCAACGTGGATTACACCACTTTCTTGGCCGAAGGCTATGAGGCCGGTGCATTTTTCTTGGTGCAGCACGATGGCGTCATCAAAACCGAAGAAGAACTCGCCGATTACAAGCTGATCGACCCCAGCGCCCAGTTGGGTGACATGCGCTACATCGACCAAAATGGCGACAGCCTCATCAATGACGCC
>CAZFPQ010000025.1:0-5363 GCA_964521065.1 uncultured Bacteroidia bacterium | reverse complement strand
CCTGCCTTTGAAGCTGGATTCAGCGTCAACCTGTCCTACAAAAATTTTGACTTTTTCGCCCAGCTCTACGGTACCTACGGGGCCGAAATCTTCAACGGTGCTCGCTATTTGGCCTACACCTTTGGCCGCCACCTAGATCAGTATCACATGTGGACTCCTCAGAACCCCGATTCTGACATCCCTTCTGACCGCATTGATGGCTTCCACAACAACATCCGGGCACGCTCCGACTACTGGCTAGAAGACGGTTCTTACCTACGGGTGCGTAACATCAGCATTGGTTACACCTTTGCCGTGGCTTCTAAGATTGGCATCGAGAAAGCCCGTATCTACGTCTCCTCTCTCAACCCATTCACCTTCACCAACTACACTGGCTATGACCCTGAAGTAGGCGGCGATGGCCTCTTCCTACGTGGAGTTGACCGAGGAAATTATCCCGTAGCTCGTCAAATCACCGGTGGGGTACAATTGAGCTTCTAACTTCCTCAGGCATTTTTACTACTCAATTAGAAAGAATATCATGTTAAATCATAAATCATTTTGGCTGCTGCTGCTCTTCTCAGCATTTGGCATTACTGCCTGTGAGCAGGAGTTTTTGAACGAAGTCAATCCAAACGCAATTACCACCGATACCTTCTGGAAGTCTGGGGCTCAGTTTAACTCTGCCCTGACCACGGTATACGGAGCTTTGCAGTTTCAAAGTGTCAGTGGCGGCGAGCTTCAGTACGAGATGGTGCTAGGTGACATTGCGGGGACAGAGTCTTGGTACCGTCCTACCGCTTTCCGGAACTTGACCTACAACGATGCGACCTACCACGTGACCGACAAGTGGAACGAGCTATACATTGGGATTTTCCGGGCCAATCAAGTCATCGAGAATCTTCAAACCGCAGATCCGACCATTTTCCAAACCAAGGCACCAGAGTTGATTGAGGCCGAAGCTCGCTTTTTACGCGCTTGGTTCTACTTCCAAGTTGCCTATACCTATGGAGGCGGCGTACTCCATACCAGCGTTCCCAAGGAGGAAGAAGATTTCAGCAAGCCCCTTTCTTCTATAGATGAGATTGTGAATACGGTCATCATGCCAGACCTCACTTTCGCCAAAGAGAACCTCCCCACCAGCTGGACCGGAGGCGACATTGGACGGGCCACTTGGGGAGCTGCTACGGCCATGCTGGGCAAGATTTACCTCTACCGCCAAGACTGGGCAGCGGCCGCAGCAGAGTTCAAAGAAGTCATTGACTCTGAGATCTACAGCCTGACCCCCGATATCATGGACAACTTCACCGACTTGAACGAGTTCAACTCGGAGTCCATCCTTGAAGTAGCCTATTCTGACGTCCTGGCACCAGGTGCGCCTGGCGCAGCAGTGGATGACACACCTTGGGCTTCCGGTGCCGAAGCATCTGCCATGGCGCGCGCTTTGGGGCAGTTAAATTTTGGTGCCTTTAACACCGTGCTTCCCTCTTACTACCTCCACGAGTTGTACCTCAACGACGAGGTTGACACCCTGAATCCCATCAACGATGGCAACATGCACTCTAAGCGCATGAATGGCAGCATCATTCCTAGAAATGGGGAAGGGCTGTATTACAACCTAGAAGTTGGTGAGCGTGGGGGCTGGGGATTTGGCCAAAGTGCTTACGTGAAAAAGCACACCAACTGGTATGACATGGACTCTGAGGACATCCAAAGTCGCTCTGGCATCAACTTCCGCCACATCCGCTTGGCCGACGTTTACCTGATGTACGCTGAGGCAGTCCTAAATGCTGAGGCAGACGTAGCTACCGCCATTACGTACATCGACCTCGTGCGGAGTCGCGCTGGGGTCATGACCCTACAGCAATACCTAGATCAAAACGGAAACACCTTTCCTCAGCTTCACATCAGCAAGCAAGTGCACGGAGAAGACCAGCCCATGGTGGCTCCTACCGTTGAAAACGTCATGACCCACATTCAGCGAGTGGAGCGTCCCTTGGAGTTGGCCTTTGAAGGTCATCGCTGGAAGGACCTGGTGCGCTGGGGCATTGTACAAGATGTCTTCAATGAGCTACGCGCCGATGAGCAGTGGAGAGAAGACAACAAGGCTTCTCTTAACCTCACCAATGGCGGAGTAGAGCCTTTGTTCATCGTTCAGCGCATTCGCCCTGACTTCCTTTTATCAAGTCAAAACTACACGCCAGAGCGACACAACTATTTCCCCATTCCTACTCAAGAGGTACAAACCAACACCATGATAGGGGAATGACATGCAAAACTTATCAACTACTAAGGAAATGAAACTACTATTTAACCGTATATCGATTTGGGCTTTCATCTGCTTACTAGGCCTGGTGGCTTGTAAGAAGGAAGAACAGCCCCTGCCAGAACCCAGCCACCGAGTGGTCGTCACCTCAGAGATGGACTATGACAACAAAGTCCGCGTGGATGGGACCATCACTTTCGGCGATGTATCTGCCGGGGTTCTATCACGGACCTGGACCTTCCCAGAGGGCGTGGTAGACATCTTGGAATCGGACAATGACTTGACCTCAGAAGAGGCTACGGTCAAAGTACGCTTCCTTACGGTAGGAGAACACGAAGTCAACCTACGTCAAACCTTCGAGAATGCGGCCTACGTAGGCGAGACCGTCACCGAGCGCGAGCTAGATACCACCATCTTGATCACCGTCTTGGATTCTATTGCCGTCACAGTCGAGGCATTTCACCTCAACCCAGACGGCACCTTAGGCGACGCCCTGATCATGGAAGATGGCGCAGAGAACGAAGTTCAGGCAGGCGGTACGGTTCGTTTTACCTACCAAGCCATCGGGGAACCCCTCGACTTCCTCTGGCAGCTTGAAGGAGGCAATCCTGGTACCGTGAATGACGACCGCTTAGAAGTAGACGTCAAATACACCCAGTTAGGCACCTATGGCGTCTATTTCCAAGCCTCTCGCCCCCGCCCGGGCGGACGGGACACCGCCATATTTGATGACCTAGTCACGGTTATCCCTTCAGCCGAGCCTGTGACCTTGGACGATGTGGTCAAACAAGGAGATGACATCGCCCTAGTGTTTAGCCGTGAAATGGAAGCCAGCTCCTTGGAAGCTGGAAGCTTCAGCGTCCTCATCGAGAATGACGGCAACACCTTGACTCCTAGCGTAGGCCAAGCCAGTATAGATGCCACCCAAGGCAACATCGTACTCCTGACCCTGAGTGGAGAAACCTTGTACGACGACGACGTAGTCAAAGTCAGCTACCAACCAGGCGCCATGCGGACCACCGATGGCACCAACGCAGACGCGTTCAGTGATGAGGTCATGCGGGTGGAAAAAGTCAACTTACTGGAACAGACTTCCTATGACTACGGCTTTGAAAATAGCTTTGTCAGCAACTGGACCTATCTCGGTTGGGGAGCACCTTGGGACGGATTCACCCTAGATGTCACTGGCAACCAATCCTATGATGGAGGCAAAAGCCTGCAGATCGATATGACTCCGGCTGGTGGCATGATCATCGGCCACAGAGATCAAAATGGAGAGCACGTATTTTTTGACGTAGACAAAGACAAAGACTACGAAATCGGCGTCTGGGTGTACGTAGAAAGCATCGGTAGCACCCCAGCCGGTCAAGAGCAGCCCAACCTGCGCTTCTACTGGAACCCTGCCACAGATTGGGCCCAGGGAGACAATCCAAACTTAAGCGCCCTGCCCCAAGGAGAATGGACCTACAGCTCTGTTTTCGCCAGATTCGGAGAAACCGGTCCTACCCGATTCATGATCAGAGGCGTAAATGCCAACAACCCTGAAGGATGCCGCGTCTTCATCGACAACATCACCCTGGCAGAGGTTCAATTGAGACCCTAATTATTCGCATAGAAGGTTCGTGATTTTTGACCTCGTAGGCCCTAGGCCTGCGAGGTTTTTTCTTGAGAGGTTGGGACAAAGCATTGATTACCACGGCTTTCCAAGCCGTAGGAGAACCCCTGAACCCCTATTCAATCCCCCTCCACCAATCATTGCTCTGCACCTGAGGATCAGGCAGCAACACCTTCTCCCCAATCTGAGGAATGATCATCGCCTGATTCAGCTCCTCCGCCTTGCGGCTAACCCGAATCACCGGATCATCCCAGGTATGAAGCGCCAGAGCAAAGGATCCCCAGTGGATGGGCATGAAAACGCGCGCTTCAACATCCTGCGCCGCCTGAGCCGTTTCCTCCGGCATCATGTGGATTTGAGCCCAGCGCACATTGTATTGGCCACATTCCATCAGCGCCAGGTCAAAGGGGCCGTACTTTTCGCCTATTTCCTGAAAATGCGGCCCATATCCCCCATCCCCACTGAAATACAGACTCAGCGAATCGCTGCGGATCACCCAACTGGACCACAAAGTGCTGTTGCGGTTAAACAAGCCCCGCCCCGAAAAATGCCGCGCCGGGGCACAGGCCAAATCAATCCCCGCGAAGCGGGTCTCCTCCCACCAATCCAATTCCGTGATGTCTGCGGCATCTACGCCCCAGTGCTCCAGGTGAGCGCCCACCCCCAGCGGAACCACGTAGTGATCCACCTTGCCCGCCAACTGCTTGATGGTGGGATAATCTAGGTGGTCGTAGTGATCGTGGGAAAACACCACCAGATCAATGTGCGGCAAAGCCTCTATCTCGATGGGCAATCCATCGCTGAATCGCTTGGTCCCCATGAAAGTAAAAGGCGAGGCCGCCTCGCCAAACATGGGGTCTAACAAAATCACTCGTCCCCCCATCTTGACCAAGAAAGCCGAATGCCCAAACCAGATCATCTCACTTACCGTGTCAACGGAGCTCACCTCGGCTTTCAACACCGGCAAAGGCACTTGAGGCTCATGGCGTGGCAAGCCCGAAAACATTTCAGATACCACCTTCATAGACTCGCCGAAGTCCATTTCCATCACCGTTTGGATCAAGTTTTGGAACTCCCCGTCCTGATAACGCCCCGTTTCTGCAAAAGCCTTCTGCCGTTCCGGCCCCGGATCCGCCCCAAAAGCTGGATAAAAATTGGTGACCAAGGCTGTCCCCACTACCACCACGAGAACCAAACCTAACAGAGAAATCAATACCCACTTGAGGGTGCGCAACAATCTTGACATAGCCACAAAAGTAAGCCAAATTATTGGAAGGGAGGAAAATGCCCCCGAGGAGCCAGCGAGGAAACCCATCACTCACTCTTTCACATTAGTCCACCCCACCCCTACGGGTCATGCTGAGTCCCCCTGACGAAGCATCTCAACGGCCGCACTTGTCTGGAGCGAGTTCGCAGGAGCAACCAAAGGAACGCAGGGTAAGTGCTACCCGTGAGATCCTTCCTCGCTGCGCTTGTCAGGATGACTATAGGGTCTATGAGGCG
>CAZFPQ010000024.1:5719-43659 GCA_964521065.1 uncultured Bacteroidia bacterium | reverse complement strand
CCACCCATGGAAATGGCCAAGGGAATTTGATGTGTGACACAGAGGCCAATGACCAACTCGTCCCGACTCTTGCAGCCATATGGACTCAGGCTTAAACGCCCAAGTTTGTCCGTAGCTAAGACGTCAACCCCGGCTTGGTAAAAGATAAAGTCAGGTTTGACTTGCTCAATCAAAATAGGAAGCCGCTGGCTCAGTAAGTTTAAGTATTCCTGATCTTTGGTTCCTACCCCTAAGCCTAGATCTAAATCAGATTCTTCTTTTCTCAGTGGATAATTGGCTTGACAATGCATGCTGAAGGTATACACGCGGGGCTCATGGGCAAAGATTTTGGCGTTGCCATTGCCCTGGTGGACATCCAAGTCCACGATCAAGATTTGCCTAAGCTTTTTCTCATCGAGCAAATAACGAGCCGCTACCGCAATGTCATTGAGTAAGCAAAATCCCTCTCCATGGTTCGCATAGGCATGGTGGGTCCCGCCAGCTAGATTGACCCCACAGCCTTGTTCCAAGGCAAATATCGCTGCGCTCAGGGTGCCCTGAACAGAGCGACGGGAGCGATCCACCAAGGTAGCTGACTGCGGAAAGCCAATTCGACGCATGGCCCGAGGGTCGAGCCTTAGGTCTCGCATTGCCCGCCAATAGGCTGGCGTATGCACCCGCATGATCTCTGACTCGTCTACAGGATGGGCTTCCGTTAGCTCATTTTCCGAAATGACTCCTTCATACAGCAGTTGTTCCCTTACCAGCTGATACTTTACAATGGGAAATCGATGGCCGTCGGGTAAGATGGGAACAAAACGATCGGAGTGGAAGAAGTGAATCATGAGGGAGACGAGAAGCGGGAAGCGAGATGCGAGACAGTTTATAGAGTGTTACTTAAAGCAGCTCGGTGACTTTCGCCAAGGCTTGGCTAAGACCGCTGCTGTCCTTGCCACCGGCGGTGGCGTAGAAGGCTTGGCCGCCGCCGCCGCCTCGGATCTCTCGGGCCAATTCTTTGACCATTTTACCTGCGTGGAAGCGTTCGCTTGCAGCTAGGTCTTCACTCATGATGACACTGAGGAGGGGCTTGCCGTTTAGATCTGCTCCCAGAACGATCAGGGTGTTTTCAGTTACCTTTCGCAACTCAAAACTAAGCTGCTTCAGATCGTCAGCTGACCCTACTGAAACCAGTTCTCGAATCAATTGAATGCCCCCTTCGGAGGTGATTTTAGTCTGTAACTCTTCTCTCAGGCGACTGACTTTTTCGGCATTCAGCTGTTGCAACTGCTTTTCGAGTTCCTTGTTTTTCGCTGCTAGGTCCTCTACTGCTTTCACGGGATCTTTGGGTGCTTTCAGCAAAGAAGAAATCAGGTTGAGTCGCTCTGCTTTTTGATCTAAGTAGTCAAAGGCTGCATCGTGGGTAAGGGCTTCAACCCGACGAACGCCTGCGGCTACCGAACCTTCAGAGGTGAACTTAAACAAGCGAATCTGCCCCGTCGACTCGGCATGGATTCCCCCACACAGCTCTACACTGTAGGCAGGATCGAAAACAATAACCCTTACGACGTCGCCATATTTTTCCCCAAACAGAGCCATGGCTCCCATCTTTTTGGCCTCCTCAATGGGCATATCGCGGTACTCGGTCAAAGGAATGTCCATTGCGATACGCTGGTTTACCTGGGTTTCAATTTGCTTCAGTTCCTCTTCCGTCACCTTGGAAAAATGGGAGAAGTCAAAGCGCAAATATTGATCGCTGACCAAAGAACCTCGCTGTTCGACGTGGTCACCCAATACATCCCTTAAGGCGGCATGTAGCAGGTGGGTAGCGCTGTGGTTGACCTTTACTTTGTTGCGAAAAGACTCATAAACTTGGGCGGTCCACTCGCCTTCCGCTTCTTCTGGCAGCCTATTGACCTGATGAACGATGAGCTCATTTTCCTTCTGGGTGTCTAAGACCTTGATGGTAAGCTTACCTTTCTGCAAAGTACCACGGTCACCTATTTGTCCCCCCATTTCGGGATAAAAGGGAGTTTCTTCTAGCACTACCTGGAAAATCTTCTTCTTTTTGGCCTCTACGGTTCGGTATTGACGGATGCGGGTACCTATTTCTAAGGTATCATATCCTACAAATCGAGGTAGGTCCTGTCCTGGATTTACCACTACCCAATCTCCTGCGCTGAGGCTGGTAGCTTGTCGGCTCCGCTCCTTTTGAGCCTGAAGTTCTGCTTCAAAGCCTGCTAAGTCAATGCTGCGACCTTGTTCCCTGGCCATGACCTCAGTCAAGTCTACGGGAAACCCGTAGGTATCGTAGAGTTTGAAGACGAAGCTCGCATCTATGGTAGAGGTGTCAGGATGCTTGGCGAGGTACTCTTCAAACATTTGGGAACCCGAAGCCAAGGTCCGGAGAAAGCTTTTTTCTTCTTCGAGGATGATTCGCTGGATAAAACTCTCTTGCTTGGCGACTTCTGGAAACACCTCTTTATATAGGTTACTCAAAATGGGCACCATCTCAGACAAAAATGGCTCGGTCAAGCCCAAGTAAGAATAGGCATAGCGAGCCGCCCGGCGTAAGATGCGTCGGATGACGTAACCAGCTCCTGTATTAGAAGGCAATTGCCCATCGGCTATGGTGAAGGTAATGGCTCTCAAATGATCCATCACTACACGAATTGCAATCTGCTGATTTTCTGGGGCTTGGCTATATGTGAGGCCAGCACGTTTCTCAAGGAAAGCCCTCAAATCATCGAATAAGTCGATGTCATAGGTAGACTGTTTGCCTTGTAAGGCCATGACCAGGCGCTCGAAGCCCATGCCTGTATCGACGTGGCGTGCAGGGAGGTCTTCCAGCGAAGCATCCGCTTTTCGGTTGTGCTGAATAAAGACCAAATTCCATATCTCTATGACCTGCGGGTGGTCCTGATTGACCAAGGAGGCACCCGAAACTTCTGCCCTTTCTTTGGGGCTTCGGAGATCCACGTGTATCTCCGAAGAAGGACCGCAAGGGCCCGTTTCACCCATCTCCCAGAAGTTATCTTTTTTGTTTCCGTTGAGGATTCGGTCACTGGGTAGGTACTTGATCCACTCATTTCTTGCCTCTTCATCACTAGGTAATCCCTCTGCTTGATCACCTTCAAAGACCGTTGCATATAGCCTATTAGGGTCAATATTGTACTGTTCTGTGAGCAATTCCCAAGCCCATGCAATGGCTTCTGGCTTGTAGTAATCACCAAAGGACCAGTTGCCCAACATCTCAAACATGGTATGGTGGTAGGTGTCGTGTCCTACCTCGTCGAGATCATTATGTTTTCCGCTGACTCTCAGGCACTTCTGGGTATCTGCTACCCGTGTGTATTCAGGAGTTTTTAGGCCGAGAAAGATGTCTTTGAAAGGGTTCATCCCGGCGTTGACAAACATCAGGGTGGGGTCGTTCTTGACGACAATTGGCGCAGACTCTACTACTTGGTGTAATTTTTGGGTAAAAAAAGACAGAAAAATATTTCGAACCTCGGTACCTGATAACATGACTTTATGGTGGTTATATTCGCCGTCAGAAAGTTGGAGAGGGGCTTGTTTTGTTTGAGAAAAATTTTGTTAAATTTGGACCAAAGATCTGAGTCTCACTGTAAAACATCTATATCTACTCGCCCTTTTAAGAACAAATTTCCTTGCTTGTTCTTTGTCCCGCAAAGGTACCAAAATTTAATTCCTGTTCCATCATGGCAAAAAAGATACGATACTACTACGACGAGGAAAGCTGTACTTTCCAGCCGGAGCGTGTCACCCTCAAGTCCATCCTCGTTAACGTGTCAACCTATGTTGGAGGTTCTTTGCTCCTTGCCGTATTGATGCTCGCAACCTATTTCTTCCTCTATGACAATCCCAAAGAGGCTTATCTGAAAGGGCAACAGCAAGAGCTGGTAGCTCAGATCGCGCAATTGGAGGGGGAATTTGCGATGCTGGAAGGCCAGGTAAATGAGCTGCACGATCAAGACAACAATTTTTATCGGAGCCTATTGAGCCAAGATAAAATTAACGAAGGCCAGTGGAATGGAGGAGTAGGAGGTGCAGCTAGCCCCAATACTTCCGACCAACCAGAAGTATTGAAAGATGTAGAGGAGCGACTTAATCGTCTCTATTCTAAAATTGATATTCAGAACCAGAGCTATGAAGTGCTTTTCCAAGAGTTGAAGAAAAAGGGAGAAGAACTTCGCCACATGCCGGCTATCCGTCCGGTAAAGGGAAAAATCATCTCTGGATTCGGGATGCGTAAGCACCCTATCTTGAAATATAAGCGGATGCACACCGGTATAGATATGCAGGCTTCTAAGGGGACGCCCATTTATGCTACGGCTGATGGGGTTATTCGCCTCGCTCGTCAATCTCGCGGTGGGTATGGCAAGCAAGTTGAGATTGAGCATGGGTCTATCGGTTACCTTACCAAGTATGCTCACATGTCTGAGATTCACGTTAAGCAGGGACAGCATGTGAAGCGTGGAGATATCATTGGTCTCTCTGGTAACACGGGCCTTTCTAGTGGGCCACACTTGCACTATGAGATCATCAAAGAAGGACGTAAGATCAATCCGTTGGATTACTTCTACGGAGAGATTACGCCTGAAGAATATGTCAACCTTCGCAAAGAAGCTGGGGTAGAAAACACCTCTATGGACTGATTTCTGTGGGATTGGAAGAAGACCAAATCGTCAAACAATATTATACCATCGGAGAGGTAGCCAGGGAATTAGACCTGACTACCTCTCTGATTCGTTTTTGGGAGACCGAATTCCGGGAAATAAAGCCACGGAAAAATCGCAAAGGCAACCGGGTCTATACGCCTAAAGACATAGAGACTTTGAGGAAAATCCATTACCTGCTCAAAGTGAAGAAGTACACCATCAAAGGGGCTCAAGAGCGGCTTAAATCTGAGAATACCGAAGTTGAGCAAGAGATTCACCTTAGAGAAACCTTGCTAAAATTGAGGGCTTTTCTCTTGGAATTAAAAGAATCATTGCGGTAATTTGGCCCCACGTTTGGGATAAGGGAGTATTTTACCTGCCTAAACAAAGGCTCGGGATGTAGCTCAGTCCGGTTAGAGTACACGTCTGGGGGGCGTGGGGCCGGCAGTTCGAATCTGCCCATCCCGACTGAAAAAAGCGCTGATGGTATTGCCCATTGGCGCTTTTCTGTTTTGGTGGGCTCGTCGCCCATAGATATGATCAGGTGCTCTGTATGTCATCGAGGTATTGAGGTTACCACACCCATGAAGATCTATTGGATCAACGAATTCAAAGCTGGAAAGCTCGGCATGATGACCCGCCCGAGGGGATACGACTGGTTGGAAGATGACATCCTAAAGCTGAAGAGAATGGGCGTAGGGGTGCTTATTTCCCTGCTAGAGCGAGAGGAAATAGCTGAATTGGGATTAATGCGGGAGGGGGAGGTGTGCGAAAGAGAGGGCATTACTTTTCATACGTATCCCATGGTGGATAGAGGAGTTCCTTCTAGTGTGAGGACTTTTCTAAGCCTGGTGAAAAAAGTGAATTGCAACTTGAGGCAAGGAGATCAAGTAGTGGTACATTGCCGAATGGGGACTGGACGAAGTGCCCTCCTCGCGGCAGCGCTGCTCATCAGGCAGGGGATGGGAACCCATGAAGCATTTGATGTGTTGGGGAAAAGCAGGAGGCTGAGCGTCCCAGATACCGAAGAACAAATAGCCTGGATAGCCGAAAGGGTCGAACTGCTGAGAGCTTGAAGGAATGCCAGGCAGTTTCTTTTTTTGTCCCCCCGTCAAACCTGAAACCGGAATAAGACAATGAAAGCGAAGAAGACGATTGTCCTACTTATTAGCTGCCTGCTTGCCACTGCATCTACCTATGGCCAAAAATATGAGCCTGAAGACGGAAAGTGCCTGGTTTTTGTTGGGCAAGACTTGGGCGCCACGGGGGGCTTGCCAGGGTATGAGGAGGGCTACGCCGATTTCTTTGAGACCCCTGCTGGGGTTACGGTGTACACCAATCTGTCTCCTGGGGGAGAGTCCTTTGGCTATTATCAAAGTGGCCTAGATGGTCTTGAAAAGAAAGCAAACTGGGGGTCAGGGGATTCTTGGGCCCAGCTTTATCTCCAAGACTCTACCTACAGCAACAGCGCGATTGCCATTGGCTTGTCTTTGGTCGACCATGAGAGGAATGTCGCTAAAGGAAAACATGACGAGCTTATCAAGGAGCTTGCATTATGGATCAAATCTACCGAGCGCCCCGTTTTCCTTCGAATTGGTTATGAGTTTGACGGCTGGGATTGGAACCACTATCACAAGAAGTCTTACCTAAAATCTTGGGTCCGTATTCAGTCGGTATTTGAGGAGCTAGGCGTAGACAATGTGGCTTACGTCTGGCAGTCTAAAGGTTGGGGATCGGACCAAGATGTGCTAGCTGACTGGTATCCAGGAGACGATAGGGTAGACTGGTGTGCCTATTCTTACTTTGGACAACCAGATACCGAGATGATTGCCTTTGCCAGAAAGCACCAGAAGCCCGTGTTTATTGCGGAAGCTACCCCCGTCCGGGAGAATGATGGGATATTTTTCGACACCGATCTCAAAAAAGCAAAGATCAGCGAAGCCGTTTGGCAGAGCTGGTTTGTCCCTTTTCTCCAAACCATAGAGGAACATGGTGATGTAGTCAAAGCCTTTAGCTACATCAATGCGGACTGGTCGTCGCAGCCGATGTGGAGCTTGAACCCCGTATTCCAGCAGGTGGATGCCCGCATTCAAGTCAGCAAATACATCTCGCCTCGCTGGATAGAAGAAATGAACAAGGCGCGCTACCTTCACGCTGCCGACAAGCCTTGGGATGAACTCTCCAAGCACTAAGCAGAAGGGCCAGGGTCTGCCTAGGCAGGCTGCTTACTCAAAGCTCTTAAGGACCAATCCAAAACTCAGCAGCCTGTCCTCTAAACGTTGTCCTTCGATCACAATGCTTTCGAACGTATCCACGTAATTGATGGTGAAGCTTATAAACTTCCAAAAAGGAATCTCTAAGCCGAGGTCTGTTCTCCAGCGAAAGTTGTTGCTGCGCTGAAGTGAGGGCTGGAAGTAGCTCTCATGCTTGAAAATGATCTTCTTATCCAATATCTGATGTCTCCCATTAAGCCATAAGGTACCACGAAGGGTATTGATAGAGGAGTTTCCATTGTATTCGGCGAGGTTGAAGTTATCCTGGTTGAAGTTGGTGCGCTCATACTCGCTAGAGATGGAAAACTTAAGCCAGTTTTCCTTCTTAGTAAGAATCTGGTAGGTGATTCCTCCTCCGATAAGATAACGTACATCTATTCGTCTTCTAAAGTTGCTGCTAGCGATTCCTATTAGCAGCGGATATACTCTCTGCTTGGGATTGAAGTACAAAAAATTGCGGCTCAATAGATCCTCGTCAGCCTTCTGTCGACCAAAGGCTTGGTAAACAAAGGAATTCTTGGTGTCAAAGACCCATCGCTCTAGGGCTTGAAAGCGCACATCTGCGCTCGTCCTGAAAATCCAGGTCTCCACATTTCCCCCTTGCCAGAACCCCGTTACAGAGAGGCTTGCCTTCACCTTTAGGGTATCACTTTCATCGATCTGGCCAGCAAGCAAAAGGGGCAAAAAGAAAAAGCAGAACAATACCTTTTTCATTTTCTTGACAATAATATTTCTCTTCAAAAAAGTTTGGACTCATGAGCTGGGCGGTCCCTCTATCAGATGCTTCTAAAGCCCAGTGCTGAGGCCTCAAGTGCAATCCCTTCGGTTTTTTCGACTAATAATTCTCTCAGAAAGGATGAGGGAGCGGATAGGTGGACTTACGACTTGGGTACGATTGTAAAAAGAAGGCCTAACTGCCTAAGCATACCCTGGTGAGAGTAGGTAGCCGATTCCGCAGCTCTTAGAGAGGGCAAATCTAGGTTAAAATGAGAATAGACAACACTGATCTAAGCAGAAAATAAGGAGTAAAAAGAGTCAGAGAAATAATTGATGTAGTGCCTCTCGCGATAGCCGCCGAATGCCGATCGATGTAAATCGGTTATACTCCGTAACAAATGAAAAACCTTTCATGTAAATCATTTATGACTGATTTTCAATTGTTTATAACTCGGCACGATTTGGTGGGACCTTGTTGTATATCGAAAGTATATATGCATTTGATTTTTCTGATATGTAGTTTGAGTTATACTGATGAGTGAGATCATTTAAAAATCACTAAACAAGTTCAACATCATTAAACCCTTTTTCCTCTTTTTTTAGGCTAAAGACTCTACTACTCGATGAAACATTTAATTCTCTTTTTGTCGCTAAGCTTCTTAGCGACAGGACTTGCAGCACAAGCTGATCAGGTCAAGGTGGTAGATGCCAATGATGGTATGAGGCTAACCGTGAACGGTGAACCCATGATGATCAATGGCATGAACTGGGATTACTTTCCCATTGGAACCAACTTCAATTACAGCCTCTGGAACCAGTCTGATGCGATCGTGCGCGCAGCCTTGGATACGGAGATGTCCTTGTTGAAAAACATGGGCGTCAATGCTGTAAGGATGTACACCGGCGTCCCCGCCAAATGGATTCAGTATATCTATGAAAAGTATGGTATTTATACCATGCTTAATCATTCTTTTGGTAGATATGGACTGACCATAGAGGGCTCATGGGTGGCTGTTACGGATTACAGAGAGCCCAAAACACAAGCCCTGTTGATGTCAGAAGCAACCAAGCTGGCAGAGGAGTATAAGAATACCCCAGGACTTTTGTTATACCTACTGGGTAATGAAAACAACTATGGACTGTTTTGGGCAGGAGCCGAAACGGAAGACTTTCCCGAAGGAGAAGAGCAGCTAAGAGCGGTCGGGGAAAAGCGGGGTAGGCCCATGTACAAGCTCATGAATGACGCGGCCAAAACCATGAAGTCCATCGATGGTTCTCATCCGGTAGCCATTTGTAATGGTGATGTGCTGTTTCTTGACATTGTCGCCGAGGAGTGTACGGATGTTGACATCTACGGGACCAATATGTACCGTGGTGTATCATTTGGTGATGCCTTTGAGAAGATCAAGGCTGAGTATGGCAAGCCGGTGATGTTTACCGAGTTTGGTGCAGATGCCTTCAATGCCATCTCTAACTCAGAAGATCAAGAATCTCAAGCCTATTACATGGTAGGCAACTGGCAAGACATCTATGCCAACGCCGCTGGAATGGGAAGAGCCGGAAACTCTATTGGTGGGTTTACCTTTCAGTTTAGCGATGGTTGGTGGAAGTTTGGGCAGACCAAGAATCTCGATGTACATGATGCCAACGCATCTTGGGCAAATGGAGGTTATAACCGAGATCTGGCAGAGGGACAAAATAACATGAACGAGGAGTGGTTTGGTGTCTGTGCCAAGGGCCCTACCAACGAACGTGGATTATACGACCTCTACCCTCGGGCTGCTTACTACGCGCTACAAGAAGCGCATTCATTTAATCCTTATGCCGATGGCCAAAATGAGGAACTCCTGAATACGCACTTTTCCAATATCTCTTTGATGGGTGCGGTTTTGAAAGGTCGGGGTGATCAAGCCGCGCTTGCTGCCAAGCAGGGTGGTGGAAAACTCAGCATCAGCCGCCTTACGGCAAATCTTGCTGCCATCAGTACCGGAGGAGATTTGATATCCACTCCAGAGGGACCAGATCCTGATTACGAGCTATTTCCTAATCGACAGGGTTCTGACCACATGCAGTCTTATTTCATTGGGGTACAGGCTACTCCATCCCCCAATGTGCGGGCAGAAGTTCAGTTCAATATTCTGGGTAATGTAGCCACCACGCCCATTAATGAAATATTCTATGAAAACCGCGGACGGCCTGTAACGGTTCAGACCGACGATGGGCAGGTGGTACTTGGAGACGTCAATAGATTGGCTGTGTACAATGCGGAATTCGAGTGGAACCACGACTTGTTTGACATGCAAGGTTTCTACCGAACCGGGCACTACCACTGGGGATATGATGGAGACTTTTTTAACCTATATCCTGAAGCCAATTACGGCCCCAATATTGACCTCTATAACGGTACTGCACCTTTAGGAGCTGAGTTTTATGGAAAAAAAGCCCTCCAAGGTCTTGCTGTAGCCGTTGGTCCCGAACTATGGTGGGGAGCCAACCCAGCTATTCTCGCCAAGTACACCCGCGAAATAGCTGGCTTTGAGGTAACGGGTATGTTCCACGAAGACTTGGCACAGCGGGTCGGTTCTGAAAGTTCATTTGCTGTACCCATTCCCAAGACGCGTAGGGCAGCACTAGCCTTTGAAAAGGAGTTTGGTGCCCTTGGCATACACGCCGGAGGTCTCTGGGGTGGACAACCACTCGTGGGACGGACCTTCCAATTGATGAACCCAGAGATGGGACCTGAGGGGACAGACATGACCGCTTATGAAGATGAAATTCGCTCCACAGACTTGTGGGGAGGAAAAATAAAGTTGACCTATGCCAAAGGGCGTTTCCAGTGGTATGCCTCTGGTGCCGCACATGGACTGGTTGCCAACGGGGGTTTTGATCCTACCATCACTTACACCGGCTGGAAACTACGAGATAGCGGTATGGGAAATATGTTGAATGCATTGAGTGGTTTCACCCTCGGATTTGGCGATTTCCAGATTGCTCCAAACTTCTTATGGCAGCGTCCCCTCGTTGGGCCCATGTTAGCTGATGTAGAATCACCAGGTCGGCCTCGGAATATTCTTGTCGATCCCTTCGTGGTGCGCGATGGAAACCGTGAGACGGTTGCAGGTGAGATCTTGATCACCTTTGACCCCACCCCTGGTACCTTCTTCTATGAGTGGGACAATGACCGTGCTGAGGATGCCAAGTTTGCTGCGAATTTAGGCTTTGTCTACCGCCACTTGCCTACCAGCATGGATGCTGCAATTGGTATCTTGCCGGACGGGCGTACCTTTTTTGGCTTCCCCGGTGCAGCTCCTGCTCAGGACCTTTGGGAAGTACATGCACGCTTGGTATCTAAGCTGTCTTCAGAACTTGGCTGGATTGCCAACATCTACGGAGGTACTGCTCAGGCTAGAGGTAGCGATCCCCGCCTGATCCGCCGTGCAGGTATCGACTTGCGCATGATCTACAACGATCTGAAGTTAGTTGGTTCTTATAAGCTTAATGATTGGGGTCCCTTTGACTACCACAGAGACTTCAACTTGACCTATCCTCATCAGTTCTCCCTCGACCTGTCTATGAACTTAGGCAAGGCTGACTGGTTTGCTCTACCCAATACCCAAATCGGTATCATGGGCATCTACCGTACCCTCGATGAGTTTAGTCCTCGCTATTGTCCCATCAGAACCATTGATGCAGCGGGTGACCTGGTCTGTGATCCAACTGCAATTGGCTTCGACAATGGCCGTGAGTGGGAAATCCGTACCTACGTTAACTTCAACATCTTCAACTAGAACAAATAATATTCTGACCGATGTCAACGAGAATATTCAACAACCTTATCGGGATAACGATATTGGCTTCGCTGCTGCTTACTGTTGGTTGTGAGCGTACGCTAAGCGAAATAGAGCCCGCAAGCGCTCCCATTGATGGAAACGTCTTTATCGACGGATTCAGCGGGGGCTTGCAGTATGATGCCTTTGGAGGATCTGACGTAACAGCCTTTGAAGTAGTAGATGAAGGAGCCTATGATGGTACCTCAGTAATGCGCTTCTCTGTTCCTGATCTAGATGATCCAAGAGGAGCTTATGCCGGTGGTGCGTTCACCGTTCCTGGCGGCCGCGATCTTTCTGGGTTCAATGTGCTGACTTTTTGGGCCAGAGCTTCCCAACCAGCTACCATTAATGAGTTGGGTTTTGGTAACGACCTAGGAGCCAATCGCTACGTCACGACTATTCGCAACACCCCCGTGAATACCAACTGGCGGAAGTACTATATTCCCATTCCTGATCCTAGCAAGCTTACCGCTGAAGGAGGTATGTTCTGGTATTCAGAGGGGCATGAAAATGGCACTGGCTATACCTTTTGGATTGATGAGGTGAAGTTTGAGAAGCTGGGAACCATTGCTCTCCAAAGCGTAGCGGCGTTTAATGGGGCTGACTCCACCGTTTCCATGGAAACGGGTGCGACCTTCTCATCGGGAGGTTTTGCTGATTTCAACCTGCCAAATGGCATCAACCAACGGGTGGAGGTAGCACCAGCGTTTTTTGACTATACGACCTCGGATCCCATGGTAGCTACCGTCAATGATGGAGTCGTGTTAGCGATGGATGCAGGAAATACACGCATCACCGCGACGCTGATGGGTACTGAAGCGACAGGTTCTCTAGAAGTAACCTCTACAGGGGTGCCAGTCTTGCCTCAAACTACTGCTCCTGAGCCGACGCAATTGGCTGAGGATGTAGTTTCGATTTACAGCAACGTTTACACGAATCAGCCTGTTGAGTTCTTCAATGGATTCTGGGAATTTTCCACCACTCAAAACCAAGAGATTCAAGTGGATGGTGACGACATCATGCGTTATTCTCAGCTCAATTTTGTCGGCATTCAGTTCTCTGACCCGACCATAGACATCTCGGGTATGTCTCACTTCCACATGGATATGTGGACCCCGGACCCAACCGATCTGCCGGCTGCATTTAAGGTCCTTTTGGTAGACTTGGGTGCTGATGGTGTGTTTGCTGGAAATGACAATACGTCGCACGAGGTTACCTTGACTAGCCCTGAGCTACAAACGGAAACCTGGATCAGCATTGACCTGCCGCTATCGGATTTCGTCGGATTGAGTGGAAGAACCAACTTGGCCCAGCTCGTCCTCTCTGGAGACCTACCTAACGTGTTTGTAGACAACATCTACTTCTACGATGACGGCACCGGTGGAGGAAACACCGGTGGAGGTGGTGGCAATGAGCCAACTACTGCGGCTCCTACCCCCAGCGTCCCAGCCGCTGACGTAATTTCGATCTACAGCGATGCCTATACCGATGAGCCGATTGACTTCATCAATGGTTTCTGGACTGGATCCACTACACTCAGTTCTGAAATTGAAGTGCAAGGCGATACCATCATCCAGTACACCCAGCTTAACTATGTAGGAATAGAGTTTCAGAATCCTACCATTGATGTTTCAGAGATGAACCGCTTCCACGTGGACATCTGGACTCCCGATCCTACCGATGCAGGGCAGGTCTTCAAGGTGTTGCTACGTGACTTTGGGCCAAACGGAGTCTTTGATGAAAATGGCGACGACACCTTCCATGAGCTTTCGTTTATCAGTCCTTCTATTCAAACGGGTTCTTGGGTAAGCTTAGACCTTCCGCTCTCAGACTTCATCGGCTTGACCAATCGTGCCAACATGGCTCAGATTGTATTCTCCGGCGATCTGTCTAATGTATTTGTAGACAACATTTACTTCTACAAAGGTGAAGGGGGAGGTAGCGGTGTAGACCCTCCATCCACAGCGGCACCAGCTCCTACGCGGCCCGCTGCAAACGTGACCTCAATCTATAGCGATGCGTATACGGACGAACCCATCGATTTCATCAATGGCTTCTGGCAGGGCTCGACTACGCTGAGCTCAGAAATTGCCGTGGCAGGTGACAGCATGATTCAGTATACCCAACTCAACTTTGTGGGCATTGAATTTACGAATCCCACCATTGATGTAACGGCAAGGACTCACATCCACCTGGACATTTGGACTCCCAATCCGACAGCTACCGCTGATTTTAAGGTACTGCTGAGAGATTTTGGACCCAACCGAGTCTTTGATGAGAATGGGGATGATACCTTCCATGAGCTCACCTTCACCAGTCCGACTCTACAGACAGGCTCATGGGTGAGCTTGGATATTCCTTTGGCAGATTTTACGGGCCTGACCAATCGGGCCAATCTGGCTCAGATCGTACTTTCAGGAGGGGTTCCCACCGTGTTCGTTGACAATATCTACTTCTACAACTGATCCATTTAATGGAACTGAAGCCCCGGGTGCTTGCCGCCCGGGGCATTCTGGCAGAATTAACTGCCTGTGAGGAAAACTATACGTGGACTTCCACAAAAAAATCATTACACCAATGACCATACTTAATTTGTATAAGACTCGCTTAGCAGCTGTGGCGCTACTTCCATTCTTGGCTCTGGGCCTAAGCAGCTGTGAAATTGATACCACTCAGCAACTAGAAGAAAGAACTTGGACCCTGACCTGGAGCGATGAGTTTGAGGGCGATAAGGGAGCATCTATTGACACCGAGGTCTGGAACTTTGACCTAGGACGAGGAGACAATGGCTGGGGCAACCAAGAGCTTCAGACTTATACCAATGAAACGGAGAATGTCTCTCTTGATGGAGAAGGCAACCTCGTAATCACTGCTACCAGTGAAGATGCCGGTTCATTTTCTATTTTTAGGTCTGCGCGGATTACCACCAAGGGTAATTTTTCTCAGGCTTATGGCCGTTTCGAAGCCCGCATGAAAACTCCGTTTGGCCCTGGTTTGTGGCCAGCATTTTGGATGCTGGGTGACAACATTGATGAGGTAGGATGGCCCCAGTGCGGCGAAATTGATGTCATGGAAATGCGCGGACAACAACCCAACATCACGCTTGGCTCTCTTCATGGTCCTGGATACTCTGGCGGAGATGCCATCACTGGGAGTTATGCGATGGTAGATGGCCGTTTTGACACGGAGTTCCATATCTATGCCGTAGAATGGTTTGAAGACCGGATTGACTTCTTTATCGATGATTTCCTTTATCAGCGCATCACACCAGAGGATGTCACGGGTGAGTGGGTCTACAATCAGCCATTTTATCTGCTCCTAAATGTCGCAGTCGGAGGAACCTTTGTTGGTTTCCCTTCTGCTCAGACACCTTTCCCACAAAAAATGATCGTAGACTACGTAAGAGTCTACGAATAATTATGATACTAACTGAAGCAAGGGCCAGGGCATGTATCCTGGTTCTTGCTTTGGGTATTATAGCCTACTACTGATTTACGGAACTACTCTACTACCAAAATCCCTGAAATCCATGCCGGATCTAAGTCAGGTAACCATTGATAACGAGAGGTTTTTTGTTATCAAGGATATCGATCAGCTACGTCCTTTTTTTATGAACATCGTCAGTGAATCTGATCATTGGATGTTCGTGTCCAGCAATGGAGGCTTGACTGCTGGACGTAGGAATTCAGAATTTTCTTTGTTCCCTTACTATACTGACGATAAAATCACCGAATCGGTTGAGGTAACGGGCAGCAAATCTGTTTTTCGTGTACAGGTAGGCCAAGAGGTTCATCTTTGGGAACCTTTTTCTATTCGAGGAGAAGGACGGTTTCAAATTAGCCGAAACCTATACAAACACGAATTTGGGCATAAAGTCATGTTTGAGGAAATCAACCATGACTTAGGACTCCGCTTCCGTTATGGTTGGAGCTCTTCCGATGAGTTTGGGTTTGTTCGTCATTCCATTCTTCGCAACGAAGGGAAAGAGGCGAAAGAGATCCAAATCTTAGATGGATTGCAAAATATCCTTCCGGCGGGTGTAGAAAGCTATACCCAAAATTTTTACAGCAACTTGGTTGATGCGTATAAGCGAAGCGAACTTCACCCAGCAAGCGGACTGGGCATTTTTGCGCTGAGTGCCATCATTGTGGACAAAGCGGAACCAAGTGAAGCGCTAAAGGCCAACGTAGTGTGGTCGCTCGGCTTAGATGGTCCCAAATACCTACTTTCTTCTAAGCAGTTAGCGGATTTTCGAACTACCGGTTTGGTCCAGGGGGAGCATGATGTCAAAGGGGAGAAGGGAGCCTATTTTGTGCAACAAAACATGCGCCTAGAGCCTGGCGAAGAGCGTACATGGACCATCGTGGCCGATGTCAATCAAAATCAGGCAGGTGCGGTCGAATTGATTCAGCGCATTGCGCAGGATCCCTCCATAGGGGCAAGTTTACAGGCAGACATTGACCGAGGAACCCAGAGGCTTAAGACCTTGAACGCCGCGGCCGACGCCCTGCAATGTACCGCTGACCCTCTACGCGATGCACGCCACTTTAGCAATGTCCTGTTCAACATCATGCGGGGGGGCATTTTCGATCATAACTATGAGATCGAAAAGTGGGATTTTGATGGCTATTTGGCCAAGGCCAGCAAAGCGGTATACCGCTCTCAGGCGGATTTTATGGCCCAGCTACCCGCTAAGTTTACGGTTCAAGAGTTAAGAAATCACTTGGCTGGAGTCTCGGACCCTCATATGCTGCGACTTTGCCAGGAATATCTGCCCTTAAAATTTAGCCGTCGCCATGGCGATCCCAGCCGCCCATGGAATCGCTTCTCTATCAATACCCGCAATGAGCAGGATGGAAGCAAGGTACTAGACTACGAAGGAAACTGGCGGGATATCTTCCAAAACTGGGAGGCATTGGTTCATTCCTTCCCTGATTTCATCGAAGGGATGATAGCCAAGTTTCTCAATGCTTCCACCTTTGACGGCTACAATCCGTATCGGGTGACCAAGGGCGGCTTTGATTGGGAGGCCATCGAACCAGATGATCCCTGGTCTTATATTGGCTATTGGGGGGATCACCAGATTATTTACCTGCTTAAGTTTCTCGAATTCTTGCAGGTACATCAGCCCAGCCGTTTGGCAGAATTGTGGCAGCAGCCTCTTTTCGTTTATGCCAACGTGCCTTACCGGATCAAGTCCTACGCAGATATTGTCCGTAACCCCAAGGATACCATAGACTTTGACCACCATGAAGATCAAGCGATCAGGCAGCGCCGAGATCAGCTGGGGGCAGACGGGGCCTTGCTGCGGAATCAGGCTGGAGACATCCAGCAGGCCAACTTTATGGAAAAGATTTTGGCTACTGTGCTGGCAAAGCTGTCCAACTTCATTCCTGAGGGGGGAATTTGGATGAATACCCAGCGCCCTGAATGGAACGACGCCAACAATGCTCTGGTGGGTAATGGGGTTTCCATGGTGACGCTGTATTATTTGCGTCGCTTCCTCACCTTTTTTGAGCAAAACCTTCTCCAGTGCTCCGATGAGTCTTTCCCTGTTTCGGAAGAGTTGGTCATTTTCTACGAAAAAATTAAAGAAACCTTTGCCACACATCAGGGCGTTCTCTCTAGCAGTATAGACGATCAGACCCGAAAAGTCATCTTAGATGCCCTGGGAGAGGCTGCTAGTGAATATCGAACCCAGATCTACGAGCAGTCTTTTAGTGGGCAAACCAAACTGGTCAATAGAGAAGACTTGATAGATTTTGCCAAGACAAGTCTGGCCTTTTTAGATCACAGCATCGCGGCCAATCGGCGAGAAGATGATCTGTACCATGCCTACAACCTGATGACCGTCCACGAACAAAGCGTTCGTATCGACTACCTCAACGAAATGTTGGAAGGTCAAGTGGCGGTGCTAAGCAGTGGATATTTAAGGCCCCAGGAAGTCGTGACGGTGTTGGACGGCATGAAGCAAAGCAAGCTGTTTCGCCCAGACCAATACAGCTACCTACTTTACCCCAACAAAGAACTAGACGGCTTTTTGGCCCGGAACAATGTGCCTGCCCAAGCGGTCGCAAGCTCCCAGCTCCTGCAGCAGATGCTCACCCAGGGGAATCAGGCCCTGATCAATCAGGACGTGGCGGGAGACTATCATTTCAATTCCAATTTCAAGAATGCCAATGACCTAGATGATGCCCTAGCGAGCTTGGCAGATACCGACTACGCTAAACTTGCTTCCGAAGAGCGTTCCTTGATCTTGGGAATTTTTGAACAAGTTTTTAACCACAAGGCATTTACGGGACGCTCTGGAACTTTTTACGGCTATGAAGGCCTTGGATCCATTTATTGGCACATGGTTTCCAAACTATTGCTAGCCGTATACGAATGCTGTGCGGAGGCGGTAGCGTCTAGTGCTGACCCCGAAACCCTTGGCCGACTATTGGAGCATTATTATGAGATCAACGCCGGAATCGGCGTCCACAAATCGCCGTCCTTATACGGAGCTTTCCCTACCGATGCCTACTCACACACCCCAGCTGGAAAAGGAGCTCAGCAACCAGGTATGACTGGGCAGGTAAAAGAAGACATTTTGAGCCGCTTTGGGGAACTGGGCATCCGAATAGTGGATGGCTGTTTGCATTTTCAGCCTGACCTCCTGCGACGGACGGAGTTTTTGTCAGAGCCTCGGCAGTTTAGCTATGTCAACCTTCAAGGGGAGGACGTTCAGGTCTCGCTCCCTGCTGATAGTTTGGCTTTTACCTATTGCCAGGTGCCCATTATTTACCATCTCGGTGACAAAAATGCACTGAGGGTTCATCTTCAGGATGGGTCGCAGGTAGAGTTTTCTGAGACGGGCCTAGACCTAAGTACCAGCCAGTCTCTTTTCCGCCGTAGCGGAGATCTACGACAAATTGAAGTATGGATTACTACCAACACGCTTAAATAAGAAACCCGATGACTCGCTACTACTATATCCTGTTTATTTTTCTGCTTGTGACTGCTTGTAATTCTGAGCAGCAATCAAGCCAATCTGTCGATGATACCAATAGAATGAACACACCAGTACGTACTGCGGCTGATATTCTGGGCAATCCAGATTTCTTGGCCATCTCTTACGGAGGTTACCGGGATGCTGACCATGATATCGAGCCAACTATACCCCAGCTCAAAGAGGACATGAAGATCCTTCATGCGATGGGGGTTCGCATGCTTCGGACCTATAAACTACACCGGCCACATGCGACCAACTTGGTAAAGGCTATCAGTGAGCTAAAGGCTGAAGATCCAGGGTTTGAGATGTATGTGATGTTGGGAGCTTGGATCGATTGCCTCAATGCCTGGACCGACCTTGCGCCAGACCATGAGCAGGAAAGTGCCCGAAATGCAGAGGAGATCGCCCGAGCGGTTGAAATGGTCAAAGAATATCCAGATATCGTAAAAGTCATCGCCGTAGGCAACGAAGCCATGGTCAAGTGGGCCGCCAGCTATTTTGTTCAGCCTTGGGTGATCCTTAAGTGGGTTAAGCACCTACAGGAACTTAAGGCTAGCGGGGAGCTCCCCGCTGATTTGTGGATCACCAGCTCGGATAACTTTGCTTCCTGGGGAGGAGGCGGAGCTGAATACCACGTAGAGGATTTGAATGAGTTGATTCGCAGTGTGGACTACATTGCGATGCACACTTATCCCATGCATGACACCCACTACAACCCCGTTTTCTGGGGCAGCCGCCCCGATGAGGCCAATGACTCAGACAGCGCTCGCATAGAAGCGGCCATGCTGCGGGCCAAAGGATATGCGATGGCGCAGTACGACTCGGTGAAGAGTTACATGGAGAGTTTGGGAGTTGATAAGCCGATTCACATCACGGAAACTGGTTGGGCCAGTTACTCCAATGGATTATACAGCCCTAGCCGCTCGCGTGCCTGTGATGAGTACAAGATGGCGCTTTATTATAAGCATATGCGTGACTGGACGGATGAAGCTGGCTTGGCCTGTTTTTACTTTGAGGCCTTTGATGAGCCATGGAAAGATGCCGCGAATCCAGGTGGATCTGAAAACCATTTTGGTTTGTTCACCGTGGATGGGCAAGCCAAATATGCCATTTGGGACTTGGTAGACGCTGGAACCTTTGAGGGACTTTCCCGTGATGGCAATGCCATCAAGAAAACCCATGGAGGAGATCGTCAAATAGTGATGAAACAAACATTGGCCCCCCCGATGCAATAGTTCTGGCTGATGACTCATTCATGACAGCCAGCCAACCCTCGTTTTTCACAGGCAATTTTATGTTATGAGATTTCCCCTAGTATTGACCGGCTTGATCTTCCTTCTTATGTCATGTAATCCCGACTCTGGTAGTCAAGACTCCCAGGAAGAAGATGGATCCCTGATGGTGGAAGTGGTAGAAACCTCCGCCGCGGGTAACAAACTTCAGGCAGTAGAACCCTCTAGCGAGGGGACGGAGTCTTCTGCGCAGATTTCTCTGAATCCTGCAGAGACCTTTCAGACCATTACAGGCATTGGAGGCTCTTTCACCGAAGCTTCTGCCCATTTGCTCAACGAGCTAAGTGCAGAGAATCGACGAGAGATTCTCGAAGCTTATTTTGGAGATGAAGGGGCCCGCTATTCCCTTACGCGGACCCACATCAATTCCTGCGACTTTTCTCTCAGCAACTATTCTTATGCTCCCGTTGCTGGGGACAAAGAGCTGGCTCATTTCACCATCGATGAAGATCGGCCAGATTTACTCCCCATGATCAAAGAAGCCCAAGAGATTTCTAGCGATGGATTCAAAATCATTGCTTCCCCTTGGACGGCTCCGCCGTGGATGAAGGACAACGGAGATTGGCGTGGAGGTAAGTTGTTGCCAGAGTACCATGAAACTTGGGCCCACTTTTTCTCTAAATATCTTGACGCTTACCGGGAGGAAGGAGTCGAAATTTGGGGGGTAACAGTGGAAAATGAACCCTTAGGCAACGCCAACAACTGGGAAAGTATGCATTTCAGTGCAGAAGAAATGACCGCTTTCGTGAGAGATTACCTGGGCCCTAGGTTCGAGGCTGATGGACAGAAAGCCAAGATCCTTGGGTATGACCAGAACCGGGATGAACTCCAGCATTGGGTGGATGTGATGTTTGCAGATGAAGCTTCTTCTAAGTACTTCGATGGAACGGCCATCCATTGGTATGCCAGCACCTTCGACTGGTTTCCAGATGTATTGCAGTATGCCCATCAAAAGGCGCCAAATAAACACCTCATTGAGACGGAAGGTTGTGTAGATGCAGAGGTGCCCAAATGGCAAGATGATGAATGGTATTGGCGCAAGGAGGCCACCGACTGGGGGTGGGACTGGGCTCCACCTGAGACCAAGCACCTACACCCTAAGTATTCTCCCGTTTTTCGCTATGCTCGTGACATCATCGGCTGCTTGAATAATTGGGTAGATGGCTGGGTGGATTGGAACATGGTACTCGACCGCCAAGGAGGCCCCAACTGGTTCGAAAACTGGTGTGTGGCTCCGGTAATCGTGGATCCTGAAGCCGATGAGGTGTACTTCACCCCGATTTACTACGCCATGGCTCACTTCAGTAAGTACATTCGTCCTGGTTCGCAAAGAATTGGATTTGAGAACTCTGATGAAGACCTGATGGTCACCGCAGTTCAAAACCCAGATGGTTCCATCGCAACGGTGGTCTTCAATCAGGGGGAAACTGCCAAAAGCTTCCAGCTTTCACTAGCAGGAAAGGTGGTCGACCTTGCCATCAGTGCCAAAGCCATCCAAACCATCGTGATTCCTAGCCATGCGCTAGCCAGCGGCGATTGATAACCTGATTAAAAATGTAAACTCATGTCCACTACTACTACTACTGCCAGCAGGGATAAAGTCCCTGTGATTCAAAAAGCCGCCTTTGGAGCGGGACACTTGGTGAACAACCTCTTGCCCGGAGCGCTAGGCATTTTCATGTTCTTCCTACTTACCGCTTTTGGCATGGATCCGTTTTTAGCGGGACTTTTAGGGGGCTTGCCAAGAATCTTTGATGCCATCACGGACCCTATTATGGGGTTTATCTCTGATAACACCCGTTCCAAATGGGGAAGGAGGCGCCCTTATATTTTTGCGGGTGCGATTTTGAGTGGGGTGCTGTTTGCCATGCTGTGGCAACTTGATGCTGAAAATGGCTCGACCTACAACTTTTGGTACTTTCTCATATTCTCCCTCATTTATCTAGTGGGTAATACGGTCTTTTCGACGCCGCTCATCGGATTGGGATATGAGATGACTTCAGACTACAACGAGCGTACCCGACTCATGGCCTTTTCGCAAACCCTGGGTCAGGTAGCTTGGATGATTGTTCCCTGGTTCTGGGTCTTAATTGCAGATCCTAATCTGTTTGAATCACAGGCCGTTGGGGTTAGAAAGCTGTCCATGATTGTCGGCGGCGCCTGTGTGGTATTGGGAATTTTACCGGCTATATTCTGTCGTGGGCTTGATGCCTCTTACATGGAGGGACGTAAAGAGATCTCCCTGAAGACGATTTTCTCCAATTTGTCAGACCTTTTTCAAGGAATCCTTCAGGTAGCCAAGAACAAGCCCTTTGTCAAGCTATGTGGAGCTACTTTTTTGGTCTTCAACGGCTTTCAAATGGTTGCTTCTTTTAGCTTCTTCATCATTGTCTTTTACATGTTCAACGGGGACTATGGATTGGCTGGCAACTGGCCTGCATGGTTTTCTACCATTAGTGCGGTCGTGACAGCGTTCTTAGTGATTCCCGTCATCTCTTGGATGGCCAACAAGGTGGGCAAAAGGAAAGCCTTCCTCATCTCGACCGCCATCTCCATAGTGGGTTACGGACTCAAGTGGTGGAGCTTTAATCCTGAAAATCCCTTCTTGCTGTTCATGCCCATTCCTTTGATGGCCTTTGGAATTGGGGGACTTTTCACCTTGATGATGAGCATGACGGCGGATGTGTGTGACTTAGATGAATTGGAAAATGGCATGCCTCGCAAAGAAGGAACTTTTGGAGCCATCTATTGGTGGATGGTTAAGCTAGGGCAGGCTCTGGCTTTGATGTTAGGAGGAGCCGTATTGAAAATCGTCGGCTTTGATCAAAGCTTGGCTCAGCAGTCGGTGGAAACCATGACCAACCTGCGAATTGCTGATATCGTGATTCCTTCTTTGACCGCTGGATTAGCCATCTTAGTGATGTGGGGCTATAGCTTGACCGAGGATAAGGCGCGAGAAATCAAAGCAGAACTGGAAACACGTAGAGGAAAATTGTAAGCCGCCATTGGCAAATTCTCATTGTACCACTACTAACCTTGTCAAACATGTCTGCAGAAACAATAATCATGCTGGTCGGTGCGGCTTTAATCCTCATCGCAATCGTTGATAGCGTCAAAATCAATGGCTCACCCCTGGGACTGATGGACGCGAAGATCAGGATTCCCCTGGGAATCATTGGATTTATCTTAGCTATATATGGAGCTGCCTCAGCGGGAACTCCCACTATGCCAGGCCAAATTGAGCAGGTAGCCACCGGAAATAAGCTAGAAGTTGATTTTCCCGTGGAAAAGATTCAGGTGATCTCTCCATTGAAAGGAGACTCCGTTCAATGCCGAGTCTTGACCATGGGAGTGTATCCAGAGGGCCATAGCCAAGACATTTGGGTGCTGCTCAAGCCTTCTAACGATAAGTATTACCCTCAGTCAGATCACACCAATACTTCCTTTAAGCGAAACGGAGAGTGGCAAGTAATTACCCGGTTTGGGGGGGATCAAGGCGAATCCTATGACATCATTGTGTATGAAACGGATGCCGCTGCTTCTGATTTCTTCAGTACGACCATCCAGAGCTGGAAAGAGGCGCTGGAGTATCCTGGCTTAGAGAAGGATGAGCTGCCCGCAGGGGCGGTTGAGGTAGATCGAATCGTGGTTTCTTTGAAGGAAAATTGCCGCGGAGTCTTCTAATTATGGCCTGAAAGGTGGGCCGATAATTGGTATATTTTATAAATTGAAAAGAAGTGAATTTGGAACATAGACCATATTTCCGAACATGAGTGATACTACTGCTACTGCTAAAAAAGTCCCCTTTGGGCAGAAGGTTGCATTTGGGCTAGGGATGCTGGCCAATCAGATGTTTCCTGCCTCGCTTGGAATATTCATGGTGGTGTTAGTCCAAAATTTGGGCTTTCCAGGCTGGATGTGGGGAGTGGTGTACTTCCTGCCTCGCGTGCTAGATGCCGTGACTGATCCCATCATGGGTTTTATTTCTGACAATACGAAGTCCGTTTGGGGCCGTAGAAGACAGTATGTGTTGCTGGGTGCCATTGTCATGGGGGTTTCATTCTCGGTGATGTGGCAGTTGTATGGAGAAAATACGGTCAACTACAATTTTACCTACTTCCTACTGGGGTCTTTTGCCTTCTACATTGGCTTGACCATATTCAGCGTGCCCTACGTCGCCATCGGATATGAAATGAGCGATGACTTTCACGAGCGAACCCAGATCATGGCCATTGCGCAGTGGATTGGGCAATGGGCCTGGGTAATTGCCCCGTGGTTCTGGGTGATCATGTACGACCCAGAATGGTTCCCAACCCCGGAAGCTGCTACGCGCGAGCTGTCGATATGGGTGGGGGTGATCTTTGCGATCTGTGCCATGGTCCCGGCCCTCTTTATACCGAGTAAATCGACCTTGAAGGAAGATTATTCTCCCCTCACCTTTGGCGCCATTGGAGATAGCCTTTCCCAGATACTAAGAGGATTTGTAGAGGCATTTTCTTCTAAGCCCTTTCGTAAACTCTGCATCTCTACCTTCTTCATCTTCAATGCCTTCAATACAGTAGCAGGCTTTGTCTTCTTCATCGTGGTGTGGCACCTATTCAAAGGTGACGCGGGAGCCGCTGGCTACTGGACTCCCTTATTCGGTAGTGTTGGAGCCCTGGTGACTACGTTTATTGTGATCCCGATTGTAGCTGCGATGTCTAAGAAAATAGGGAAGAAGAATGCCTTTATGGTTTCCCAAGGGATTGCTCTGGTTGGTTACGCTTCCCTGTGGTTTCTATTCGTACCCGGTAAGCCCTGGTTGTTCCTATTTTCCCTTCCCTTTCACTCTTTTGGTATCGGTAGCCTATTTGTGTTGATGATGTCCATGACAGCTGACGTTATCGACCTAGATGAGTTGAAATATGGAAAGCGTCGTGAAGGGGTCTTTGGAGCAATATACTGGTACATGGTGAAGTTTGGCTTCGCCATAGCTGGTGGGTTGAGTGGGGTAATCCTCTCCGTGGTCGGCTTTGATGGCAATGCTGCGGTGCAGCCTGAGGGTGCGGTAGACGGGTTGAGGTTGTTTTTCTCTGGATTACCCATGGTGGGAACCATCATTGCCATGTATTTGATGCATGACTATGATGTGGATGAAGAGCGAGCCAATGAAATTCGTGCAGAGCTTGATAAGCGTAAAAAAGCCGAAAAAGGGTCTTCAGGCTATTTAGCCGGCAAGCTAGAAGAACTATCCCTCAACGATCCCAGTACCTTGGCCATTACCTCCGCCCTAAACCTGTCGGCCAAAAGCAATGGGGAACTACACGCCATGTTTGCTTCCAAACTGAATGAAGGGATTCATGGATTGTGTTTCAGCCCCTACGTAGAAGGGCAAGAGGTCGGGGCCATCCTTTCACAAAGGCAGATCAAGCGGCGCATGGAGGTGATCATGCCCTACACCCAGAACATCCGCTCCTTTTCCTGTACAGAAGGCAATGAATTGATCCCCCGCATTGCCCGCCAAAAAGGATTAAAAACCATGGTTGGGGCTTGGCTGAGCGATGACAAGTATCGCAATGAGCAAGAGATACGATCCCTGGTGCGTCTGGCCAAAGAAGGCATGGTCGATGTGGCCTGCGTAGGAAATGAGGTGCTGATACGCGGGGAGCTTTCTCCTCAAGAAATCATTGGCTACATCCAAAAAGTCAAGTCTCAGCTTCCTGCCCATATTCCGGTAGGCTACGTGGATGCTTATTACCAGTTTTTGGATCATCCTGAATTGATAGACGCGGTAGATGTAGTGCTGATCAATTGTTACCCCTTCTGGGAAGGTGCGGATAACAAGTATGCCCTGGCCTACCTGCAACGAATGTATAAGCTGACTCAGCAGGTAGCGGGCGGTAAGCCTGTGATCATTTCTGAAACAGGTTGGCCTAGCAGCGGTCAGCCCATCGGGCAAGCAAAGCCCTCTGCGGAAAACGCCTTGAAATACTTTATCGAAGCCCAGCATTGGGCAAAACTCTCACATGTGGATCTTTTCTACTTCTCCTCCTTCGACGAGTCATGGAAAGTAAGGCAAGAAGGAGAAGTTGGAGCGCGCTGGGGACTGTGGGATACAGAAGAAAATCTAAAATACGGGACCCTCACCCGATCTTAAATTATTAGAATAAGCTTAAAAAGAGAACAAAAGCAATTATGTCATCTCGTCAATACAAAAATCTATTTCTGGCGGGGCCAGACTACTCTGGCGATAGCCTGGATGACCTCAAGTCACGTCACCATCAAGCCCTCTTGAATGGCATGCATGGCCTGTGCTTTTCTGCCTATACCGAAGGGCAAGAGCCTGGTACTGAGCTGCCTTATGAACAGGTCCGCCGTCGCATGGAAATCATCAGCCCTTTTTGTCGTTGGGTAAGATCTTTTTCCTGTATCGAAGGCAATGAACATATCCCCAAAGTTGCCCATGAGCTGGGATTAAAGACCCTCGTCGGTGCCTGGTTAGGCAAGGACGATGAGAAGAACGAACAGGAGATCAACGGCCTGATTGAGTTGGCCAAGGCTGGATATGTGGACATCGCGGCGGTCGGCAATGAGGTACTCTACCGAAATGATTTGACCAAGGAACAGCTTCTAAGTTACATGAGGCGGGTAAAGGACGCTTTGCCTGACATTCCTGTAGGCTATGTGGACGCATATTACGAGTTTTCCCGTCACCCGGATATTGTGGAGCACTCGGATGTGATCTTAGCCAATTGCTACCCTTTCTGGGAGGGCTGCCAGCAGGAGTACTCGCTGATGTACATGAAGCAGATGTACTACCAGGCCCAAGCTGCTGCCAATGGAAAGAAAGTGATCATCACCGAAACCGGTTGGCCTAGTCAAGGACAATCTTTAGGAGGGGCTATTCCTTCCACTGAAAATGCCATCAAGTATTTCCTCAATACCCAATATTGGAGCCAGCAAGAAGACATTGAGATTTTCTACTTTTCTTCTTTTGATGAAGGGTGGAAAATTGGCTCAGAAGGCGACGTAGGAGCCTATTGGGGAATTTGGGACAAAGATGAACAATTGAAATTTATGTGAGTTCACGTAGTAGGATGAAACTCTCCGGTATATTTATCGGCCTACTACTTCTATGCGTGCATCACCTATCTGGTCAGAAATTTCCAGAGAAGGGGCTGCCGCCCCTACAGAATTACACCCCCGAAGAGTATGCCCAGGCCGGTAAGGTCTGGGCTATACAGTCTGCAGTGAGTGGGCTGGTATATT
The DNA here is from genome assembly GCA_964521065.1 of uncultured Bacteroidia bacterium. Classification (GTDB taxonomy): domain Bacteria; phylum Bacteroidota; class Bacteroidia; order J057; family J057; genus CAYVAP01. The sequence continues at coordinate 16,653 of CAZFPQ010000024.1, read as the reverse complement.
TTGCCACAGACAAAGGCCTGCTTGAATTTGATGGCCTCAATTGGCGTCGCTATTCAGGTAGCAAAGGATTCACCAGGTCTCTACTTGTAGTCAATGACTCCGTGCTATACACTGGGGCAGACAAAGACTTTGGTGTTTGGGAGCGTAAGGGGATACAGGGATTCCAATACCGGTCTTGCTATCCTTTTCGAGAGAGCACCCAAGGCCTCAATGAAGAGTTTTGGGGGGTATATCAGATCGAAGACGAGATCATCTTCGTTTCGTTTGACAACCTTTACGTTCAAAAAGAAGGGCAGCTCACCAAAGTGGCGGCTCCGACTAGGTTTTCGAAAAGTTTTCAAGCTGGTGGAGGACTTTACCTTGCTGATGAGCAGCGTGGGCTGTTTCATTTTGATGGCCTGAGTTTGACCCAAGTTTTTGAATACCCGGATCGCCAAGCTTGGCAAATCATGGGCCTAGATGAGACGGATGAAGGACTCTTCGTCGTTACCCGTGACCGCGGCCTTTTTGAATACCGAGAAGGGATTCTACGCCCTCTTCAACAAGAAGTAAGTGATTATTTGAGCAGAGATCAGGTTTTTAGTTTTAGCCTGATTGAAGACAGTCATTATGCTTTTGGGACCATTTTGAATGGGGTCTATATCACCGACCGAACCGGACGCATTATCCAACAAATCAATAAGCAAAAGGGCATCCTCAACAACACCATTTTGAGCCTCCATTATAGTCCACAAGGAAGCCTATGGTTGGGAATGGACTTTGGTGTGGCCGCTGTACGCCTTTCCAGTGAGGTGGCCTATGTCTTAGACCACCAAGGAGTTTTTGGGACGGGGCAAACGGCCCTGCTGGATGAGGAGGATTTCTACCTTGGGACCAATCAAGGCCTCTATTATTCTGATTGGGACGGCTTGAAAAACAACACGGCTGCCATCTCATGGGCCCTCATCCCCCAGTCTGCCGGACAGGTTTGGGCTTTAGAAAAGATAGGAAAGGACATTTGGTGTGGCCATGACCAGGGACTTTTTCAGGTTGACCCCCAAAATTTTGCCCCCGTTTACACAGATGAAGGTGTCCTTGCGATTTCTCCCTTAGGAGATCATCACTTGGTGACAGGGACCTACAATGGATTATCCTTGTTTCGGCGTCAGGGACAAACTTGGACTTTTGAGCGCAAGATGGCACCTGTGCAGGGGGCTTGTAGCCAAGTCATGGCTGAAGGCGATAGCCTACTTTGGGTCAATATCCCCAACTTTGGCATCATCAAAGCGGATCTGACTTCAGACCTGGAGATTGAGCGCCAACGCTTTTATCTAGATGAAACCTTCGAAGGTGTAAACCCTTGGCTTTACGTGGATAGCCTAGGCATGCATTTGAGCACCAACTTGTATGCTTACACCTATGACCATAAACAAGATAGCTTTTTGAGAGGAGCCATGCCACTCAATGATGAGCCGGTGGTGAATCGCCTATCTACCATGTGGAGCGGCATAAGCTTGAACCAAGAGTTTGAATTCTTTCCGGTTTACAATGGCTTTGCCCTGTTCAACAACAATCCCCAGGAATCTGTCACCCAGCTTACCCAAGTGCTGGTTCGCAGCCTGATGGCGTTCAATAATGACACCATCATTGCAGTAGAAAGGTCTGCGGAGATCCCTTATCACCTGAACAACTTGCGAATTCAGTTTTTGGTGCCACATCAGGAGCATACCTTGTACCGTTACCGCCTAGCCAATTTTCAAGATCAATGGAGCGATTGGTCTGAGCAAAACAGCCGTGACTTTCTTCATTTGTCAGAGGGCGAATATGAGTTGTTGGTAGAAGCCAAAGGCCCAGGCGGGGTACTGCAGTCACAGTTACTCAAGGTCAGGATTATGCCTCCTTGGTATCGCCGTTGGTACATGTACTTAGCCGTAGCCTTGTTACTATTTGGCTTGTATTATTTACAGCGGCTGCGCAATCAGCGCAAACTTGGCCGTCTTCAGGCCCAGTTAGAAGCCAAGGAACTCCAAGCTCAAGCGAAGCAGGAGGAAGTTTTTCAGCAGGAGAAGATGGTCCAAGTCCAAGAACGCCTGGAAGGGGAGATTGCTGACCTGAAAAAGCGCCTGCGCGCCAAGACCATTGAGCTAGCCAAGAAAGGCAAAGAAAACGAGGACAAGAACCGACTCCTACAGACTCTTAAAGATAAGCTCTCTGCCATAGAAAAGAGCCGACCCGCAGAACCCAGCCGCCGCTGGGCGGAAATGAGCCGCTTACTCGACAATAAATTGAGCTCTGAGGATCACACCTTTGAGATGCAGATCGATGAGTTGAACCAAGACTTCTTGCGCCGACTTAAGGCTGGCTACCCTGCCTTGACTACCTATGACCTACGTCTGGCCACTTATCTCAAGATGGGCCTTAGCTCCCGCGAAATCGCAGAACTCTTGAACGTCCTGCCTTCCAGCGTCAACGTCAGCCGCTCTCGCTTGCGCAAGAAATTGAACCTGGATGCAGATCGGGATCTGTATGAGTTTTTGATCGAGGTGTGAGGACATGGCCGATGTATAGGAGGGGCCATAAGCCGGATTCAGCCAGGGTGTCTCAATCCAACTACCCCCAACCTACAAGCTCTCCACAAACTCCATGATCAAACTGATGCCTTCTTGATCCAATAGGGTGGTTCCAATAAAAGGCATTTCTCCACTGACCAAGGCCTCTACAATCTTTTCCTTTTCATAGATAATGCCGCTTTGATCGATCGGTGTTTCATATCTCAGGTCAAAGTCTCTTTCAGCCGAGGCCTCCCACGCCTCAGGATGGTGGCAGTGGGCACAATTCATGGCCAAGTAGGCCTTGCCTCTCGCTTCTAAGGGGGCCGCTACATCCTTGTAGTTAACCATTTGGGGGATTTGGCTTACCTCGAAGTCATTCAACACCCCTTGGTCTTGTAAATGACTAAGCTGATTAAGGCTAATCCCATTTCGATCTACCTGGCGATTCAAATTTCTGAGGCTAGGTCCCAAGGGAGACATGCGGGCATTTGACTGGTGGCAGGTCTTACAATCATTTTCGCTGGGGACCTGGTACTGCGTTGAAAGCTGAGTTCCGTCCTCTGCGATCCAGCTTAGCTCTGTCTCCAGGCCATTTATGGTCAAGCTTGCTTCGGTCTGTGCTTGGTTCCAAAGGTAGGTGGCAACGTTCCAAGTTTCCTCCTCTTTGATCAAAAGGCGGGTCTCAATGATTCTTTTTCCCAAGTTGGGGTTTCGCTCATCGAGGTAGTAAAAGAAGGTCTTAGTCAGGATCGTTCCGTTGGGAAAATCTATGGAGCCGTCCTCTCTTCGGACCATCTGGGTCCCTTCGGGAAGCTTGACCAAACGTTGTTTATGGGCATAATCTGTAAAAAGCACAGCGCTTAATTCCAGTAAGTGAAAATCTTCACCAGGAGTTAGGTCTGCCGCCGGGCCTTCGAAGATGCCATAGGCCGATAGGTTTTGTTCAAAAACTACCGTCCTAGGGAAATTGAACACAGGAATCACTACTTCTTCTCTGGGTGCATCAGGGCCTTGCTGACAGGAAAATATCATCAAGGCAACCCACCCAAGCAGGCAAATCAAAACTCTATTCATGGATCCTCTATTTTGCTTAAGGCCATTGTATTCAACGACTAAGTTAATGAGCAGTCGATACGATTTGCTTTGGGATTGCCTGGAATGGGTCGGAGAACCGCTGGGGCGGGTATTTTTGTGTTTGAAGGTGAGCGTGCTTTGGCTAGCTGATCCTTAGAGTCATCTTAAATAAAACGAAAGATCTCACCGATTCCCCTTTCCTGCGTGGTGCAGGAGAAGCACTTCGTTGAGATGCTTCGTCAGCGGTACTACTTATGACAATAAGTCCTTTTGCTGCATTGGCGTTTTAAAAATCGTCCTTTTCCAACTGGAATGTCGCCTGCGGCGGGCCCTACTTTTTGAGCGCGTACGTAAAAAGTAGGCAGGCCCCACGCTAGGCCGCTCCCGTGCACCAAATGCAGCCCAACGCCGCCTCAAGCGGGCTTCATGCTGCGTTTTCTACTTTGTCTTCTCTCCCTATTCGAGATTTCCTTAGGCGTCTAGCAGGCGAAACCATAAATCACATGGCAATTAATTTCCTTTTGTCTCCCCAATGGCGTGAATGTCATTTTGGGGGGGATACCGAGACCGGAATTAAGCCTCAGCATGGCTTTAGACTCTTAATATTCCGTTACTGTAGCTAGCTTGGACTTCGCGGCGGTGGGGCGGGTAGGGGCGTAGTCCAAGCTAGCCCACTCCCCTCTATTTCAGCTCCAGTTGTTCTACTTCTCCTGTCTCTCCCCTTAAGGCTTCATATTGGGTACGCAGCTCTGCCAGTTTCTCCGGCATAGATTCCGCAAGGTTCTGTCCTTGCCCCAAGTCGTCCTTGAGATTGTAAAGCAGGTAGCTATCGCTGTTGCCCAGCTCAATGTTGACTTGCTTGTTGAGAGCGGGACCTGGATAGGGAGGGATCAATACCCAGTCGCCTTGGCGGAAGGCAGTGCGTGAGGTGGCTTCCAGGATCAGCTGTTCACGCCCGGTGCTGCTTTCGCCCAAAAGGGCTTGATGCAAATCTTCGCTGTCTAGTTCCGGAGCGGAAAGGCCTAACATGGCGGCAACAGAAGCGAGTAGGTCCATCTGGCAGACCAGGGCATCGGATACGCCAGGTTGGATATGACCAGGCCAATAAGTGATGAAAGGTACCCGGGTACCGGCTTCAAAGAGACTGTATTTGCCTCCGCGTAAACCCCCTTTGGGGTCGTGCTGTCCAATTTTTTCTACCGCATCATCAAAATAGCCATCATTGAGGACCGGGCCATTGTCACTGGAAAAGACGATCAGGGTATTGTTTAGCAAGCCTTCTTCTTCAAGGGTCTTGAGGAACTCTCCCAAACACCAATCTGCTTCAGCAATCACATCACCGCGAGGGCCCAACCCGGTAGTTCCAACAAAGCGTGGATGAGGCGTACGAGGTACGTGGGGCTGTTGCATGGCGTAATACAAGAAAAAGGGCTCATCCTTATGGGCTTTCACATAGGCCTGAGCTTTGGCCAAAAAGTGATCAGCCATGGTGGTGTCGTTCCAGCGGGCTTTTTCTCCGCCCTTCATGAAACCAATGCGGGGCACGCCATTGATGATGGTGCCATTGTGGCCATGGTGCCACTTCATGGTGGTGAGTTCAGGGTGGGTCTTACCGGTAGTCTGACCGGGGAAATTCTCTTGGTAGCTGATCTCGATCGGATCGTTTGGATCTAGTCCTACTACGTCGCCGTCTTCGATGTATACCGTGGGGACCCTATCTTGGGTAGCGGCTAGGATGTAGGAGTAGTCAAAACCGACTTGGTTAGGGCCAGGGTTGATGGGCTTATTCCAGTCAGTCTGGCCATTACCTAGCCCTAGGTGCCATTTGCCTACAATGCCGGTATGGTAGCCGTTCTCTTTCAGTAGCCCTGGCAGGGTAGGCTGAGCGGGATCGATTAGCAAAGGAGCAGTCCCCGGAAGAATCTTCGCGCGCTTATTGCGCCAAGGATACTCACCGGTAAGCAAGGCATAGCGACTAGGGGTGCATGTAGCTGAGCTGGCGTATCCTTGGGTGAAGCGAAGCCCCTCTTTGGCCAAACGGTCCATGTTGGGTGTTTTTAGCTCCGTAGCCCCATATGCGCCTACGTCACCATAGCCCAGGTCATCTAGGTAGATGACAACGATATTAGGGCGAGACTCGACCCCTTCCCCTGCCTTGGCAGATTCAGTAGCAGGGGTGCAGGCAAACTGGGAGAGTAGAAGTAGGAAGATACTTGAGCGAATCAAAAGGGTGAGTCGTGGAAGGGGAGCGTGCATAAGATTCGAAGCTAAGTAGAAAGGTGAAAGGAGTATCAGTGAGAGACCCTAGATGAATTAAGCTGGCCTCTAAAAATGAACTGTGCTTCAATCTATGTTTTTTTAAGGCCTTCTAACAAAACAAATCGCCGGGAAGCTGGCACATTTAGTTTCCCTATGCTGTAGGCTGTCTAGGTCAGTTAATCATGATTTGTCCTTGTCTACTAATCTAGTCGCTTCCTGCCCTCCCAAAAGCATCTGAGAGACCATTCATGTAAGGTTATTCGCGTTTTGTCAACAAAAATAGACGCATAACTTACAATAAGCGCAAATAGCTGCGTTTACCCTGTAATTTGCATATGAAAGGTTATTCCTCCCCGTTGTCATTTTTGTAATCCAACGAACCCAAACGAATTTGAAACATTTTGCTTGCTTGATCGCTCTCCTAGTTTTCTGTTTTGTTATTTCTTCTGCCCAATCTTATCGCTCTTCCTTCGGCCTTCGAGTAGGCTCTGCCAATGGCGTATCCTGGCAGCAGTTCTATGGCAAGGGAGGCATGGGTAGTGAATTGATGTTGGTATATCGGCGAGGGGGCCTGCGCAGCATCGGAATGATCAGCTACCAGATCCCTTTGGGATACAGAAGTTCTACTTCTATTTACCTTGGTATTGGGGGACACGCCGGAGCAAATGGAGGCCTTGAGGCAGAGACGCCGTGGCAACCTGTTTTCGGCGTTGACGCCATGATTGGGATCCAATACGAATTTCCATATTCTCCTTGGGCCCTAAGCTTTGACCTAAAACCCATGGTCGAGCTCTATCGGCAAAGGAGTTTTTCTGGCAACAACGCTGGGGTGAGTCTTCGCTACTTGATTCAGTAAATTGCGAGATGTTTACTCCTTGAATTGAGCTTTTGAATCCAGTATAGTGATTGGTGCAAGGGGTCATAGGAGAGATGAGCATTATGTTATCGTTTGACTCATCATCTCAAGCTCTCAAAGTCCCCACATCTCAACGTCTCTGTCACTTACTTTCCAGCACCGAATTATAAGCGGCCATGTTGGATGGATCTACCTCCTGCATGATCTGAGTAAAAGTCTTCTTGTCGTTGACAAAGGCATTGGTGAAAACCGATACCAGCTCATTTTGCTTGGCATCCAAGAAGTTTTTGTTCAAGATCAACAGCGGATTCTGCTTTTGGAGCTTCTGCAATTCTTGGAGGGTAGCCAAAATTGCCCGGCGGGCTTGCTGAGGATTCTTCTCCATTTGATCTAAGCCCTGACGGTGATACTGATACAGCATCTGGTGAAAGCCCTGATAGCTGCTATTTAGCAGGTTTTCAATCTGCCAGTACCGATTTCGATTGCTTTCTCGCGCCTTCCAGCCACTCTCTTGCGAGCTACTGGCAGCAAGATTTACGATTTCCTGGGCCTGCTGGAAAAAGGGAATGCCTCCATTTGAACTGAAGCTTCCGTAGTCAAATCCCAATATCAAGAAGCAGTAATAGTTCAAAAGGGCGGTCAGGTTGTCAGTGTAGGTATTCTGGACAAACTGAAGGTTTTGAAAAGCTACGTAGCGAAAATTAAAGCTTGGGTCCCTCACGTTGAGTAACACAGTCTCGTAGGTGGTATTGTATACCGGACGGAAAACCTGAAGATTGGCTTCACAGAGAAAGTAATCTACCGCCGCACGCTCTCTTACCACGATTTGCAAATTGCACCGAATGCGCTCTTGGGTGGTGAAATCATCTCCTGTCCATTTGGTAAAGTTGATGTACTCAGAGATGTTTTTTTCCATGTCCTCAAACACCTGCCGGTCACTCTGGATTCGGTTAGCGTCAATGGTGACGGTGCAAAATAGCTCCTGAGCGTATAAGGTGCTTTGCCACCCTAGGCTGAGAAGTACGAACAATAAACTGCTTACCAGGAGGCGCATAAAGAAGAATTGATTGAGACTTGCTGGACAAGATTTCCAATTGAAAGTAGCTGAGCATGGACTAGCTGGTCACGACTTTGGGAACCATCCTGACTGTTTTCCATTTTATTCAGTCACTTTCTTATTCAACAGCAAAATAAGGCCTGATTCCAAGGATAGGCAAGGGAAATACCGCTGCACCTTACTCCAGCTAGCGCAAGTAGCTTTGGACCTCTTCGGTGGAAGGAGTGTTGTTGTGATGCCACTTTTGTTGTACCACCCCATTTTCCAATAAAAGATAGCCCGGATGGGAACGAATGATGGTTTTAAGAACCGTTTCATCCATCAAGGCCACTGGATGCTTCCAGCCCACCTCGGCCATGACCTGGCGGGTTTCTGCGCTGGGAGTAGAAGTAGCCAGAACCACCTGAACTCCTTGGGGCGCCAGTTGATTGGCCAGGGCTACGGCTTCTTGCAGGGTACCCTCAGGAGCTTTGGCCAATTGGTAAACGATCACCATCAGGGTTTTTCCTTGCAGTACTTCGAAACTCTGCTCACTGTCAGGAAAGTAGGGATACCAATCTTTACACTTGGGGTATCCTTCTTCACTGATTTCAGTGGTGCAGACGTTCAAATCTACTCCTAACTTATAAGGACGGTAATCAATAACGGGTAGGTTTTCGTGGCAGTAGTAAGAAAAAATCCCAGCCATTAGGAAGCTAGCCCCTGTGAGGATTCCTGCAATTTTATCATTGGGGAAGGGCTTGATGGACTTTCGGACGATGAACAGCGGGATCAAGACCCCTGTGAGAATGATGTCTTTTACAAAAGACTCCCAAGGTTCCAACTTCAGGGCATCCCCAAAACAGCCACAATCGGTTACGGCTCCAGTGAAGTGCGAGTAGCCTGTTAAGACCGTAAAAAAGACCATCATCAGGAGCAGAAGCCAGCCCGTGAGGTTCATGCGCCAGCCTACGATCAAGGCCACAGCCAAGGCAATCTCAAACACAGAAATAAACCAAGCCATGGGGCCCGCTATCGGCACAAACAGGTCGAAAAATCCCTTCAAGGGGGGGAAGTGTTGCCCGAAGACGGTAAAATATTCCTCCAGTTTATAGGCGAAACCTACGTAATCATTGGCCTTGACAAAGCCAGAATAGATGAACAATATCCCCACGGTGATGCGAATGGCCCAGATCAGTTTGTGGGTGATGGGCAACTTAGCCAGGTCAAGGCTTTTGTTTTTGCGGTATTCGATCCAAAGTAGGGTAGCCGTATCTATTCCTAGAAAGGCGAAGAAAATTCCGATGATCTGATAAGTAGTCATGGTAAAGGGCGAATGACTGTTAAGTTTAAACCAAAGGGCTAACAGGGTAGAAAGTTTAAAATTCCATGCGAATCAAGCAAAAGGCGGCATAGTTCAGCATGTCCACGTAGTTGGCCGCGACACCTTCTGATACTTCAGTTTTACCTTGGTTATCTTCGATTTGTTTGAGGCGGTGGATTTTCATCAAAATCAAGTCCGTAATGCTGCTGATGCGCATCTCGCGCCAAGCTTCTCCATAGTCTTGATTCTTTTGGAGCATGACTTCTTCGGCAAACTTAATTTGTCGATCATAAAAGTTGGCCAAAGCTTCTGAACCCTCGATGAGTTGATCTCCTTGCTCCGTTTCCTTCATGGCTAGGAGCATCAATGCGATTACACAATAGTTAACAATTCCGACAAACTCCCCTTCTAGGCTATCTCCTACGCGGTTTACACCACTTTCTTGGATAGAACGGAGACGGCCTGCTTTGATGAATATTTGATCGGTGACTGAGGGCATGCGCAAGATGGTCCAGGCAGTGCCGTAGTCCCTCGCTTTAGCTAGGAAAAGATCTCGGCATTTTTGGATCACAGCCCGATATTCTGAAAGAGTATTTTCCAAAGGTAGAAGGTCACTTAATGAGGAGGCAAATCTATAACTAAAAGATTAGTTATAAAATCCTTTTCTTCAGATAAAAAGAGTCCGGTCGTACAAATATACACCTACTCCGTTAGGAATAGCCTTTGTTAGCACGTCGAAGGGGGAAACCTTTCCCCGCCATTTCATGGAAACTCTCTCACTAGCCCAAAAATAAAAAGCACAGGCCTCAAGCCTGCACTTTCTCCATTGGGTATATGTTGTTACTCCTAAGAGGCTGTTTGGCTTTTTCCTTTACGGCCAAAACTTGTCTTTTTTGAACCTGACCGCGCCGATTTTTCTCGAAATAGCTCGCTATTCCTCAAAAAATCTGCTTGTCAGAACCCAAAAATCCAGCGTTTGGGCTCGAAATACCAAAACCCAAACAGCCTCTAAGCACTTGGACGGAAAAAGCGGAGTATGGCCTGCGGAGCTATGGTCATAAGAATCAATAATTGCCACCACATAGCCCCTATTCCCGTACCCCGATTGCCGTTTTGCTTATGGCTGCTTGCTTAAGCCACCAAGGACTTGTAAAAGGGGTTTCTGGCCAAGTAAGTCTGCATCTGGGGACAATTAGCCTGGATGCTTAGGCCTGATTTTCGGGCTGTTTCCAGCGCGTACTCCATGAGTCTAGGAGTCAGCTGAAAATTCCTCATCTGGGTAGGAACACTTAACTGGGTAAAGTTCCAGACATCCCCTTGATCTTGGTAATGCAGGGCAAGATTGCCCTCCATGGTGGAGATGGAAAAAGTGTGTTTTTTCTCGTCGTGGTTGACTTTGATGTTGAAGGTCTTCTGAAATTTTGCTCTTGCTGCCATGTTGGATTACCTAAATGAACGATTGAGTTAATGGCTATTTGGGCTTGTTTGGTTAAGAGCAAAATGCAAACCTTCTAGGCAGGCTCAAATTCAATAATGGAAGATTTTTTACATGCTTATTTGTTTTGGCTGCTAAGGTTAATCCACATGTAAGGAATTTTTGTCAGAATGGTGAAAAAATATAAATAGTCTGAATCGGCTATATGGAAAATTATATATGTTTAATCAAACATGGTCGATGCATGGTTTACAATGCACCGACCGTGATGAATTTCTTGCAAATATTTATTCAGGCAAACTCAGGTTCTAGCATCCTACGCAGGATTTGGATGGCTGCCTGCGGGATGACAGTTCCTGGCCCAAAGATTCCTGCTACGCCAGCTTGGTACAGGAAGTCATAGTCTTGTTGAGGGATTA
>CAZFPQ010000024.1:3470-5702 GCA_964521065.1 uncultured Bacteroidia bacterium | reverse complement strand
TGTTGATGGATTACTCCACCAGCAACGACCAGGATGTCCTCACGATTCAGCTTGGCAAGCTCCTCGATTAACTGAGGGACTAAGGTCTTATGCCCGGCGGCCAGAGATGACACCCCTACTAAGTGCACGTCGTTTTCAGCAGCTTGGCGAGCTACCTCAGAAGGCATCTGGAACAAGGGGCCAATGTCTACATCAAAGCCCAAATCTGCGAAACCGGTGGCGATGACTTTAGCTCCCCGGTCGTGACCATCTTGTCCCATTTTGGCAACCATGATCCTCGGTCTGCGGCCGTCCTGTTCGGCAAACTGGTCAGCCAGGCTCCTGGCTTCTTCTACCAAGGGGCTAGCCGCGGCTTCTTGGGCGTAAATCCCCGCTACTGAGCGGATGACTGGTTGATAGCGCCCATACACTTTTTCTAAGGCCTCTGAGATTTCACCCAGGGTAGCCCTGGCTCGAGCAGCCTCTACGGCAAGGGCCAGTAGGTTGCCTTCATCACTGTTGGCGGCATGAGCTAAGGCCTGTAGGCATTGATTCACTTTGTCTCCATCTCTTTGGGCTTTCACCAATTTGATGCGCTCTATTTGTGAGCGTCTTACCGCTTGGTTGTCCACGTCTAGGATGTCAAAGGCCTGATCTTCGTCTACGCTGAAGCGGTTGACCCCTACGATGACGTCTTTGCCTGCATCAATGCGGGCTTGCTTGCGGGTGGCCGCTTCTTCGATGCGCATTTTGGGTATGCCTTGCTCGATGGCTTTGGCCATGCCTCCGTAGCTTTCGACCTCCTGTATCAGTTCCCAGGCGCGCTGGCAGAGTTCATGAGTCAAGGTTTCTACGTAGTAGCTGCCCGCAAAGGGGTCCACCGCGCGGGTGATGTCGGTTTCGTGCTGTAGGTACAACTGGGTATTGCGAGCGATGCGCGCCGAGAAGTCGGTAGGAAGGGCAATGGCCTCATCAAAGCTGTTGGTATGTAGGGATTGGGTATGGCCACAAGCGGCTGCCATGGCTTCAATACAGGTGCGGGCTACGTTGTTGAGGGGGTCTTGCTCTGTCAGAGACCACCCAGAGGTTTGTGAGTGGGTCCTGAGGGACATGGACTTGGGGTTTTGGGGATCAAACTGCTTGACCAGTTTGGCCCAGAGCATACGCCCCGCCCGTAGCTTAGCTACTTCCATGAAGACGTTCATGCCGATGGCCCAGAAGAAACTCAACCTGGGGGCAAAGGCATCGATGTCTAAGCCTGCGGCCAGCCCGGTCCTAAGATATTCCAGGCCATCGGCCAGCGTATAGGCCAACTCCAGATCTGCTGTGGCACCTGCTTCTTGCATGTGGTAGCCAGAAATAGATATGGAATTGAAGCGAGGCATGTGCTGAGATGTATAGGCAAAAATATCCCCAATCAAGCGCATGCTTGGCCTAGGAGGGTAGATATAGGTGTTGCGGACCATGAACTCCTTGAGGATATCATTCTGGATGGTGCCGCTCAACTGGGCAGGCTTTACGCCTTGCTCTTCTGCTGCTACAATGTAAAAAGCCATCACGGGGATTACGGCCCCGTTCATGGTCATGGACACGGACATTTGATCCAGAGGAATGCGATCAAAGAGAATTTTCATGTCCTCTACGCTGTCAATAGCTACCCCAGCTTTTCCCACGTCTCCCTCTACCCGAGGATGATCGGAATCATAGCCCCGGTGAGTAGCTAAGTCAAAAGCCACAGAAAGACCTTTTTGCCCCGCAGCAAGGTTGCGGCGATAGAAGGCATTGGAAGCTTCGGCGGTTGAGAAACCTGCATATTGCCGAATGGTCCAGGGACGGGAGGCGTACATCGTTGAGTAGGGGCCCCGCAAAAAAGGAGGCAGCCCTGCGGCATAATGCAGGTGTCCCAAATCAGCGATATCTGTCGGCTGGTACACACTTTTAATCGGAATATTTTCGGGGGTCTCAAAGGTTTCGCCTGAGGGGGTATCCGCTTTTGCTGCTTTGAGGTCTTGGGTCAAGCGGAGGGGAATGTTGGTGAAATCGGGTCGCATAAGCCGGAGTTGGAGATATGGCCGGGCTTTAACCAGCGCAACAAAAATAAGCCTGTTGCGATGGGATGCAACATGATTTAGGTCATTGAGATGACATACCTTTGGTAGTCTCCCATTAGGACTCAGTAGGCATTCCGGAAAATCACCCTGTAATCATGAAAGATCGGGTACTTGCTAATTTGCAGGACATTCTACTTTTAGC
>CAZFPQ010000024.1:0-3370 GCA_964521065.1 uncultured Bacteroidia bacterium | reverse complement strand
AGCTCCCTGCTATCTGAGTTGTTAGCTCAAAGTCAGCAACTTGGTCACCCTCATGAGTTATTGAACTTAGAGTTAGGAGTCAGCCTGAAGGAGCATTATCAAGTGGACTCCTGGGAAGGGTTGCGGAATGAGCTCTGGTCCCGTTCTGCGTTGAATACAGGATGTATGTCCCTCAAATACGGACTTCACATGTCTCGGCATGAACCCTTGGTTCGGGAACTGGGACAGCTCCAAGGCATGGCTGAGGTGGACCCCTGGAGTTGGAAACCATTCCAAGAACTCTTCCCCCAATGCCAACACCTTTTTCTCACGCGTCGCAACAAACTCAGGCAAGTCATCTCTTGGTGGAAAGCCATCCAGGATCAACGCTGGCATTTACGGCCAGGCGAATCCCGAGATCAGGTAAACCAATTCTATGAGGGCAAGTACGATTTCGCAGCCTTGCAACATCTATTGAAAGAGTGCCACCTACGTGAGGCTGCCATTCAACAATTTTTTTCTATCAATGGAATCTCCCCCTTCACGATTGTGTATGAGGACTTGATCAGAGATCTGCCCCATGAATTGGGACGAATTCATGCGTTCCTAGGGGTAAAACCTGAGTTAGCCCATCAAGCAACACCTAGCTTTCTGCCCACCCGCAGTGAAATCAACGACCAATGGGAAGCCCGCCTGCGGGAAGACCTACAGGCGGGCTGGGAACATCGAGCTTGGTAAGCCGATGTGAGGAGTCCTTTTACTATATAGGGGGATTTAAAGCAAAGGCATGAGAGTAGAGACTATGGCCCTGAGAATGAGTGCATTCCGCTCCATACCCCGTATTCCCTTACCCCATATAGGTTTTTTTAGTCCCCTTACTTTACGTATGTCACGGTAGAGGTACCAAGGGAATCTACATACGTGTAGCGGAGCATGTTGTCCGACAAGTCCAAGATGTTAAATACCTCTGCATCGTTGCCTTCATCGATGGTCAGGACAGAGGCGTCATCATTGAAAGACCATGTTCCAGTGTAATCATCAAAGGTGTTGGGTTCAAACTCTACCTCGTAGGTACCGTCGGCTAAGTAGGTCCAGGTAGCCAGTCCCAAAATACCTTCAAAAAGCTCTTGGGTATCTGAATCAAAGTCAGGGTTGCTGATGCTTTCAAATTCCCAGGTGCCAGAGGTTAGAATTTCTGTACGTGTTTCCAGGATATCGGCACAGCTGCTGAGAATAAACAGGGGAACCAAAATGAGAAAGAGTGATCGCTTGATCATGGGTTGATTAATTAAAGGTAAAAAAGTCAGTTTTTGTAAACAGGTTAGACAAACTCCCAACGCAACTTTCGAGAGATCAGTTGGCATTGGGATCTATTCTTTGATTATTCGGTAGGAATGAGGAACTATTCATGGCCTTGAAGAAAGAAATAGTCTTTTCAAACTTGGGAAAGTTTTCATGTTCAAATCGGTAAGAATCTCTTATCCCGCTCGTTTCTGGAAATACCGATAGTTCTAATGCCTAAAGAGCGTCTTATTTATTTGATGTTGCTCCTTTGCCTGATTTTGTGAAAATTATCCGGTATCCTGAGCAAACCCTGGGACCTATGCCTCACTCCATCAAAATTCTTCTTTGCGTTGCTTTGAGCATACTGTTAAGTGTGCCCCTCTTGGCCCAACGTGATACCTTGGAACTAGACTGCTCCGTTGAACTAGAAGGCTGGGAAAATTATTTTGAAGTATATCAAGATTACAGTGGAAAGTTAGATTTAGAAGGGGCCAGACGCTTAGGTGCCTATATTCCTAGAGACAGTGCCAATACCCCCTTTCCGCTAGGGCATCGACTCTGGGCTCGAAGCTACGTGGTCAATCGATGTAACCAAGCGTTGGACTTATTGATTTCTATGACTAGTTCGGATTCTGCGGTCGTTTACTTGATCGGAAAAGACGGCATCCAACAGGCGGCTACTGGAAATTATTTGGCGGGATCCCGGAGTAAGTTGCCTTTGGGCTGGCAGTTTGGGGTTCACCTTGTCTTAGTCCCCGGAGAAGTGCAGGAGATCTACATTCTCAAATATGAAAAAGTAGGACAAGGTCCAGATTTTGCACCAAGTATTATCGACTACTACCGCGGAATCTCCTCAGAATATAACCGATCAATAGGGGCCTTAATCGTCCTGGCCATTTTTGTCGGGGTTCTCTTAATCACCATCATTTATAACCTCATTGTAGCGGTGAGCCTCAAATCAGCCTCTTATCTCTACTACAGCCTTTACCTGACCTCGATTCTTGGGATTTGTTATTTTGTAGTTGCCGATGTGTTCATGCCCATCATCAGCAGCCTCCCCAACAACTGGGTAGAAATATGTAAGGGCTTGAGTTTGAGTACCTCGGCCCTGTTTTACTTGCTGTTTGGCCGGCACTTTGTCAACTCGGCTGAGCTAACGCCACGCTGGGACCCTTGGCTGAAGGCTTTGATTGCCATTCGCATATGTTTGATCATCGCCACCCTCATCATCGTATTGATCGATTCGCGCCGGGCCCAGTTTACCTTTTACTTATTTGGCTGGGTGTTGGTAGAGGTTGTATTCATCTTGCTTTACCTGATAAAGCTCATCCGACTCAAATCTACTGTACTTTGGTTTTTTATCATCGGCTCAGTATTGGTCTTTTTCTTGGGCTTTGGCCCCGTGGTTGCAAATATTTTTTTGGGAGGGATTCAAAACGATGGGCCCCTGCTCATGAGTGCCTTAGGGCTAGAGATCTTGGTATTTTCTTTGGGCTTGGGGTACAAGGTCCGTCAACAACAGCGAGATAAATTGGCTGCTGAACAATCACTCAATCAGGAACTGCAAAAAGTAAATACTGCCTTTGGCCGATTTGTACCCCATGCTTTCATTGAGTCCTTGGGGCATCAATCCGTATTGGATGTCAAATTGGGGGATCAGGTAGAAAAAGAAGTCACCGTCCTTTTTTCTGACATTAGAGGCTATACGACCTTGGCCGAGGGCATGACTCCGCAAGAAAATTTTGACTTTCTCAACGCTTACCTAGGCCGTATGGGCCCAATCATTCAAGCCCACCATGGCTTTGTGAATCAATATTACGGAGATGGCATCATGGCCCTATTCCTCAATGAGCCCGGCGATGCCCTTGATGCTGCACTGGCTATGCAAGTCGAGCTGCGTCGTTATAACCAGGATCGGGTTGAGAAAAACCGAAACACCCTGCGCATAGGAATTGGAATCCATACGGGGCCTCTGATGATGGGAATCATTGGGGATACCCTGCGTCTAGAAGCTGGGGTAGTCTCTGATACGGTCAACACCGCCGCCCGTATGGAAGGACTGACCAAGCATTTTGGGGTCAATGTCTTGCTCAGTGAATCTACCTGG
>CAZFPQ010000023.1:0-43711 GCA_964521065.1 uncultured Bacteroidia bacterium | reverse complement strand
GTAATAGCTTTTTCGTGGCTAGGTCAAAGCTAAACACCGCTCTCCAACGATCGCTATGATCATTTACTCGACCTGGTTCCTTACATGCGATTAGCAAAGTCTGGGTTACGGAGTCATAACCTAAACCTTCCGTATCATCTGATTCTTTAAGAAGGGTTCGAAAAGATTCCATCCCAGAATCTTCCTCCTCCAAATTATCCACTTCAAAAACGACCCCGTCGCTTTTGAGGGCATATATCTTCTCTCCAACCACCTCAACTCCTTCAAAATCTCCGGGGAGTGCAAAGGAAATCTTACGTGTTACCTCTTTGGTTTTGACTGAAAAGAAATAAATCACCCCTAGCTCATCATTGAGCATAACCAGCTCTCCATCAGACAAGTACCCCAAACCAGAGACTTCCCTCAGGCTCCTAGGTAAGGACAAATTTTGTTCAAATCTTTCAAGGTCGTAGGGAAGCTTTACCCATAATGAGTCAGCGGCTAGGTTCACGTTTGGTACGGTACTTGCCTCTTGCTGATGGGTTCCTGATTGACATGCTGCACTATAGAAGGACAGCATACCTCCTATCACTAGTAATAAAGTTGACCTTAAAGAGGAAGTCATGATGGAAAGAATTATTTAATGGCTTATCAGAACAAATTAAGGACAATAATTAGGGAAAAGTGTAATTTTGTTCGTGATTGGTATAATCACTCAAGCACATTTAAGAACTAACATATAATCACCCTAGGCGTCCCCTTTTTGAGCACAAAACTCGGTTCTAGACTTTCTAAACTTAACTCATCCGATGAAAAAAGTAGCCTTTTTTACCTTACTTTTCCTGTTGTGGGGGAGCGGCAGCTTGATATATGCGCAGCGCACCCACGCTTTAGCCGGTGGTGCTGGCACAGTATATTATTATGGTGATTTGACCGATGGGTTCCGCACCGCTTTCCTTAAGCCAGCTGCAGGCTTATTTTATTACCGCTATTTACAGCCCAATATTGCTTTCCGGGCAGGCCTCTCTTACGGAGTAGTAGGGGCGTCTGACCGCTTGGCCGACGATCCTGCCAGGGTAGCTAGGAACTTAGAATTTAGTAGCCCCATTTTCGAGGTCAGTGGAGTCGTGGTTTACGAGTTTTTGAAAGATAAAAACTACGGAAACGCGTGGATTACCAAGCCCTTCGTTACTCCTTATGTATTTGGGGGAGTAAACCTATTCTATTTCAACCCACGCGGTAAATTTGATGGGGCTTTCATCGATCTTCAGCCCTTGGGCACAGAGGGACAATTCTTGGATGACGACGCGCCACGAGGTTACACCCGTACCCAAGTCTCGCTACCAGCTGGTATTGGTCTTAATGCTCGAATCGCAGAGCGAGTAGGTATCAGTGTAGAACTAGGTTATCGAATCACGCTCACAGATTACCTCGATGATGTAAGTACCGTCTATCCTGACCTAGATGCTTTGGCAGAACAAAACCCTACTGCCGCCCGCATGGCCTTTCGCTCACCAGTACCTTACGAGGAGTTTGTACCTCAATACGGAACGGTACGCGGTAATCCCAACGCTAATGACGGTTACTTCTTTGCCATGTTGACCTTCAACTATTATTTAAGCCGTTACGCCAGACCTGATTAAGACCTAAGGAACAGTCAAAAAACAACTATGCACTTTTGCTTGATCTTCCATGCCATCTCAGCGTCAGAAAAAGCTCGATTGGCCCGCCAAACTTGACTTTTCTTCCTTGATCTGGCATGAAATATCGGCGCAAACGTTACATGGTATTTTTTTCCTGTTCCTAAGATGGGAAGGGTAAGGAGAAATTGAATCAGGTTTATCCGTCAATTTCTAGTAACACTTCCAGAAAATGGATTCTATACATATACAGAGGCCCTCTTCTTGATTAAAGAAGAGGGCTTTCCTATATAATTCTGGTATGTTTTCCTAGCATAATTTCTAACCGCGAGAATGGACACCCGAGTGTATAAACACCTCTGAAAAGCGAGAATGCCATTTCGTTGACTTTGCTACTGGAAATCTTACTCTATACTAGATTAGAATAGACTAGCTTGCTTGCCGTGCAAGACCCCCCATTCGTGCTGGAGGAGCCAGCGTTTCCGCTTAAGGCCACCGGCGTAACCCGTTAGTTTTCCATCTGAACCAATGACCCGATGACATGGCACCAACAGCCAATGCTGATTTCGGCCACAAGCACTTCCTACCGCACGAACTGCATCAGGTGACTGAATGGTCTTAGCTACTTGCAGATAGGTCATGGTCTGGCCCAGAGGAATTTCCCTTAGTTGCCTCCACACCCTGCGCTGAAATTCCGTTCCCTCCAAGTCTAGAAAAACTGTAAAGTGACTCCTCTTCCCCGCAAAATACTCTTCCATTTGTTCGATAGCCTGTAACAAATATTCATGAGTAGGGTTTACCTCATAGGTCGGAAAGTCAACAAAGCGCACCGAACTAATGCCCTGTTCCGTCGCCGTCAACTCCACTGGACCAATAGGCGTATCGTAATAAGTCTTTGCAACCGAATCGAGAGAGTTCATGGCTTAGTTCTTTAGCATTTTCGGACCTTAATTTAGCAAATTTGTCTCAGATCAGATAGCACATTGCATTTTTGTCAGCAGGTGTACAGATTTTGCACGATTGAGTTTGGAATTTTAAGCGATTTCTTCGAAACAGTAACTCAACTACGCTGATATCTTACTTACTCTAAACTTAGAAGGGATGAACCAATCTAAGTGAGGTGTTTCAGCTTGTCTTTAAGTCTTAACTTTGCTTCCCATACGGCCCTCATCATCCACCCACTCAACACCCTCATGGCCCGCATCATCACCTTGATTCTTGGACTTTTTCTAATTGGTTTTGTGGGATTCCTTCCTGCCAAACCTATTTCTGAGGATCCAAGTTCAGCCCAATCACAAATCGAAAAGCTGATCGCTAGCTTTCGACTGGATGCGGCTGAAGAAAAATTACCTGAGCTGAGTCACTCTGGGTATCAGGCTTACTATCAAGGGAATATCCAGGTTTATCGCCACATGGGGCGCCAGGATATAGCTTCCTTTCGGGCATTTCAGCGTGAATTCAGTAGCTGGTTGAAAAACCTACAAAGCTTACCCGAGAACAACTCGGAAAAGCTCGTAATGATGGGAGAGCTACATTGCAAAAGGGCCTTACTGGAGTTTCTGCATCACAATTATTTGACCGCAGCCCACCATGCCCGGACTGGCCGCCAGCTGATCAACGAAAACGCCAAGCGCTTCCCCAACAACCACACTCAGCTAAAAATGCTAGGGTTGTTTAACGTAGTCCTCGGGGCTGTACCCCGTCGCTACCAATGGTTAATCAACATCCTTGGCTATAGTGGAGATCTCAATACGGGAATCGATCAACTAAAGCTATCTGCCGAGAAAGGGAAGCTCCTGGCCATGGAAGCCGAGATCATCCTATACCATGTAGATAAAAACATCCTTAATCGCAGCGACTTGGCGATAGGAAGACTTAGACAAGTTCGTGCCTCCCAGGGCCCCAATCTTATCTTGGACTATTTCCTGGCCACAGGCTTGATGAGCATCAAACAAAATGAGCCCGCCTTGAAGGTGCTTTATCGCCGAGAACTCTACGCTGGGAAGGATGTGTATTTTATTCCATTTTGGGACTACCAGTTAGGCAAAGCCTACTATTACCGGGGGGATATGACACGAGCGCGGCGCTATTTGGCCCGCTTTGTTCGTGATTACAAAGGAAGCATGTTCCGGACAGATGCTCATTTTCGCCTGGGCATGGCTCTTACGCTGAATGGGCATTACGAGTTGGGCAAACAGTTCTTCCAAGCAGTTGCCGAAGGAGATGGAGCCCAATTTGATGAAGATGCCTACGCACGCCATATGTCAGCGTTGTTTGCCAAACAGGCACCTAGCCCCTCTATCTCTAAGCTATTTCAAGCCCGCAACTACTTTGACGGAGGTTACTTTGACAAGGCTTTGGCTACCCTTGATCAAATGGCCTATGATGATTTGAGTAAAAATGACCAGGCAGAGTGGCATTACCGCTATGGTCGCATTCTTCATAGCCAAGGCAAATTAGGATCTGCCATCGGGCACTATCAGGAATGCTTAGCTCTCCCGGTTAATCAAACCAATCTTTACCTACATGCCTACGCATCGTTTTTCCAGGCAGACATCGCCCGGGCTAAAAACGATCTGGTGCGGGCAAAGAAGTTTTACCAACAGGCTTTGGGCTATGATGGTTATTTTTATCAAGATGGCTTGGAAAATCGCTGCCGAGCCGCCCTCTCAAGGTTGAAGCGATCTTAGTCCATGAAGCGGATCACCCTCTGTGTGACCAATGACTTGAGTGGAGATCAACGGCTCCACCGCATATGTACGACCCTACATGAGGCGGGAAATTCTGTTTGCCTGATTGGCCGTCGCCTACCTGACTCACAAGCACTTAGGTCTCGCCCATATCAGTTAAGGAGGCTCTCTCTGCCTTTTCATCACGGAAAGTTGTTTTACCTGAGCTATAATCTTCGCTTGGCTTGGGAACTGATCATGCGCCCAGGGCATATCATTGTGTCCAATGACTTAGATACCTTATTGGGATGTTTCTTAGCCAGCAAGATTCGAAATCGACCTTTGGTCTACGACAGCCATGAATATTTTACCGAAGTTCCCGAATTAATTGGGAGACAATGGAGCCGTAGGGTTTGGTTGAAATTGGAACAACTTTTATTGCCGAGACTCCGCCATGCGTACACGGTCAATGGGTCTCTTGCGAGGATATATCGAGAACGCTATGGCATTGACATGAAGGTGGTAAGGAATCTCCCTTTTCCAAGAAAGCCAGACCTTAGCCTGAGAAGTAGAAACGTAATCATCTATCAAGGTTCGGTAAACCTTGGGCGAGGCCTAGAGCTAGCCATAGAAGCGATGGCCTTTTTACCTGGATACCAGCTTTGGATCGTCGGCAAAGGAGACGTACTAGAGGAACTACAGCAAAAAGTCAAACAGCTGAGGCTAGAGAAGCAGGTCACTTTCTGGGGCTTTAAGCCACCAGAAGAATTATGGGCCCTCACACCCCAAGCTACGCTTGGGTTGAGCATAGAAGAAGACCTAGGGGGAAACTATCATTATGCCTCACCCAACAAAGTCTTCGACTATATCCAGGCTCAGGTACCAGTATTGGTTTCAGATTTACCGGAAATGAGGGCCACCGTCGAGGAGTACAAAGTCGGGCAAATTTTGCTTGAGCAAGAGCGAAAGCCCAGAGAATTGGCCAGTAGGATGCGTAGCATGCTCGAAGACCAGGTTTATTACCAGGCCTGGGTTGCTGCTTGTACCAAGGCCGCAAAGATCCTGAATTGGGAAGCGGAAAAACAAACTTTACTATCCATATTTCGTTCCATCTAACTAATTAAGAGCTAGTTGACTTCAAACAAGAAACTGTCTAGAAACCGTTTAGGCAGGGATGCAAACCATCCGGGATAATAGTGCGAGTTTTCGGCATAAGATTACTTAATTTCATACGTTGAGCAATAAACATTCCCTTGGTTTCTGTTGTTGATTTAGGTAGCTTTAAGGGAGCATTTTCCAGGACCAAAATGACATTGATAAAACTCATTTTAAACTTCAGTCTGTTGTTTTCCCTACTAATTGCGCCATGTTTTATCCTCATGGCTTATTGGTACCGAAAGCAATTGACCAAAACCCTCCTAATCTGGAAAACTCCGGAATTGGTGATCATTACCATTACCTTTTCCGTCATTGCTCTGATCATGTTCATAGTGGGAGCTTCGAGCTTTTTCACCTACTTTGACGTGTTAGATTCTTCCCAAATAGCTCAGATAGATAAAGGAAAATTTTTGTCCATTGGCGTGATTTGTGCAGTGTCTTTATTGGGCCTGGTTCTGACCTACGTTGCTTTGCGCATGTTACTGGTTAGGGTAATCACAGAAAAGGGTGTGGTAATGAATGATCGAATCTTTCGGATTCCTGATTTCAGGCACATCGTTCAATGGCATGAAGTTTCTGACTATTATCTAGTTTCTGATTATCCCAACGTCATCTTTACCTTAATCGTCCAGAAGCAAGCCCTACAGTTCGAGCGGATTAGTATTCGGGTTCCGGTATACATCCGCGAAGACTTTGAGGAACTGGTGGAAAACAAGATGTACAGCGCCAGTGCCATGCGAGCCCGGGCTGACATTAGCAGCCACAAGTACTCTGAGAATTGAACTGCCTCTGATCACGAATATGGGATGATGTAAATGCTTCAGACACTTTTACGAAATGCCTCTCCTTGGCTGATTTCAGCCATATTTTTGCTGTTTTTGAGTGGTGTATTGTACCTCTATGACAATACGCGCTCAGACGAGCAAGTATTGGTGTTAGTCCAAAAGGACCTACAAGAAGCTTTTGACCAATGCCTGGAAGCAGCACAAAACCCTGAGTTAGAAGCTCCAAGCAGCTGCCACTTTTGCGAGCTCCAGTACACCCCATCGGGGCGCCTCAGCAAATGGTCAAATAGTGAATACCTACCCGCTCAAGAAGACATAGAACGGATAGAGCGCTTAAGTGCCGCAAAAATTATCACCCTCAAAAATCGGACGTACTATCAAGTGCGCAAGCGGATGCAGGGTTTTACAGACATTACCCTCATTCCGGTATATGTGATTTATGAGGTGGATAATGAATTTCTCCAACCTTACATTTTCCTCGACAAATGGCAAGATGAATTTCAAACCAATGCCCGCTCTTATCTCAAACAGATTAGGGTAGGACTTGGAAATCAAGAGATTCCAGAGCTAGGACTGCGGCTGGTGGACTTAGAAGGTAGACCCGTGATCACCCTCTCCCAATTGCCGATTTATCCGTTTCGACAAGGTCTGCGTCTTGTTATTTTGCTCACTTTTTGTCTGGGAATACTCAGTTTTTTGGTCTCCCTGAGGATATATGTAAACCGCCATCCAGAACAACGATATCAGGTAAACCTTACCCTCATCGGAGCCATTCTCTTTTTTCGGGGAGTTCTTTACGCAGTTGGATTCCCTGGAACTTTTTTGGAGGCAGAACTATTCTCCCCCAATGTCCTAGCCTTTCATTGGCTAGCTCCCTCATTGGGAGAGATGACTATTAACGTAGTCACTTTTACTGCAATTATATACATTATCTATACCCATGTTCTGAGGACCAGCGCTATTTTAGTTCGGAAACTCATTCGAAACCGAACTTGGGCTTGGCTGTACATGATCGCGAGCTTGGTTCTTAGCTCTCTTCTTTTCAAGGCCTACATCGATGTTTTTGAGGTTATCAACCTTAACTCCAAGGTTGATATTGAATTTTCTAACATATTCAAGACCAACCTCTACTCATACTTAATCCTGCTCGATGTAGGCTCTCTCCTATTGGCTATCACTCTGTTAGCCTTTCTTTTACTAAAGGTAAATATCCTGTATTTAAGGCGATATGGTTTGACCTTGATGTTTACCCTCGTTCACATTGCCGCCTTATTCTCCATCAACCTTTTGCTGCACCCAAGTTCAAAAATGGCGGCCTTAATCGTGGCCATCTCCTTGGGTACATACCTCTACGTACTATATCGCAGTCCTTTCCGGCATCTGCTGAAATATAACCTTGTCAATTATTTGCTGATCACGGTGGTCATCACCCTGGTAGTCACTTATAATGTAGTGATTGGGATACACATCAACCAGCAGTACAAAGCCGTACAAATTGCCGAAAGAGTCAAAGGAAACCAATCCACCACCACCGTTCTTAGCTTCATAAAAGCAAAGAGGAGAATAGAAACAGACATTGATGAAATTCGGGCTAAGCGACAGCTTGCTTCTGACAACCAAGATTTTGTTGGCTGGCTAAGCACCAATTACTTAGAAAATAACTTTAAAGGATTTGAGGTAGCTGCCTTTTTATATGATACGACAGGCGTTCCCTTCGATCCCTCTCTTGGAAGCTCTAAGTATGGATCCGCCCAAAAGTTTAATCTCGATGAAAAAACCGGGGCCATCCAATTATCAGCCCAATATCCTCTTTATCAGCTTCCAAATCCTTACAGCCAGTACACCGACTTTTTTATTGGATCATTTGAACTGTATCTAGGCCCAGACTCTACCCAACCTGTCGAAGTTCTGGTAGAATTACAGCCTACCAACCGAGAAGCTGATGGACTCTATCCCTCTCTATCCATGGAACAATCAGTCTTTGACGACATTAAGCTGATCAACTCCATGGACCATGCCGTATATCGAGATGGAGTCTTATACACGAAACGTGGGCAAAGCAACTTCCAAGCAATTCTCAGTGATTTCAATGACATTATCGGGAAGACCAATCGCCGTCGCCAGGATCACTTTGAATACCTAGAGCCTTTTGAAGGAGATCGCATGGTTTTGGTGAGGTATCCACGCCAAACCAGCCTGGAGGTTATCACCACCTTCTCTTTTATCTTTTATTTCTTCAATCTCGCCTCGCTGGTCTTCTTCACCTTGCCCATACTGACCTTGAGGCTGATTAGAAACCGTAGGCTCAGCACATCTCTACCACTTAGGACTAAAATTCGCTTAGGCCTGGTTACGATCAGTATCCTTCCAATGCTGGTCATATTGGCCCTGCTTTATCCCTTCATCTCTCAGAGGTATTATTCTGATGCTCGTATAGAACTGAGTCGCGAGACACAGCGCATCACCAACCTCATCGAATCAGATTATTCTGAGATGCAAAAGGATCCTTTTGCGAGGCAAACGGGAATACGCCTCTTCCGAGAGCGAGTCTCCCAGCTTTCGGTTTACTTCAGCAATGATATCAATGTTTTTGATCAACGAGGCAGTAGGATTGCCTCAACCCAACCTTTTATTTCGGAGGCAGGGATCAGCACCAACTTGATGCATGAAAGGGCCTTAGACAGTCTCCAAAATAGCAGCCTGTCTGACTTAGTGATCCAAGAAAAAATTGGAAACCTAGAGTACCTGTCCGCCTACCGCCCCATGCTAGATGCCAATGGTAAGCCCCTGGGTTTTGTGAATGTGCCCTATCTCACTCAGCAGGATAGACTCGAAAATCAAGTGATCGACTTCTTGGCTTACCTGGCCAATATTTATCTATTGGTTTTCCTTATCATCAACGTCTTAGCCGTATTTATTTCAAGCACCATCACCCAACCGCTGCGGCTGATTCAGCATCGTCTTTCCGCCACCATGCTTGGCAACACCAATGAGCGAATTCAGTATCGCTCTAAGGATGAAATTGGAGGCATTGTGGATGCTTATAACCAAATGCTGGAACAGCTAGAGCAAAGTGAGGAAAAGCTTGCCACCAGTCAAAGGGAGGCCGCTTGGCGTTCTATGGCTAGGCAGGTTGCGCATGAGATCAAGAACCCACTTACTCCCATGCGTCTCAACATCCAGCATTTGATGCGAGCTTATAAAGAACAGCCCGCACGTTTTGAAAAGATGTTTGCCAAAGTGATGAACTCCCTGATGGTGCAAATTGACTCTCTGGTCCGGATTGCCAACTCATTCCACGAGTTTGCAAAAATGCCTGAACCCGTCAAGACACCACTCAAGGTAAATGACGTCCTCCTCGAAGTGGTAGATCTATACACTCAATCTGAAGAAGCCATTTGGCTGGTTGACGTTCCTCAAGAGGCCTTCTGGTCTTCAGCAGACCGAGACCAGCTCTCTCGATGCTTCAACAACATCATCAAGAACGCCTTACAGGCCCTTGAAGATAATGGCATTATCCATATCTCCATGAGGATCTTAGAGGACTTTGCCCGTGTAGAGATCAAAGACAATGGAAAAGGGATTACTCCAGAGATACAGAAGAAAATCTTTGAACCGAGCTTTTCAACTAAAAACTCTGGAATGGGCTTAGGTTTGGCCATCGTCAGGCGAATTATTGAAAACTCGGGGGGAAGCATTTCTTTCCGTAGCCAAGAGGGAGTCGGTACCTCCTTTTTCATTGATTTGCCGAGAATAGAAACCCCAGCCCATCCTTATACTAGAGACGTATCTGAGGACCTGTCGGTAGAATAGTAGGGACGAAATTTGAAAGCATGCCATGCGGAGCCTCTCCCCTAGTCAAACTTTGCTGCTTATGTTGCCTCAGCTGGATGGTATGGGGAGGAAGCGCCCTAGCCCAGGTCTACCAGGACACCCTCGAGTTACCCGGTAAAGACACACTTTTCCTTACCCAGGATTTTCTAGTTCCATTTTCTGATACCGTCCAAGCCCTAGGAGGGCGTATCATTGAACGGGAACATTATGCCATCAACTATGATCAAGGCTATCTGCTATTTCCCCACGGCGCTGGGGCTGATACCATCTTGACGGTTCGTTACCGGCGTTTTCGCACCATACTCCCTCAGCAGATTGCAACCAGGGATTATCAACAAGCCATCGACACAGCACGCCCTATGATCAACACCATCGTCCCAGAAAAAGAAGCTAGGAATCAGCAAATTTTTTGGGAAGAGACTGGTGGGGTAAGGAAATCAGGGAGTCTTTCTACTGGCCTAAACGTAGGCAATAACCGAAACGCTTCACTGACCAGTGGACTACGGCTTCAACTTAAAGGAGATCTGGGAGATGGGCTAAAAATTGCAGGAGCTCTCACTGATGAGAATATTCCTGTTCAACCTGACGGAACTACCCAACAGATTTCAGACTTTGACCGAGTATTCATTCGCCTGAGTAAGGCCCCCTATACAGTGACGATTGGGGATTATGAGTTAACGCGACAACAGTCGAGGTTTGGGAATTATTACCGCAATGTACAAGGGCTTCAAGGAGCTTATGAAACCGCGCGTACTCGGCTTAGCTTGAGTGGGGCGGTGGCAAAAGGACGTTTTCATAGCAACCAATTTAATGGCATCGATGGTGTATCAGGTCCCTACCGGCTAAGAGGCCGAAATGGAGAAAGTTTTTTCATCGTCTTAGCTGGCAGTGAGCGAGTATACCTGAATGGGGAATTGATGAAACGAGGAGAGGCCAATGACTACGTAATCAACTACAACACGGCTGAACTTACCTTCACCGCCCAGCACGTAATCACCAATATTACTCGTATCGTTGTCGATTTTGAATATACAGACCAAACCTTCAATCGGTCTCTGTTGGTTGCAGGTGTAGAGCATCGGGCTTTGAATGACCGACTAAAAATTGACTTCTCCTATGCCCGCGACGCAGATAACCCCAATGCCCCGTTTGACGATCCCGACTTATTCAATCAGGTGCGCGATACCCTGAGACAAGTAGGCGACGCCAAAGGCCCAGTACTTACCTCAGGGGTATTCCAAGTGGGATTTGACGAGGAACAAATAAGATACGCCCAACGGGACACCTTGGTGGATGGCATAAACTATCAATATTACGAACGAAGTACCGATCCGGAGAGAGCCATCTTCCAGGTACTCTTTACTCGCTTGGGACCTGGGCAAGGGGATTATGTCCGTGATTTCACCGATAATGCCACGGTTTTCCGATGGGTAGCGCCTGATCCCGGGGGAATTTCTCAAGGAGAATTTGCCCCTCTACGGCAATGGGTTCTTCCTCGACTACTACAAGTAGCCAACTTGAAGGCCAGTTTTGACCTCAACCAACACCTACAACTTTACCAAGAGACCTCTCTCAGTAGCAATGACTTGAATAGGCTCTCCTCTTTTGATGACGCCGATAACCGCGGCCTTGCCTCAGTCGTAGGTTTACGCCAAACCACCCGTCAAATTGGAGATTCACTCTTCTTGTCATTTGATCTTAGTCAACAATACGTTGAGGAGCGCTACGTCAACCTAGATCGTGTATACCAAGCAGAGTATAACCGAGTATGGAACCTTGAGAGCATCAATCAGCGCCAGGACGAAATGATCACTCAAGGCAAAATGGAACTAGACTGGCGTCACGAATTGAAGTTCCGAGCTCAAGGCGGCTATCGTTTTACAGGGCCTGGCAGACGAGATTTTAGGCAAGTGTATTCCCTAAGTAGTCAGCTCCCACGCTTTATCCGAGGTGACCTCACATACACACGCATTCAGAATGATCGAGACAGTTTAGCTGAAAAACGTATCTGGAATCGCTACGAAGGCAATGTATTTGCCCCTCTAGGCAAATGGCAGCCAGGGGTCGAAATATGGATCGAAGACCAAGTCCAGCGACGACAGGGCAACATCCAGGACAGCTCTTTTAGCTTCGTAGATCTAAAGCCATACCTAAGAACGGTAAACCTCAAACGTTTTTCTTTGGATCTGAGCTTCAACTATCGCAAAGACCGTGAATGGCGAGGAGGTGAGCTCCGAGATAAGTCTCAAGCTTATACCACATATTTACAAGCCATTGCTCAGCCAATCAAGAGTTGGAGGATACGTTCTACCTCTTCCTATCGAGTACTGAACGTTTCAGATAGCCTGTTCCGGGAGTTTGGTTTGCAAGACTCTCGGGTATTGAGCACTAATTTTCAAACCAGTTTGATTCCCGCCAATCGACTGGTGGTAGGCAACCTCCTTTATGAAGTCAGTTCCGAACAACTGGCACGCCAAGAAGTCCGATTCATAGAGGTCGCGGCGGGTCAAGGCACCCACATTTGGCTAGATTCATTGGGCAATAGAGATGGTATCCAGGATATTGATGAGTTCCAAATTGCTATCAATCCTCTGGTAGCAGACTATATCCGAGTATTGGTACCTACCCAGGACCTTGAACCTAGTACCAGATTGGGCCTCAGTGGTAATCTGAGGGTGTCTTTTCGGCAGGTCATCAAGGAAGGTGAGTCTTGGTGGAGAAAGACCCTTCGTGGTTTGCAACTGGTGAGTAACCTCCGCATGAATCAGAGCAAAGCAAGGAATACAGCCCTCACCAGTTACTTCATTGATTTGAGGGATCCTTTTGCGGATACCACCCTTTTGAGCGCCAGTTACAATCTTAGGCAAGACCTCTTTTTGTTTCAAAGCAGTCCATTGGGGAGCCTAAACCTCAACTACTTAGATAACCAGGTAAAGCTCTTCTTAAGTACAGGGCCTGAATTGCGGACCCAACAGTCTCTTGGAATGCTAGGGCGCCTCAGCCTGGGGGGCAACCTAGAAAGAAGCCAAAGTCTTGAGATCGAGGCACGAAGAGGTCAACGGTCTTTGGACGCAGGTCCCAGTTCCATTCGAAACTATCAAATCAGCTTTTGGGAGGCCAATCCTGAGCTTAACCTACAGTTTGGATCCAGGCTAAGGCTAAGCGGGGGATATTCATACCAGTGGCGAGCCAATCAAGATAGCCTGCAACAGGTGATCGCGGTGACCCAATCTCACCGCCTGATCATGCAAAGTCGATGGAATCTCAAAAATTTTAATAACCTCAATGCCAGGTTAGAGTTGGCTTATTTGCAAGAAGATGGGGAGGCAGGCTCTGGTGCACAATTTGAACTTCGACAAGGTTTGCAACCAGGAGCCAATGCCATCATCCAAGTACTCAGCACCTTCAGACTCCTTAAAAACGTGGAGCTCAGCTTCACCTACGACGGCAGGCTATCCCCTTTGGTTCCCCCAGTCCATACTGGGCGCATCCAAGTCAGGGCATTTTTCTAGACCAAACAAAAATCGGAACCTAGTCCAGCCTAGAAATCACCAAACCTAATTCACTCACTCCTCGTGTATACGCTTGTAAACTCAACCAGAGAGGAGTCTTGGGGTATTTGCGAGAGGAGAATATGTCTATTTGCTAGCGTCTTGTGTGTCTCCTCATCCAAATATTGGATTTATCAGCTATTCAGGCCCATTCACACTATTTCCTCGAAGCCCATATACATCCAAAAAGGCGATTTTTCGATATGGAACAATAGTCCAAGGTTTTGGAACAATAATCCATCCCTGAATAAGGAGAATTCTACACCTTGTGCCTATCAACTATTCCAACATAAGAAGACTGTCATGATTCACTAAAACTATTGATCAACGTAAACTC
The DNA here is from genome assembly GCA_964521065.1 of uncultured Bacteroidia bacterium. Classification (GTDB taxonomy): domain Bacteria; phylum Bacteroidota; class Bacteroidia; order J057; family J057; genus CAYVAP01. The sequence goes on along the minus strand of CAZFPQ010000023.1, from coordinate 29,758 downwards.
TTCAAACACTCCCTTCATTCTAGAGCAGAGGCAGAACTACAGGTTTTTTTCCAACCTGGTTTTACCGGCTTATGGTACTGGAGCAGTGGTGTGAAGACATTTCGGCACCAAGGGTCAAGTACTATCATGTCCTATTTGAACGTTAATTGGTCCATTTGTTCAAATTTTTGGGATTAATGAATGACATGATTGAGGGTAAAAACTGCTAGATGTGTATAGATGCTGTGCAGACGAAGTACACAAATTTCTTTCGGTCACCAATTCATCGCTATAAAGAGAGTGATGGTAAACAAAAGTTCTTAAAAGGTAGCTTTTACCCATAATTTGGCAGCATACGCATTTGATCAATTCAATAATTTTATTCGTCTAATAAATCGAACCCAAAGTTTTCGTTAAAACTGGAAAATTTCTAACATTGTCGGGCTTCATATTACAATTTGATAACAATGAGCTCTTTCTATTCATAAAGTTATTGTTGTAGATTCAGCCCGAATCCAGATCAAACCGACGTACATGAAAGGCATTTTCATCTTTTTAGGTTGCTTAGGCTTCTCCTATTTATTGAACAAAATCTTGCTTCGTTTTTCCAAAAATTTCGGAGTTCAAAGTCGTCAATCTCAGAATCTGGTCCGCTGGGCCAGTACTTCTAAACCCACTACAGGAGGCATTTCCTTTTACATCACTTTCCTGGTAGCTTCAGTAGTGCTCATCCTCGCCTACCAAGGCGGCTTGGGCATTTCTAAACACTTCCTGGGGCTATTCCTAAGTGCAACCTTGGCATTCCTAATTGGATTTGCCGATGATGCCTATGGGACCCATCCCAGGGTTAAGCTATTGGGACAAGTTGCCTGTGGACTCATATTATTAGCTTTTGGCATCCACATCAACTTTTTCGTGACCATCTCCCCTAGTCTATTTTTTCTTGACTATTTCTTAACCATCTTCTGGGTGGTAGGCATGATGAACAGCCTGAACATGCTGGACAACATGGACGGAGTCACCACCACAGTTGGGATCACCTTGGCTTTTGCTGCGTTAAACATGATTATCTCTACCCAAGGGCTAAACCTCATGTTTTTTGTACTCATTGCCATTATCGGAAGTCTCGTAGGTTTCTTGTTCTGGAATTGGCGCCCCGCCAAAGTATACATGGGAGATACAGGTAGCATGTTCATTGGAATGGTCGTGGCCTTCTTTGGCATTATTTACTTTTGGAACATTAAGACTACACCCGATAACATCTCTCAAATCCGAACAGGGATTATTCCCCTCATGGTGTTCTTGGTACCCATCATGGACACCACCTTTGTTACCATTGCCCGGATTAGTAGAGGAGTTTCTCCCTTTGAAGGAGGAAAAGATCACTTGACGCATAACCTGGTGCGAATAGGTGTTCCAGAGATGTTTGTACCGGTCACCCTCGGCATCGTAAGTGTCATCTCGGGCATGCTGGCGTTTTATGCTTTCAAGCTTATCCCAGAATGGCAAGCATTCTACTCACTTACTTTTGCCATCTATCCTGTATTGGTTTTTGGTCTGTTTGCGTTCCTCTACATCAAAGGGACTCGTATTGCTAAGGTCCGTGAAGCCATGGCCAAAGAAGCCAACAACCAAGCCACTCCAGCTCAGGAACATGCCAAATCTGAGGAATTAGAAATCGCCTGATTCCATCAATAATAGTATATTAAGCCCTCTCAGCTGAGAGGGCTTTTTTATTCCCTCTCCATCATTTTTTGCTTCATGCCAAGGAGTAATGCTGACCATAAGTGGGATCAATGAACCAACTCAGCTGATCAGTAGTACTAAAAAGGGTTTTTAGTACTTGCTCCTGCCCCTACTCATTTGCTAGTCTTTCGCTTATTATCGTATTTGGCGACGAATTATCGAACACACCGCATGAAGAATCTTCTCCGCTGCCTGTTGCTGATACCTGTAGCATGTTTGCTACTGATGCCAGTCCCCTCAATTGCGCAGCATCACGAAGACCCAAATCCGAGCCACCAAACGGAGGAGCAAGCTCATTCCTCATCCCATAGCGGAGAAGAGGCTCACCATGACGAGCACCATGCAAGCCCTGCTTTATGGTCCATTATTCCCTTTATTGTCCTGCTGGCGTTAATCGCAACTGGACCTATTTTCTTTGAACATACCTGGGAGAAGTACTATAAAATCATCGCCCCTGCTTTGGGGCTGATCACGCTTACTTACTATTTGCTTGCTCTGCCAGGTGCAACGGAACCGGCGCATGCATTGTCGGAATACCTTTCCTTCATTGCCCTGCTAGCTCCCTTATATATTGCTTCAGGAGGAATATTGATACAAGTCGATGTAGAGGGCACCCCAAGGGCCAACCTTACCCTCTTACTGATTGGGGCAGCTATATCAAATATCATTGGTACAACTGGGGCCTCCATGCTGCTCATTCGCCCTTTTATCCGCCTAAATAGAGATAGACTTAAACCCTACCACGTTGTCTTCTTCATCTTTATGGTGAGCAACATCGGTGGCTCCCTCACCCCCATCGGAGATCCCCCCCTCTTCCTTGGGTTTTTGAAAGGAGTCCCCTTCGAATGGACCTTTGTACACGTACTACCTGAGTGGATATTTGCGCTCTCCATTTTATCCATCATATTTTATTTCGTTGATCGCAGAAACTCCTCCGACCTAGATCGCAGTGAAACCTTGTACAGTGGGCGCTTCGTTTTAAGGGGAACCAAAAACTTTTTCTGGTTGGCAGTCATCGTTGGATCTGTTTTTCTTGACCCCAATGTATTGGATTGGGTGCCCGCCATTGAATCTCATGGCACCAAATATTCTTTCCTGAGAGAGATCATTCAATTGAGTGCAGGTATTGCGAGCTATTTACTTGCAGATAAGTCCGCCTTGAGAGGAAATGAATTTACATTTGAACCCATCTATGAGGTCATTTTCCTTTTTGCTGGAATCTTTTTTGCCATGATGCCCGCTCTTCAATTGATTGGAGAATTTGCGGCCAGTCCCGCAGGGCGGCAGTTTTTTACCGTTGACAGCATGTATTGGATTACGGGAGGCTTATCTGGCTTCCTAGATAATGCCCCAACCTATCTGAATTTCTTGTCCGCGGCCTTAGCAAAATTTGATCTAAGTGTGGGTAACATCGAGGATGTAAGGACCTTTGCCGCTGGAACCCAAGACATCGTTACCCAAGATTACTTAAGGGCCATTTCAGTAGCAGCTGTTTTCTTTGGTGCATTTACTTATATCGGCAATGGACCAAACTTCATGGTTAAGTCCATTGCTGAAGAGCGAGGGCTTGAAATGCCAAGCTTCTTTGGCTATATCATCCGCTACAGCCTCGTCATCCTTGCCCCAGTCTTACTACTTACTTGGTTGGTGTTTTTCGTCATTTTCTAAAGCAGAAGTAGAGATTGGCTCCGGTTTCGGTTGTTGGCTTTTTTTCATTACTTATTGATAATGAAATCTAGACGCAGCTTTTTGCAGCAGATCAGTACGCTCAGCCTGGGATTGGCTTCGATCCCTGCTTTATCTGCCCCTTCCTTTCCTTCACTTCCCCTAGATGCATCCCCGCAGCAAGCGGCCAAGGATGAGGATTTTTGGTTCCAAATCCGGCAAGCCTTCGACTATTCTCCCAATCTAATTAACCTCAACAATGGGGGAGTTAGTCCTTCACCGAGGGTGGTCCAGGAAGCGCAGAGGCACTATCAACACATGGCGAATGAAGCTCCTGGGTATTATATGTGGCGTCAACTCCGACCTTTGCGTGAGGCAGTTCGCCGTGAATTGGCTCGTTTAGCGGGAGTCGAATCCTCTGAATTAGCCCTTTTCCCCAACGCTACTCAAGCCCTAGAAACGGTCATTCTTGGCCTGGATCTGCAACCTGGAGAGCATGTATTGACTACTGATCAGGACTATCCCTCCATGCTGCATACCTTAGATTTGCGAAATAGAAGGAATGGCATTGTTGTAGACCAAATCAAAATTCCTGTTCCTGCGGAAGACCCAGAAGTAGTAGTCCAGCGGTTCGAAGAGGCTTTGACCCCACAGACCAAGCTCATCTTGGTTTGCCATATGGTCAACCTGAGTGGCCAAATCCTACCTATACGAGAGATATCTGAGATGGCCAAGCGACATGGAGCCTTGGTGCTGGTCGATGGCGCTCACAGCTTTGGACAGCTTGACTTTAACGTACCAGACTTGGGCTGTGACTTTTTTGCGACCAGCCTTCACAAATGGCTCAATGGCCCATTTGGCACCGGGATGCTCTACATTAAGGAGGAATTAATTCCTTCTATTTGGCCTATAAACGGATATCCACCCGAAGAACAAAACCAGATTAGTAAGTTTGAGCACCAAGGAACCCTCGCCATCCCAGCCGAAGTAGCATTGGGGACGGCCATCGACTTTCACGATGGAATTGGAATTGCACGCAAGGAAGCCAGATTGAGATATTTGAAGGACTACTGGACCCAACAAGTAGTTGACCTTCCCGGAATTCATTTAGCTACCTCAATGAAAGAAGAATTTAGTTGTGCCATGGCTACCGTTTCTGTAGCAGACCACTCCCCCCTTGAACTCCTCAGCAGACTACAGCGTGAGTTTCAGATCTACAGCACCCCCATCCAACATGAAGACATTCAAGGTGTCCGCATCTCCCCTAGTATCTACACTTCCCTTGGAGACCTTGATCATCTGGTAAGGGCCTTGACTAAAATTGCGGCTAGCAAGTAAGAAGTTGATGAACGACTAGCTGCCAAGTCTAAGCTTTTGATATGAGCCGTCCCCCCTTTATCCTTCTTTAATTCAAACTAGGATCAGATGGATAGTTGGAGATGATGCGGAAGCGATCCCCTAGGCTGTGTAATACCGAACGCCATAAGTTATCTGGTTCATTGTCAAAGACCAATGCGCCATTTTCAGGTGCTACGATCCATGATTTACGGTCCAATTCACTATCTAGCTGCCCCGGCCCCCAACCCGAGTACCCTACAAAAAATAAAATTTCACTGGGATCCAAGGTCCCCAAGCGGGCCCATTCTTGTAAGAGTTCATAATTCCCGCTCCAATATACTCCCTCAGCCACGGATCGAGACTCAGGCAAGTCAGCCCTTCGATGGACATAATGTAGCGTTGTATTCTCTACGGGTCCACCTAAAAAGACTTTGGCTCCGGGAATAGGTAGCTCACCTACCATTTCTGGTAGGGACACATTTAGCTGGCGATTCAAAACAAAACCTAGGCTGCCTTCATCGTTGTGCTCGACCAGTAGCACCACAGTGCGCTGGAAATTAGCATCCGACATGAAGGGTTCTGAAACCAGGAAGCGTCCTTTAAGTGGGCGATAAGAGCTTGTCATGCGTGGTATATCCGTTAAGATTGGAATTCGTATTATTCTTCGTTCAACATTCTTAGCAAAACGCCATTGGACCAACCAAAACCATCTTGGAGAGCATACTCTCCCCCTCCCGCTTCTAGGCTTAAATCACCGACATTGTACTTTTCTACCATGCGCCCGGTATTTTGGTAAACTTTGGTGTTGAGATTAATCCAACGATCCTTTATGCTGGCCGCCGTTTCATTAAACCCATAATTCTTCATCCCTAAATAACTAACCCATTGAAGGGGTGCCCAACCATTTGGCGCATCCCACTGCTGACCAATAGGGTTCAACGTAGTAAGTATCCCTCCTGGAGCTAACAAACCTTGGGTAATGGCCTCATGAACTTGGAGGGCCTTAGTTTGATCTGCCACCTCCAAGAACATGGGAAACATGGCCGCTGCTGTCAAGATATCAGTGCTTTTTTGTTCTATCCAATTAAAATCGCTGTAAAAGCCTCCCTCTGACCAACAGAACCTTTCTATTGCCTCTGCCCGCCCACTTGCCACCGATTCCATATCCTGGGCTTTATCTTCTTGACCCGAAGCTCGATAAGCCTCAGCTAGGGTCTTTTCAAGGTGGTACATCAAGCAGTTGAGGTCCACAGGTATCAACTGGGTGGTACGAATCGTCCCGAGGTTTTCCTGATCCTCCAGCCAACGGCTGCTAAAATCCCAGCCAGATTCACAAGCTGCCCGTAAATCACGGTACAACTGGGATGGCTCACGTTGGCTGCTCTCCGCTAGCTCCACATCCTCACGGTAGGACTCTGGCCGTGGTTCTGGTTGATCGTCCCAATATCGATTCATTACCGTTCCATCGCTAAGGCGAACCACCCTTCGATGAGCAGGTTTTTCTTCGCTAAGTCCTTCTAGCCCTTCCATCCAAAATGCATATTCTTTCTCCATTTGGGGAAGGTACTGGGTCAGAGCACCCGGTTTCACTTGATCCCAGAGCTTCACCATTAGAGAATAAAAGGGTGGTTGAGAACGCCCGAGGAAATAGGTTCGATTGCCATTAGGAATGAAACCTAGGGTGTCAATCAAGAATGAGAAGTTGTCGAGCATGCTCCCAATCAGGGCCTGAGACTCTGGTGGGGAAACTTGAAGTCCCAACATAGTAAAGTAGCTGTCCCAGTAATATATTTCCCGAAACCGGCCTCCTGGTACTACATATGGATGGGGCAGTTCTAGCAAGGAACCACTAATATTTTGATCTGGCTGCCGAGTCAGTACCGGCCAAAGCGCCGTGATGTGCTCCCCAACTGAGCGATTGGGGTCGCTGTGAAAATCACTGTTAAACTTCCGTGGAGGAAGGAAATATGTTTCCACAAACTGTTCTAGGCTAAAATCCGGCTGGTCCTTCTGTTCGCGAAAAGCAGCCACGATACGTTCGGGACTCACGGTAGGCCGACAATCGACGAAGGTCTTGGAGTCCTCAAATATGCCTACCATCTGTACCGCTTCAAATACCTCTCCTAAATCCTTCTCTGGCACCAAAGGCTCTAACATGACTTCTCCCGCAGCAGGAGAGGATGAAGGAGCTTGACAAGCAAACAGTCCTGCCATCAAAAATCCGAGTATGAGTAGTCTTTGCAGTTTCATCTTAAAGCTTAGTAGTATTTATATGAGAATAGAGTGTAATTCACCCTAAACTCGTCAATGTTCAAGTTTGTGTTCTCCCCTTAGAGAGCTCACTTTCCTGTCTTTTAGCATCTGCTTAAATTAAAAAGGTTACGGATACTTTCACATTCAAAAAGCTATACATGAATCCACTTTGGCAGGCCATCCTAATCTTACTGAGGCTAAACAAAGCTCAAGCAAATAAAAAAGGCTCCTCTCCGGGTCCTGAAACCTCCGTTGAAGTAGCGCAGGCCTATTTAAGACAACTGGTGTATATGACAATAGGAATTGCATCGGCAGCCTTCGGCCTAGAAAGTTTCCTAATACCGGGCGCTTTATTAGATGGAGGAGCTACTGGAATTTCCCTTTTACTTAATCTAGTCAGTGGATATCCAGTTAGCATCCTGCTTATCTTGGTAAATGCTCCCTTTGTTGCCTTGGGATGGATACAATTGGGAAAGAGTTTTGGCATCAAAAGTAGCCTCGCCATCCTCTTGTTGTCCCTGGTAATCGCAACGATTCACTTTCCTGTGGCTACCCAAGATCGCCTGCTGATCCCAGTCTTTGGGGGGTTTTTTCTAGGGTTAGGCATCGGATTAGTCGTCAGGGCAGGAGCCGTCATCGATGGCAGCGAGGTTTTGGCCTTCTTTCTGAGCAAGAAAACCGGATTCAGCATTGGAGAAATTATTTTTCTCTTCAACGTACTCATCTTTTCTATTGCCGCCTACTTACTAAGCTTAGAGACTGCCCTTTATTCCTTGCTTACTTACTTTGTCGCATCAAAAACCATTGATTACGTTTTAGATGGCTTTGAAGAATATATTGGCGTAACCATTGTCTCAGACTATTCCCCCAGTATCCGCAGCATGATCCTTACCAAGCTCCATCGGGGAGTGACTGTATACGATGGGCATAAAGGCTATAAAATGGAATACAGGGAAGAGAGCGAGATCAAGATTCTATTCACTGTAATCACTCGCTTGGAATTGGCCCGCCTACAACGAGAGCTAAAATTGATTGATCCCAGTGCTTTTGTTGTCATGCACAAGATTAAGGACACCAAGGGGGGAATGATTCGTCATCGTTTTCTAAAGGCTACTCATTAGAGGAAGATGTGAGCTAGGTATGTAAGAGTAATGAATATATACGATTAGTTGCAATTTCCAAATAATGTATATTGCAGACTAATACGATACACTGCTCATGTACTTCCGGATTACCACCATGGTGCTGGCCCTGCTGCTAGGGGCCAGGGCGGTCTTCGCCGAAGGAACCGCTCAACTCATCCCTGCAGGAGGAGGCAGCAGTTGCTTATCATACATTCAAGGAAATGATGGATCGGGCAAGGAAGGTCCTGGATTTGATCGCCCTTGGTATGATCGCCTTTACGTCCACATTCACGATCCCAGTACAGAGACCATTTACTATGGCTTCAGCAATCCTGCGGCCAGCAGTTTTGACCTTTATTACCGAATCATTGCGCCAGACGGTAGCATTTTGCGAGCTGGTAAAGTTGCAGGCAGTGCATCCGACTCAGGCTATGTAGCTGATGATGGAGTAGAAGCATATGTTGGGCCCAATGCTATTGCCGGCTCCAATGGCTATGACCAACTGGTTTGCACACCGACCATGGCTGGTGATTATGCCATTGTATTCAATGTAGGAGACGATTCCATCATCAGTACCAGTCCCCGCTATTATGTGCACCCTTTAGATGTGACCGTAGCCGATGCGTCAGGCTCGGGAACTCCTACAGCGATCACGGGAAGGCTTTTCAGCTACAAATGGCACTTAAATACCAATTCCGGCAGCAACAAAGCTTGCATGCAGTTTTATACCTGGACTCCTGATAGCCTGGTAATCAGCATGGACATGAACGAGATTCAGCCATATGGTTATACGGTTTCCTTCAATAGTCATGGAGCCACTCAAACCGGCGACATTGAAGCGGATCGAAAATCTAGCACCACCGTCAGTGAAGCCGTCCCTGAATATCCCGTATTTCTTCAAGAGCCCGATACCACAGCCTATCCAACTGGAACCCCAGGCGTGATTACGTATCTCAATGTCGATGGATGTCACTTAGACAGTTCATTTTGTATACGGGTAAATGCCACCAAAGTGGGAGAGATCAATGTATTCATCGACCTCAATGGCAACGGTGTATATGAAGAGGGAACCGTTGATCGATACTTTCCATATCAAAATAGCACTACGGGCGATCAGTGTATTCCTTGGGATGGTCTGGATGGTCTGGGCAATCCAATTAGTTCAGGGGATAGCGGTGAGATTGTGGTCCAGTTCCTGGCTGGAGTGGTCCACTACCCAGTTTATGACCCAGAAAATCACACAAATGGTTTCAATACCACCATGGTCAGGCCTAGTGGGTATACCCCTTTGATGTATTTTGATAACCGAAATACAGGAATCGGCACCTATGATCTTAGTGGCTGTTCCAGTGGTTGTAATACCTGGAGTGGCAATGCAGGGGATAAAGTAATGGTCAACACCTGGCTGAACACCATCACCAGTTCTGACACGGCTTCCTTCAAGGTAAACAACCAATGTGCCCCCATAGCTATTGCAGACTCTGGTTGTGGAGCTGTAGGGTATGAAACCCAGCTTCCAATCCTGCAAAATGACCAGGATTCAGATAACAGCTTAGATCCTTACACATTACAGCTTAGTCAGATATCTATCAGTGGAGCCAGTGTGAGTTTTGATACAAGTAGACAAATCCTGAGGTACATCCCCCAAGCAGGAGAAGACACCCTTCGTTTGGTTTATGAAATATGTGATAACACGGGTGCGAGCGATGGAGGTCCCCTTTGTGATCAAGCCACAGTGATGGTATCCGTATACGACGGATGTCTCAATGCTATGGTTTTGCCTGCCAAAGACTGGCGTCTTCAGCTGAGTCCACGCCATGGTCACGTCGCCATTAGATGGAGATACTTGGGAGACCATCCTCCAGACCAAGTTTGGCTTGAGCGCAGATCATTGGGGACGAGGTTTGAACGATTAACTCACCTAAATCCATCAGGTAAACGGGAGTATATTGACCTTGGGGTAAGATACCTAGAAGCACCAAGTCTATTTTACCGCTTAGGAGGTTTATTCCCAGACGGGCATATTGAATACAGTCCCACCAAAAGAATCAAACTTCCGGGGGAAGCTGGGCTTTGGGTAAAAGTCGACCTTGCCGCGGAGAAGCTAGATGTAGAATACCTTTGCCCCTTACCAGCAGAATTACGGATAGTAGATTTGAGCAACCGCGAATTGGTATCCCAGCGGCTCAGCCCTGAACCCTATAAACAGAAGAAGAATCTAGACCTATCTAACTGGTCACCGGGGGTCTATCTGGTAATGATCATCCAGGATGATGGGCAATTTTTTCAGCAACGGTTTACAATTTCTCGCTAATGATCATCCATTAATTCACTTTTTGGCCTGCATTTGGCTTTATCATCAACGTTCGTTCACGAACCAAAACATTTTTTGTCCATGAACCACTCCAGGTTGTTTTACCGTCTTCCCTTGCTTCTGGTAGTGGCGATGTTTTCCATCGCTTGGACGCCCTTTGACTCACTCAATCCCTTTCAAATCATCAACGAAAAGGGTGAAGCCTTCGAAATTGAGCCTGTAAAGGTCCATGAAAAGTTCACTTTTCAACTGAAGGAATCTGTTCATGCCAAATTGGTCATCCATGACAAATACGGCAGCTTGATGGCTACCCGTGTCCTTGATCCCGAATGGGAGCGTCTGTCTACCCAAATAGACGTCCGCCGCTGGCCTAAGGGACATTACGAAATCACGGTGGAATCAGAGGGACAGATCAGGCAGTTTCCCCTTACAGTCGAATAAAATTTCAAGGCAAGAGAATAAGTATCTTTAGGGGTAGGCCGAATAAGTTTGCTCCCCTATCCTTCTAGGAATCTATCAATCAACATAAAATCGGTTTAGCTGGGCTTCCTTTGGAATGTCCCAGTTTCCGTTTATGAGCCCCTCTGTCATGATACGGGAACAATAAGGAGCTAACAAGACGCCCTTGGTTCCAAAACCATTAAGCACATGCAGGTGGGGTAGCTCAGGATGGGTCCCTAGCACTGGACGCCGATTCGGCGTGGTGGGTCGCACCCCACTCCAATGACCCGTGATTTTATAAGGCAGTTTAATGGTTTTGTGGAGATATGACTCTATTTCCTCTCTCCCCGAAGGAGTGGGTTCAAGGGATTGAAAATCATTTGCATAGGTAGCGCCACAGACCCATGATCCAGTAGGCTCAGGAATAAGATAAATTTTCTTGCTCACTACGAATGGAAGCTCAAGTCCTGGAATCTCTAGTCGAAGGATCTCTCCCTTATTGGGTATCAAACGAACCTCTTCAAACCAAGGGTTATCTACCATTTGATATCCTTCACAGCAGACTATATGGTCAAATGGCAGGGCTTCTTGCCTCAATTGAACAGTCCTGTTTTCGATATCAATAGAATCGTAGTCAATATGCCCGGTTAATCTACGGAGATGGAAACCAAACTCTAGGGCGTGCAGCAGCCCGTCTATCAAGCCTGCTGTGTCTACCCAACCACACGGTTTGATCATCACTCCTCCCATGGGATTGATCAGAAGATCTTCATGAAGCGGCTTCTCCACAAAGTCAACCAATGCTTGATAAGCAGGGTCCTCCACTTTTCCTAGCCACTTATTATAGTCCTCGGTAGTCTTGAAAGGGCGATAAATCGAACTGTAATGAACAAAGCGAGCCAGCTCCTGAAATGAAGGAATAGCTAAAAACTGTTTGATCTCAGCTAGCAAGGTGTCGGCCAGCCAGCTTTTGGCCCCAAAGCGGCCCGTAATCACATTAAATAAGCCTGCTGCGGTGCGCGAGGCACTATGTGAATCACGGTCGTCAATCAGCGTTACCCTCTGTCCTGCCAAGCAGAGTCGAGCTGCCATGAAGCTGCCTGCCAAGCCGCCCCCGAGTATTAAGTAGTGTCCTGCCATTTAATCTTTGATTCAAGATTCGTCCCAGGTAATGCGATCTGGGAAATTTTGGGTAATGCCCATTCTAAGCTTGAACGCATCCAGGGTATTGCGCAAAAGCATCACGCGAGTCATCGGCCCTACCCCACCTGGTACCGGGGTGATAAAAGAAGCTTTCTCAGCCACGGGCCCAAAATCTACGTCACCAGCCAATCGGAAGCCTGACCTTTTGCTGGCATCAGCAACCCGGTTCATCCCTACGTCGATGATCACCGCGCCTTCCTTCACCATGTCTGCGGTTATAAGTTTGTGCTTGCCTACCGCCACAATCACGATGTCTCCCTGCGAAACCAGGTCTTTGAGCATCTCTGGACTGGTATACTTGTGGCATAAGGTAACAGTCGCTTCCCCTGGCTGTCCTCCACGGGACATCATGATGGACGTTGGACGACCTACAATGCGGCTTCGCCCTACCATGACGCAGTGTTTCCCCTTGGTTTCGATATCATTCCGGCGCAGAAGTTCTAAGATTCCCGAGGGAGTAGCCGGCATTAGGCAAGGAAAATTCAAGGTCATCAAACCCACATTCATGGGATGAAATCCATCCACGTCTTTTTGTGGATCTATTGCTTGGGTAATTTTTTGTGGAGTGATGTGATCCGGCAGGGGCATTTGAACAATGATGCCGTCTACATCTTCATTTTGATTAAACTCTTCCACTTTAGCTAGAAGCTTTTCTTCCGAGATGCTGCTAGGTAGCCGCTTAAGGGTGGAGCTAAAGCCTACGTATTCACAATCCTGAATTTTGTTTTTGACGTAGGTGCGTGAGGCAGGATTGTCTCCTACCAAAATGGCTACTAGGTAGGGGGGGCGCATGCCTCCGGCCAGGATTTCACCCACTTCGTCACGAATTTCATTTTTGATGGTCTGGGACAAAGCCTTTCCATCTAGCAGTTGAGCTTTCAAATCGCAGGGTTATTTTTCTAATGATCAATCTATGCGTGGATTAAGCGCAAAGATAAGCTGCTGAGGCCTATGGACCTATCCGAGGCTTAGGCTTTTCTAGCTAGAAGCCTAATTCCCAGCTATCTCACTTTCACGGCAAAGCCCCCACCAATCACAAAGCACTCATAATCAACATCTTGACAAAAAACATATCGCTTCTCATCAAGGATTAATCCCCATATGCTTGACCCTTGCTGAAGCACTGATTATTTTGGGCTAACGATTTAGGCACCTTTCTCCCCCCAGCGGTGCGTCACTAATATGGAATTTGATGGAAGACGCGTCTATACAGGAAGAGACTGCCTCCCAGGCAGAACCCACCGTCTCTTCACCCTCACCTTCTTATCGATGGCCTCGTAGAGTGTTCTTTGCTCTGATCCTCGGAGTAGGTTTAGCGGTTCTTGGCTTTATCTTTTATACCGCCAATGACCTCCCTCCGCTAGAGCAGATTGAAAACCCACAAGCCTCCTTGTCGACCCAGGTCATCACCGCAGATGGAGTGGTGATTGACAACTTTTATTCAGAGGAGAATCGGGTTAACATCCGGCTCAACGAAATGTCCCCTTACGTAGTCGATGCCCTCATTGCTACGGAAGATGCCCGATTTTATCAGCACTCTGGAGTAGATCATTTTTCTATTATTTCCTTGCTCAAGCGCAACCTGATGGGGAACACGTCTGGTGGTTCCACCATCACCATGCAGCTTTCTAGGAACTTATTTGATGCAGTAGGGCAAGCAAGAACCGTAAACCGCAAGATTAAGGAGGTGATCGTTTCTGCCATTCTTGAAAAAAACTACACCAAGCAAGAGATCATAGAAGCATACCTCAATACGGTCAATATATATAGCAATGCCTATGGGGTTGAAATGGCCGCCCAGCGTTTATTTGATAAAAGCGCCCGTGGCCTCAACGTAGAAGAGGCCGCAGTATTAATCGGTATGCTAAAAGGCCAGGGAGTATTTGACCCGATCCGCCGTCCTGATACAGTTGTTTCACGTCGCAACCTCGTCATAGACCTCATGGTACGCCATGGTTTTTTAGACGCTGACGAGACAGACGTTGATTCTATCAAGGCACTTCCTTTGGTGACGGCTCGCCAAGGAGCAGAACACGAAAAGGGGCTGGCTCCCTATTTTCGTCAAGCGGTACGAGACTTCATGGTAGAATGGTGCGAAAACCATCACAAACCAGATGGCAGTCAATACAACTTTTACACCGATGGCCTTAAGGTGTATACCACCATTGACTCACGGATGCAAAGACACGCCGAGCAGGCCGTTTCTACCCATTTATCAGGTTTGCAACAAGCTTTTTTCAAAGAACTCAAGGGCCGAGAGCCCTATAGATATGAGCCCCAAATCTTGACCGACTTGATGAAAATGAGCAATCGTTATCACCGGGCTCGGCGTCAAGGTAAATCGGAGACAGAAATCAAGGAAGAATTCAATCAGGCTCGGTCCATGACCATTTTCAGTTGGGAAGGCGAAATAGATACGGTGATGAGTCCCATGGACTCTCTCAAGTATTACGCCCAGATCCTAGAAACTGGCATGGTGTCCATTGATCCTCGTAGCGGTTTTGTCAAGGCTTGGGTAGGCGGTATCGACTTCCGGTATTTCAAATACGACCATGTGGCCCAAAGTAAGCGCCAAGTCGGTTCTACCTTTAAGCCATTTGTATACGCCACGGCCATGCAAAATGGCTGGAAGCCTTGTGATCAAGCCCTTAACCAGCCAGTAGTATTTGAAAATGTGGATGGAGAAGGCAATGATTGGATTCCTAAGAACGCCGATGGGCAATATGGAGGTTACATGACCTTGCGCCGTGCATTAGCCACCTCCACCAACTTAATCACGGCACGCCTCATGGATGCAGTCAAACCAGCCACGGTCGTCAAAACTGCATACCGCTGTGGCATTGAAACGCCCCTTGAAGCGGTGCCTTCTCTGTGTTTAGGAGCAGCTGACTTGAGCGTAATCGAGCTCACTGGTTCCTATGGCACCTTTGCCAATGAGGGTATTCACCTCAAGCCCATCTTCATCACCCGAATTGAAGACCAAAAAGGCAATGTCCTGGCAAACTTTGCTCCTGCTACCCAAAAAGCATTCAACCCCAAGGTAGCTTACTTGATGGTAGAATTGCTCAAGGGTGTGGTAGATGAACCTGGAGGAACGGCTTCACGCTTGAGATATCGCTATGGATTTGAAAATGAAATAGGCGCCAAAACCGGAACTACCCAAAACCACGCAGATGGCTGGTTTGTGGGAGTTACTCCCAACTTGGTCTCCGGAGTCTGGGTAGGCTGCTCTGATCGCCGTATGCGCTTTTATAGCATGAAGCAAGGCCAAGGGGCCAGCATGGCTTTGCCTATCTGGGCTCATTACATGAAGGCTACCTATGAAGATGAGCAGTTGAAGGTCCCGCAACTTCGTTTCTCAGCACCTAGGGGATTCAGCATGAACCTAAACTGCAATGAAGTTATGGCTAGCAATCTGCAAGAAGGGGACGAAAGTTACCGCCCCAACGCGCGCTTGATGCGCTCGGATGATTTTTCTGACTTCGAGTAGACCGTAGCTTAATTACTCCGGCCACCCGAGGCATAACTCAGGTGGCCGGTTTTTATTTTTAGCACCTCAGGCAACCTCTATCCTTGATTTAAACACTATCCCTATGATCCTGGCCATTGATCTAGGTAATACACGTACCAAAGTCGGCCTTTTCCGAGCGGGCCAGCTTGAGCAAGTATGGACCCCTGCTATGGGAGAGGTAGAGAGCAAAGTAGCCGAAATATGCTCCCACTTCGGGAACATCAAGGCAGTCGGCTGGCTCAGTGTAGCAGATTCCAAGCGGGATCCGCAGACCTGGAAACTGTGGCAGGACTTGACTTTTTCTCCCAGACTGGTAGGGATTCATAGTCAAAGTTCTTTTCCCATTCAGAATGATTACCAAACCCCTCATACTTTAGGTACAGATCGGATTGTAGGCATCATCGCTGCACAAAAGCGAACTCCTCAACAATCAGTTTTGGTAATTGATGCGGGTACAGCTCTTACGTATGATTTCGCTAAACAAGATGGCAGCTATTTGGGGGGAGGAATCGCCCCAGGTCTGGCCATGCGGTTTCGCAGTTTACATGAATTTACCGCGCGCCTGCCTTGGATTCAATCACTTGAGGAAGTTCCTTCTCTGATTGGAGACAGCACACAATCCAGCATTGAGTCAGGGGTTTTTAATGGAATGTGCGCTGAAATCGAGGGCATTGTAGCTCGGTATCAGCGCGAGCATGACCCCCAGGTTCAAGTCTTTTTAAGCGGGGGGGATTTTTATCGCTTTGAAAATCAACTTAGATGCATCAATTTTGCAGACTCAAATTTGATCCTGTATGGGATCTACCATTTAGTTTCCGATCCCAATTTCGCATGAGTTCACTTCGCATATGGTTCGTCGCCAGTCTAGTCCTGGGATGCCTCGTATATAACTCCCTAAACGCTCAAACCCTAACGGTGAGCCCTTATTCACGTTATGCCATTGGCGACATCTTTAATGGAGCTACTGCCCGTAATGCAGCTATGGGCGGTATCGGAATTGCCTCTGATAACTACTTCTCCCTCAACTTCCTCAACCCCGCCGGGTATGCCGACTTGGTCTTCACCACCATGGATGTAGCGGCCTTTGGGCAGCTGACCCAAGTGAGCACCGCCACCCAGGATGCCAATCAATTCACGGGAGGCTTCCAAAACTTGGCCTTTGGGTTCCCTCCTAACAAAGGACCCAAGCTTGCCTTTGGCTTTACCCCATACAGTACGGTGGGGTATGACGTTTTGGACCGCCGCAACCGGTTCTTACAGGATACCATTTTTACTCAAGAAACCAGCTACCGGGGAGAAGGAGGTCTTAACCAGCTATTCATAGGCATGGGTCAAGCCATGTTTAAGAAGAAACTTCGCCTCGGTGCCAATGCATTTCTCCGCTTTGGCAATACCCGGTATGAGTGGGAAAACAGACTGCTTCAAGGGGACTCCCTTACCGCGACAACTGCTATTTTTCAAAGTAATTCGGTAACGGAAGATTTATACGTCACAGCCTTAGCCACTCAACTGGGGGTTATCTACCAAGACACCCTCAATCGAGCCAAGCAGGTCCTCCTCAGGGTAGGAGGTACTGCTGAATATACCCTAAATTCTTCTGCAGACCGCTTCACCGTATTTGATAATGGGTTTGTGGAGGATTCATTGAGCGGCCGAGAGTTTGGCGAGATTGTCTTTCCTGCCAAGTTTGGGGGAGGGCTGACCATCAATCGGCCAGGATATTGGTCCGTAGGGGCTGACTTCACCTACCAAGATTGGTCTCAATTCGCTGCCTTTGGCGAGCCTGGAGGACTAAATTCTGAGTGGCGAGCCGCCATCGGTGGGGAGTTTGCTCCTGACCCACAAGCATTTAAGTACATGAAGCGCGTCAAATATCGCGCAGGTGCCTTTTACCAACAAAGTTACATCCAGTTCAATGACGAGCCTGTCTTGGACTATGGAGTTACCCTAGGGATCGGACTTCCAGCCGGTCTTAAAGGAAATAACCGATTTAACCGGGGGCGGGCTGCTTCACGCATCAACATTGCGGTAGAATTAGGACGACGCGGAAACAATACGACTCTGCCTTTGCAGGAGTTATACGCACGCTTCAGGCTAGGCGTCAACATCAATGATACCTGGTTCATTAAGCGAGTCGTTGACTAGGGGTCAATCCAACTCGAATCGAAGGGGTGCATCAAATCTGTACGATTTATCGAGAAGCACCCCAGTTTCACATTACTGGTGCGGGAATTTATTCCTGCCAATGACAACCAAGTACTGTAAAGGGCGCCGTGAGTCTTCGCATCTTAACCTCAAGAGCTCGCTGTCCCGCATCGTAGTTATAAGCTAGCTACTAATTGCAGTATTCATTGATATAACTGTATGCTTCGCTAGCTCCCATTTCACCGGCTCTAGACCAATCAAGGCAAGCCCCTTCACGATCCCCGGCCCGAAGTCTTACCGATGCACGGGCCAGGTAGTTTTGAGGATTTCGAGGTTCACGAGAGATGACGTAATTGAAATCCGCCAATGCAGCAGGGAAAACCCTTAGCCGGATAAAGGCTTCCGCGCGATTTCGGAAAAATTGTAGGTTTCGCCCTTTAGAGAAGCGAATGGCTTGATCATAGTCGGCTATGGCTCCCCGGAAATCCTCCAAACCCATTTTCGAAGTAGCTCTGGCGTAATAAAGTCTCTCATCTTTGGGGCTTTCTACCAAAGCCGCGCTAAAGTCTTTCAAAGCCAACAGGTGCTCCTCTATTCTCAGGTAAGTAAGGCCACGCCTAAAGTAAGTATCAGAATCGTTGGGTTTCAGGGCTAAGGCTTGAGAGAAATCATCTATCGCAGCGCGATACTTCTTTAGCTCAATCCGACTGATTCCTCGGTAATAGTAGGCTCGTTCCAACTTCTCATTTAGCTCCAATACCAAGGTAAAATCAATCTCGGCAGCCCCGAAGTTTCGAACCTCTAGATTTCGCTGGGCTCGTCGATAGACCTCTTTCTCTGTATTTACCCTTGAAGTACGACAGCCTCCCAAGCCTGAGGCTCCCCACAATAGGGTCAAAGCAAGCAAGCTCTTTATGGCGTATTTGATCAGATTCCTCATTTTCCTTTAAAAGTATAGATTCACCCTGTTTATTTCAATCGGGAGTGATTTTATCTAACTTTCCGACTTGAAAGATCATCAGGGTTTTTCCTATGAAAAAAGCCTTACAGGCCTTCCTCCAACGAATATTTGGGTTTCAGCGTTACTTGTACCTGTTTTCCCGATTTAAAATTCTGACTTTACGCTGGGATGGCCCCCAGCAGGAGGGGGACTTCAACTATTTTCTCACCCTCCTTCAGCCACAAGATGTTGTTCTAGATATTGGGGCCAATATTGGAATCATGACGGTTCTCATGGCCAAAAGAGCTAAGCAGGGGCAGGTATATGCCTTTGAACCCGTGCCTGACAACATTGCCGTTTTACAAAAAGTAGTGGCGACCCATCGACTCACCAATGTGGCAATTCTTCCATTTGCCTTGGGAGAAAACCAGGGGCAAGTGGAAATGAGTATGCCTATTCTTAAAGGTGTGAAGATGCAAGGATTGAGTCATGTCAATCATCAAAGCATAGAGGGATACGACGCGTCCGCCAATACCTATCAGGTGGAACAAAAGTATTTAGATCAGATCGAGATTCTACAGCAAGAAAGAATAAATGCCATCAAAATCGATGTAGAAAACTACGAACAATTCGTGTTTCGGGGAGGTCGGCAATTGCTTCAAAGACACAAGCCGATTATCTACTGCGAGTTGTGGGACAATGAAAACCGACGTAAGTGTTTCGAGTTTTTGACGGATCTTGGCTATGTAATAAGGGTACTTGTCGACCAAAAATTGGTTACTTTTGACCCGCTAATTCATCCCAACCACAATTTTTTCTTCATTCCGGCTACATGATTGCCTTAAGTGCTCCCTCCACCTTCGACGTAGAAATCCCGCTCCCTTCGAGCAAGAGCGAAAGTAACCGAGCCCTCATCATGCAGGGGCTCAGTGGCAATCAGATCCAATTGGAGAATCTCGCCACAGCCCGCGATACCCAGACCATGATGCGGCTGTTAGAATCTGAAGGCCATGTTCTTGACGTTATTGACGCGGGGACTACGATGCGATTTTTGACCGCCTACTGTGCGGCAGTCGGCAGAGATCAGATTCTCACCGGTACTCCACGCATGTGTAAGCGGCCAATAGGTATCTTGGTGGAAGCTCTCCGGGGGCTAGGAGCAAGTATCGAATACTGGAAACAAGACGGCTACCCTCCTCTCCACGTGGTCAGCAAAGGTCGACTCAAAGGGGGAGAGCTCCGGATGAGAGGCGATGTAAGCAGTCAGTTTATTTCTGCTGTATTGATGATTGCCCCAGTTTTGGCCAAAGGACTCAGCTTAGAGCTTGAGGGGGACATTACCTCCCGGCCCTACATCGAAATGACCTTGGGGCTAATGAGGAAATTTGGGATCCAAAGCTCTTGGACTGACCAAACTATTGTTGTTTCTGAACAATCCTATCAGCCAGGCCAATACCGGATAGAAAGTGACTGGTCTGCGGCCAGCTATTGGTACAGTGTTGTTGCGCTTGCCGACCAGGCATCTGTGATGCTGACAGGCTTAAGACAAGAGTCTTTTCAGGGAGACCAGAAAGTGTCTGAATTGATGCAAGCTTTTGGAGTCGAAACCCAGTATATGACAGAAGGTATTCGGCTAACCAAAGTCAAATCTCCCTCAGAAGCCATTCCCTCTACCATCGATTTTACGGAAGTCCCAGATCTCGCCCAGACCTTGGCCGTGGTTGCAGCAGCAAAAGGACACCCTTTAACCCTAACCGGTCTCCATACCCTGAGAGTCAAGGAAACAGATCGGATAGATGCGGTGGCGACCGAACTAGGCAAAATGGGAGTCGATGTCAGTACGGGCCCAGACTATCTAAGGATACATGATGGAATAAAGGGCGATGCGGCACAAATTCATACCTATGAAGATCATCGCATGGCCATGGCCTTTGCGCCGTTGGCGGTCCGATACCCAGGTATGATCATAGACGAGCCAGAAGTCGTCGTCAAATCATACCCCGAGTATTGGGACCACCTGCGTCTGGCAGGCTTCACTACTGAGACCCTAGATGGATAAGGCTATGACCTTTAATGCCATTCTCTGGCTCTCCAACTCAGCCTAGGCCAGGTGTTTATTACTTGATTAAATAAGATATTCCTACTGAAGTCAGTAGAAAAGAGTCTGTTTGGTTAGGGCTGATGCCCCGAGCGCCTTCATAAAGAGAAGCTCCTCCGTCAGAAACTGCCGTGGGGGTACGATCTGATAAGGTAGCAGAAAGTGGGTTGAAGGCCCTTAATGATTCTAAGTCAGGGTAATCCCCGCTTACATCGTCGAGATAATCACTGAGAGTTAAGAAATATTCAGCCTGAATATTCAAATCTAATTCGCGAGTCAGCCGAATATTAGCCTTAATACCTGTGTTGAGCCTAACTACCCAAAAAGGGTAAGCTTGATCTTCTCCACGCAACAACTGGCCTTCTGTACCTAGTGAACGCAAATCGTAATACTGGCTATTCAATTTGGTTTCTGGGCGATGCCTTAGGACTCCCATTCCAAAAATAAGAGCAGGTCTAAATGGCACCCGGTGCCGTATTCTTTTCCCATCACTTAAGAGATAGATAACGTTACTGACCGAAAAGTCTAAGACATTATTGCGAAAGCTTAGGTTTCTCAGGCTTCGTAAAGAGTCTGTCGAACCTTGATCGTCTCCCCTCAAGGTGGCTCCCTGTATAGCAAATTGGACAGAATAAATAGGGCTGACCTTGTATTCTAATCCTACCCCAACCATACCACGAGTCTGCTTTGCGGATTCTAACGGATTACTCGCAAGATCCCCAAAGTAGTTGGCGGCCCCCATTCTCAAGCCAATGGAGTAATATTTTTGTCTGAACTGAGCTTTTAAAGGCTGGGATATACCTAGGGCAAAAAATAGTAGACTAAGGAAAAGGTAGGAAGTCTTCTTCATCATTCTTCTGGAATTCAAGTCGCTGGATTACATTTGATTTCTGTTTATTTGCAATTTTGAATCCAAAAATGCTCGCTTCGCCCCCCCTTAGCTTCAATTGTCAACTGGATTCATAAAACCACCAACATTATGAAAATTCTCATCATCGGGGCCGGCAACATGGGCTTAACCTTTGGCGCCAGTTTCATCAATGCCAGTGTACTTTCCCGTGAGGACCTTTATTTCCTTGACCGCAAGGAAGACAAGCAAGCCCTGATTGAAGCCTACTCTCAGCACCCCATCTTGATAGAACCTAGTACAGAAATCACCGATATGGACTTGGTGATTCTGGCGGTCAAGCCTCAGGACTTTGCCCCACTTGCAACCGAGCTTCGACCCTATTTGCGGGAAGATCAACTTGTGCTTTCGATCATGGCTGGGCTTAGTCTCAAAAAGATCGGGGAGCTGCTAGGGTTAAAAAAGATCGTCAGGGCGATGCCTAACTTACCTGCTCAGGTAGCACAGGGCATGACGGTCTTTTCTTCATCTAGTGAGGTCACTAGGATAGAGAGCTACACCGTCCAAAATCTCCTAAATACCACAGGCAAAGCCATATACGCCGAGGAAGAATCTATGATAGACGCCGCCACCGCCATCTCTGGGAGTGGCCCTGCGTATGTGTTTTATTTTATGAATGCAATGATTCTTACCGCCAAATCCATGGGATTTAGCGATTCTGAAGCGCAACTATTGGTTCGCCAAACGTTTATGGGCGGATTGACCCTACTCAATCGTGACCATATAGACTGTGACGAATGGATCAGACGTGTCTCAAGCAGAGGAGGAACCACCGAGGCTGCACTCAAAGTCTTCGATGCTCAGAATGTACAAGCCTTAATCGAAAAGGGATTACAGGCAGCTAGGCAACGAGCAGTTGAACTCAGTGAGGCTTAGGCAGCATGTTGGGGCGAGTAATGTAGAGTACAAGGATGTACCCATAAGCACTTGGACTGAAGAAATCGGGATATGGCGGTACGGGCTATGGGCTATGGGCTATGGGCTATGGTTTTTTATGTTAAAAGACTAGGTACCCCCTAGCTCCTTACCCCGATTACCGTTTTTCTTTTGGCCTCTTGCTTAAACATGGAGAAGGAACCTAATCATTGCTTTTCCAATATCTCCAGATGCCGGATACTAGAAATCGATTGGCCTCCACCTGATCAAGCAAACAACATTCATGTACTAGAGGTACTTCTCTATCTGGGTTCCCTTTTTGTATCTCATACCATTCTGGACAGTAGTTAGGAGAGGAAAAGATAGGGATTTAACCAATAAAAAATATATTTATACATATATAGATATATAATTTTTACAAACGGTTGTAAGCAGCCTTCAATTTGAGTAGCTTCGCACTGATTATCTGATCATACACAAATAAAGCTGACTCATGATTTTCGACCTCGATATGATCAAAAAAGTGTATGCAGAGATGCCAGGACGCATTGCTGCAGCACGACAGGTTCTCCAGCGCCCTATGACGCTGACTGAAAAGATCCTATACTCACACCTCTATGCTGATGTGGAATTACAAGCTTTCGGCCGTGGCAAAGACTACGTAGACTTTGCCCCTGACCGGGTAGCTATGCAAGATGCTACCGCTCAAATGGCCTTGCTTCAGTTTATGATGGCTGGAAAAAGCAAGGTGGCGGTCCCTTCCACAGTGCACTGTGACCACTTAATTCAAGCGGAAACTGGAGCAGATGAGGATTTGGCCAAGGCCATAGATACCAACAAGGAAGTTTATGACTTTCTTTCCGCTGTTTCCAATAAATATGGATTAGGTTTTTGGAAGCCGGGGGCTGGCATCATTCACCAAGTAGTATTAGAAAATTATGCTTTTCCAGGTGGGATGATGATTGGCACAGACTCTCATACACCTAATGCTGGAGGATTAGGCATGATTGCGATCGGGGTTGGAGGCGCAGATGCGGTAGACGTCATGGCTGGTATGGCTTGGGAATTGAAAATGCCCAAGTTGATTGGAGTTAAGCTAACTGGCAAAATGAACGGCTGGACCTCTCCTAAAGATGTCATCTTGAAAGTTGCCGGTATTTTGACTGTAAAAGGCGGAACAGGAGCAGTAGTTGAGTATTTTGGCCCTGGAGCAGAAAGCTTTTCTGGAACAGGTAAAGGTACCATCTGTAACATGGGCGCAGAGATTGGAGCGACTACCTCTATCTTTGCCTATGACGAGTCTATGTCTCGTTACCTGAAAGCTACCAAGCGCAGCGAGCTAGCGGAAATGGCTGACGACATCAAAGAACACCTCCGCGGTGACGATGAGGCCTATGATAACCCAGAGAAATACTTTGACCAGGTAATCGAGATCAACCTGGACGAGTTAGAGCCACACATCAATGGTCCATTCTCTCCAGACCGTGCATGGCCTTTATCTGAGTTTGCCGAAGCAGTGAAGCGTGAAGGTTTCCCTCAAGCCCTAGAAGTAGGATTGATTGGAAGCTGTACCAACTCGAGCTACGAAGACTTGGATCGTGCAGCTAGCATCGCTAAGCAAGCCGTTGTCAAGCAGCTCAAAGCCAAATCAGAATTCACCGTTACCCCTGGATCGGAGCAAGTTCGCTTTACGGTAGAAAGAGATGGACAACTTAAAGCTTTCGAAGACATCGGAGGAGTAGTCCTAGCCAACGCCTGTGGGCCTTGTATTGGACAATGGGCACGTCACAATGATGACCCCGATCGGGAGAACTCGATTATCACCTCCTTTAACCGGAACTTTGCCAAGCGGAATGATGGAAATCCCAAGACCAATGCCTTCGTTGCCTCACCTGAAATCGTAACCGCTCTTTCCATCGCCGGAGACTTGACCTTTAATCCATTGACCGATAAGTTGGTCAACGAAAATGGCGAAGAAGTCATGCTCGACCCTCCTGTAGGAGATGAGCTACCTGCACAGGGCTTTGACGTAGAAGATGCAGGCTATCTTGCTCCAGCTGAAGACGGCGCAGACATTGAGATCAATGTCAATCCTGAATCAGAACGACTGCAGTTGCTCACTCCATTTGAGCCCTGGGATGGCAAAGACCTTACTGGTCTCACCTTATTCATCAAGGCCTATGGAAAGTGTACTACGGACCACATCTCTATGGCGGGCCCTTGGTTGCGCTACCGCGGTCACCTCGACAACATCTCTAACAACCTGATGTTAGGGGCCATCAATGCTTTCACAAAAGAGCCTGGCACCCTTAACCAGCTTACAGGCGAATATGACGATTCACCTAAGGTAGTGAGAAAGTATAAAGAGGCTGGTATTCAGTCAGTTATCGTAGGAGATGAAAACTACGGGGAAGGTTCTAGCCGTGAACACGCGGCCATGGAACCCCGTTTCCAGGGAGTTAGAGCTGTGATTGTCAAATCTTTTGCCCGTATCCACGAAACCAACCTCAAAAAGCAGGGCATGCTTGGGCTTACTTTTGCCAACCCTGCTGACTATGACAAGATCCAGGAAAAAGATAAGTTCGATATTCACATCAGCGGATTTGCGCCTGGTAAACAGATCAAAGTGGTCATACAACATGAGGATGGGAGCAGTGATGAATTCATGTGTAATCACACCTACAACCAGCAGCAAATCGAGTGGTTTGAAGCGGGTAGTGCTCTAAATAAGATTCGGGCTCAACACTAGGTAAGAGCTTGGGAGTCTCCTCCCATTAAGTTAGCCGCCACCTTTCGCGAGAAGGGTGGCTTTTTTCATGGGAAGAAGGCGCCTCATCAAAGCTTTCGTACGTCTAAAAGTAGTCATCCTCAAGCAAGTCCACTGTGCATGCCACCTTCGTTAAAGCAAAAGAGCCACCTCACATGAGGTGGCTCCATATTCATCCAAAAATCCTAGTTAGGATCTTTCTTAGAGCTTGGTCAACTTGATGGTAAACGGCGTAGGGTTAAGGCTACAGCCACCATTATTCGTTGCCTCGACCAAGTTAATGATCAGCTCAGAGTCATCGTTGAAGTCAAATGGAGTGGTGTCCTCACCAGGTCCCATCGCAATGGTACCACCGCAACCAAGTCCAAGTCCCATGTCAGACTCAGCAAGCACGATGTCACAAAGCAGGTTGATGGTGATGTCAGCAGGGCCATTTCCAATTCCCAAATCAGGTAGGTATATCGCACCAAAAGAGCGCTGAGTAGTTGAACCTGATACCAGAGAAAGGGTTACAACAGGAGGCTCAGCACCGAAGGCAGGACCAAATCCTCCAGCGGGCTCAGATCCCTCTACGTAGCTCATTTGGTAGTCTCCTACAAAACGATCATCCGTCAATGGACAAGTCAAGTTGAAACGACGGCTAAATAGCGCGCTAAATCCACCACTGTTGTTCACAGTAGGAGTGGAGTTGTCAGCAGAGAAAACCGAACCATCGTCCAAGGTGATGAAGGACTCAAAGGTGATGTAGTCGTTCGCCTTGATGTTATCAGTATTGATTCCCAGAGAAGAACCGATAGCGGCTACGTCTAAGGAAACAGAAAACTGCTTGAACCCATCTTCATTGGTAGTGAAGTCGCCTTGACTAGCAGTCAAGAAGGTGATGGGTCCTACAGACATGTCACCGTTGTCGAGATTCACATCAACGAAAGTAAGGTCAACACGGTACTCAGCTACGTTGGTACCCTGATCAATAGAAACGAACTCCACGGTATAGTCAATAGACTGTGAAAAGTCGTTCAAATCGAACTCACCAGCACTCAGGCTCACAAGGCGAGGATACGCCCCTTTACCTGCTTTATCAAAAGTAATGATAGGGCTAAAGTCTTCTTCCGTACACCCGTAAAACAAGGCGATGCTCAGCAGAAGAAGTACACTTGATATCTTTTTGATCATCTTAAATTTGTCTTGAAGGATGAATTAGCGGAACAAAGACTTGTCGTTGGTATCCCAGAACACAGGTTCGGTAGGATCACGCTGCTCTGCATTGGAGTTCAGGGTCACGTGGTCGGTAGGATACAAGGCGGAACGCAAGAAGTCTCCACCTCCTGGGTCTAGGGTAGGCTGAATGTTGCTAGGCAGACCCGTACGGCGGTAAGCGTTGTAGGTCTCGATGCCATTACCCCAAGCAGCGATGAAGTATTCACGTACGACGATGTCCAAACGCTCTGCATCAGATGCAGCAGCATCATACTCAGCCGAAAGGGCATCTAGGTACATTCCCTTCAAGGAATCCAATGGAGTGATGTAGGCATCTTCCAAAGTAATGTCTTCCTGGGTTACAGGATCCTTAGCTACCACGATGCTTCCGTCAACTAGGTCTGCAAAACCAAATACCTTTTCCATGGATAAATCTACTCCGTCAAGCAGCAACTGCTTAGCATCACCCGTAGCAGAGGTAGTCAATACCGCCTCAGCCAATAGGAAGTGGGTATAGGAAGCCAACATGTAAGGAGCAATACCTGCGCCTAGAGCACCATCTTCACCTTGGTTCTGGGTGAAGTCAAAGCTGTTGTCGTCAAAGGCACCACCGGCAGGATACAACCCGTAAATGGCACGTACAGGTCCGTCTGGTGGGATACCAGAGCCATTGCCGTGGTCACGTCCGTAGTATCCATCCTCAGAAGCGATACAATATGGCATGTCTGCATCTACATTCAAGAAGTGATCAGGCGCGAAGTCCCGGTCAGGGAAAGTAGAGAAGATACAGCTGAATACGGTACTGCTTTCGTCAGTCAAGTCACTGTCTTGACGGTAGAAATAAAAGCGAGTACGGGGATCACGCTCATCTTTCTCACCTACTAGCAACCACATGTACCAGTTGTTCATGTAGGTTCCATCATTACTCTCGTAAGAGTTGTTGTAGAAAGGATGGCGAGAGTTAGGGTTCAGACGATTGGTGCTATACTGGAACTGGAAGTCTTCATCTTCTGTGTCGATGATGTCACCGTCAGCTAAAATCGCAGCAATCTTGTCTCCGGCAGAGCTATCGATCAGACGAGTCTGTACGTAAGCACGTAGCTTCAAGGTCTTAGCCAGGGTGATCCACTTGGCCTTGTCACCATCGTAGAAGATATCTACGCTTGGCGCAGCCGTTTCAGCACCTTCTAGCTCAGCAATAGCCTCATCTAATAAGCCCAAAGCGACATTGTAAATATCCGAACCTGCATCAGAATTAGGGCTGATGATATCGGTTCCTTGGAAAGCCTCACTGAAAGGCACATCGCTAAACATGTCGGCCAGCGTAAAGAGGACATATGCCTCCATGATCTTTGCGCTACCAGAGTAGATACCTAGACCACGCTCTTCAGCAATTGTATTCAGAGCATTGATATCTGGCAAAATCTGAGAGTAAGCATTACTCCAAACACCGTTGAAGCTCTGAGGCTGGTAAGCACCGTTGTAGGTAAAGGCACCGGTCATCGCAATCTGGCGAGAAACCCCACCAGCAAATCCCCAGGTACTTCCTACAAAGTTTTCAAAAGAAAGCTGGATGTTGTTATACAGGAAGTCAACACCGGCATTCTCAGGAGAAACTGCGTTAGGATTCTCAAGGTAACCGTCTAGTTCAAAAAGGTTACAAGATGAGATTCCCAGCATGCTGATCACGATCAGCAGTTTATACAATAATTTCATTATGAATCTGATTATTGACTAAAAAGTGAAGGGGAAATTAGAAGGTCAAGCTAATGTTTCCACCATACCGCTTAGCCGTAGGACCAGTCAGCAGGTCAAATCCACGTCCGTTTCCTACTCCCAAGCTCAATACTTCAGGGTCGAAGTTTACACCAGCGGGGAAGTTGAAGGCTTCAAACCAAAGGTTCTCGCCAACCAAAGCCAATGACAGAGAACCAATAGGTAGCTTCTCTAACCAAGCTTTGGGCAAAGTGTAAGAAAGGCTGATCTCACGAAGACGCAAGTTGGTTCCATCAAATACTGATCCTTCATCCGCAAAGAAATAAGAGCGGAAGAACAGGTCACCAACGTAACCCTGGATGTCATTGTCAGCTTCTGTAGTCTGGCGGATACCAGGCTGGATGATAGGCAAGAAGCGGTCAAAGTCGGTATCAACCGTGTTACCACGAGCCAACATGGTCGCCGTAGTGATAGAATAGATATCACCGCGGTGAGTATAGCTCAACTGGGCACTCAAGTTAAATCCAGCAAAAGACATGTTGCTGATCAAGTTGGTTTGGAACATGGGGTTGGGGTTACCAATCACCCCGATTTCCTGATCAGGAATGTAGTTACCTTCTTCGTCAATCAACAGAACACCATCCTCGTTACGCTCAAACGGAATTCCCTTCATGATGCCATACCACTCACCTGGCACAGCAAAGTTACCGAGGTTGGTGTAGCCTGCGATGGGTACTTCGTCTACCCCTTCAAACACGCTCTCAACGGTGTTGATGTTGCGGGTAAAGTTCCAGTCCAAGGTCCAGGTAAACTTGCCACGTACAGGTACTAGGTTCACACCGAGTTCAATACCACGGTTGCGAACAGAAGCCGCGTTTACAGTGGTGCTTTCATAACCAGTCGCTGGATCTAGGCTCAAGTTGATGATGAGGTCACGAGACTGCTTGTCATAAAGTGACAAGTCAATACCGATTCGGTTATCAAAGAAACGGGCCTCCAAGCCAGCTTCAGCCTCACCATGTACCTCAGGACCTAGGTTAGCATTGCCCAAAAAGTCTGCAACGGTGTTAATGTTCAGTGCATTACCACCAGAGGTTACGAATTGATTGGTAGAGGTACCCAAAACGCTACGAGTAGCATAAGGATTTGGATATCCAGCAGAAGTACCATAGCCCAAACGAACTTTCAAGTAGTTCACAAACTTGTTGCCACGCAGAGAAGCGATCGCATCAGTAGGGACGATAGACAAACTAGCTGAAGGGTAGAAGATCGAACGATTTTCTGGCTCTAGGGTAGAAGTCCAGTCGTTACGACCTTGCAAGTTCAAGTACAACCAGTCGCTGTAACCAACAGTAGCAGTAGCATACACACCAATGGTATTCTCATCACGCATGAAAGAACCTGAGTTATGCTGCTCAAAGTTACCGTGATTCAACAAACCGAATACGAACTGCTGTTCAGAGGTAGTGAAGGTCTGATCCCGGCCTTCGTAACGGGTGTTAACTCCCACCAAACCTTCGATGCTAAGTGCATCAGTC
>CAZFPQ010000022.1:0-44227 GCA_964521065.1 uncultured Bacteroidia bacterium | reverse complement strand
GGAAAATTACTGGAGGAGTTGCCTTGATGACTCCCGGAGATGCCAATGGGGACGGAAGCGTAAACGAACAAGACCGCGTCAATCAATGGAGGCTGAACAATGGTCGCCGAGTTCCCTACTCTGAAGGAGCAGCGGATTTCAACTTAGACGGAGTCGTGAACGCCGTAGATCTTAACGATTACTGGAGAGGTAGTCAATCTAGCACTTCTAGCATCCCTAAGTAGGGAGGGAGGCGAGAAGCAAGACAACGTAGGGGTGGATGATATCCACCCAGGATGATATCCACCCAGGATGATATCCATCCCTACCAGGTCTTAAACCAGAAAAAGCACCTTTCCAGCCATACCGATTGTCTATCAAGGTAAATGAATGTAGCTTTGCGGTTTGATTTAACCTGAAGGCCCAACGGGCGCCCAATGGCAGACCAATTGGCCTTCACCGCTTCGAGCGGACAAACCCAACAAACATTCCTACATGTCTGGAATCGTCGCCATCGTGGGTCGGCCTAACGTCGGCAAATCCACTCTCTTCAATCGCCTGACCGAAAACAGGCAAGCCATCGTGGATGACATGAGTGGCGTAACTCGCGACCGTAACTATGGTACCGCCGAATGGATAGGCCGAGAATTCAACGTGATTGATACAGGTGGCTATGTGCCTCAATCTGAGGACGTATTCGAAAAGGCCATCCGCGAACAAGTACACATTGCGATTGAGGAGTCAGATGTCCTAATCTTTCTCGTTGATGCTCAAAGTGGTTTGACCCCTTTGGATAGAGATTTCGCCGACATCGTTAGACGCTATCCCAAGCGAGTATTGGTTGCTGTGAACAAAGTAGACAGCAGCATTCACCAAGAATTGGTATTTGAATTTTACGAGCTCGGTTTGGAACATGTGTTTGCCATCTCGGCCATCAATGGCAGTGGAACTGGCGAGCTCCTAGATCAACTGGTTAAGATGTTGCCCGATGCCCTACCAGTTGAAGACCAAAGCGAGATTCCCCGTTTGGCGGTAGTAGGCCGGCCTAACGTTGGAAAATCCTCCCTGGTCAATGCCCTATTAGGCCGAGATGTAAACATCGTTACCCCTATTGCGGGAACCACCCGAGACAGTGTAGACACACGATTTACCGCCTTTGACAAGAATCTCATCTTGGTCGATACGGCTGGTCTTCGCCGCAAAGCCAAGGTAAAAGAGAACATTGAGTTTTATTCAGCCCTGAGGACCGTACGTGCCATCGAAAACTGTGACGTAGCCCTACTCCTCATCGACGCAACGCAGGGCATAGAGGCCCAAGATATGGCCGTTTTTTCCCTGGTTCAAAAGAATCAGAAGGGATTGGTCATCCTGGTCAACAAATGGGACTTGGTTGAAAAAGAGACCAACACAGCACGGGATTTTGCAGCGAAGATCAAAGAACGCATAGCTCCTTGGACTGATGTGCCAATTATATTCGTCTCTGCCGTAGAGAAAACTCGCTTACTCAAAGGACTAGAGCAAGCCATGGCGGTTTATCAAAATAAGCAGCTTAAGATCTCAACTTCAGAACTAAATGAGGTGATGTTGGCTGCCATCGAACGCTATCACCCACCCACTCACCGAGGCAAGCTCATCCGCATAAAGTACGTTACTCAGGTTCCAGCTTCGATCCCCACCTTCTTATTTTTTTGCAACTATCCAGACCACGTCAAGGAAAATTACAAGCGCTACCTTGAGAATCAACTGCGACAAAATTTTGAACTGACTGGAACGCCCATCAATGTATTTTTCAGAAAAAAGTAGCCATAACTAGGGGTGAAGTCAGTCCTAGAAATGATTTAGGGAATTCTAAAAAATTAGAATAAATTCGACGTTTATATAAAACGATTCAACTAGCAATAAGACATGAGAAGTTATCTCCAACTAGGTGGCGGCGCCGTGTAATCAATACTCAGTCCTCCAATTCTTCTTTTTCTCGCCATTTCCAGCGCACCTCGGTTTCATGATGTAGGGTGGGTTTGATCAACTCATAGGAGTATGAAATAAACGCTTGTTCGCCCCGCTTACTTAAACTAGGGGTTACCTGCCTCAATAAAGCAGGCGCTTGAATTTCTTCTGGAGATCTTTCTAAAGCTTGGGTATACAACAAGGCCCAATGGGCTGGCAGAGAAAGATCTAATTTTAAGTCGGGAGCAGAATTTTTCATTACAAACCAACTCGCGTCCCAAGGCATGAAGCGGGGCCAGTTGACCTGATATTCATACCGATAGGTTTGTTCCTCTTGTATGGCATGAGGAAACATGACCCGAAAACGCTTTTTCCCACCGGCATCCAAATCCTTTTCCACATCTAGATTTGCCACCCGCTTTCCATGTTTATCGATTTGATGGGCCTGGATGGCCAAATCTTCCCAGTC
Source organism: uncultured Bacteroidia bacterium (assembly GCA_964521065.1). Taxonomy (GTDB): domain Bacteria; phylum Bacteroidota; class Bacteroidia; order J057; family J057; genus CAYVAP01. The sequence goes on along the minus strand of CAZFPQ010000022.1, from coordinate 41,832 downwards.
TGCAATGGAAGAGTCACTTACTACTTCGTGATTGCGGTAGTTCATCAAACCTTGATGGACTTTTAAAGTAACTCTTTTAATCAACTCAGTGTCTCCATCTAGGTTGGAGATTCGAAGGAAGTAATGCACCTGGGCCTCAGACCAGCGACGATTTTGGGCAGACATCAGTTTGCTTTGCCGAATGGGGCCCTTCTGAAGATTTTTCCTCAGCAAGCCTAAAAATTTCGCAGCGATCTTGACTTTGGGATTGGTTTCATGGTCCTGATAGCGATAAGTTCCGCGCCTCAATCGCCCAAAAAACTCTGGAAGGATCGCAGTCTGAAAATATTGAAATCGTAAATACGCAATGCGGTCAGTGGGATGAATGGCCCCCACTAAACCCAGAATCAAGCCAAAATACGTTACGTATTGGTAGTCTGCATCAGGCTCAACAGCCACTCGCCATTTTTCTGGAACGAGTATTACCACATAATCAGCTACCCCAAGGGCTTCCAACAAGCTTTCTTCTTGGTCTCCTAATTGAATGTGCTCCTCAAGGTTCCATGTTTCCACCTGAAATGGTGGCGGCAATTCTTGCTTCAATTGATCTAGTATGCCTTTGCTAGAGTCTGCATAAATAACTAGCAAACTCCCCAATGCTTCACCAGATTCAAGAACTGGCTTAGGTTCGAAAATGTCGGGTAGAGGCTGTTCAAGTTGCTGGCATATTTGAAGAATGCCAAAAGCCACATTGTTATGTTCTACCTTATGATCTGCATCACTGATTAGCCCCAGTGTCTGCTTACGGTTACTTTGCACCCAACGCGATGCCAAGTGTATTTCTTGGGTATGGAGATCTCGATATACCTCAATCTTAGGGTGAGCCCGTCCTAATTGAGCTAAATATTCATCTAATCGATCAAGTGCTGTAACCAGTTTGCCTTTTCTAACTTGGTCGCGAATGGATGCTATAGGTTCTGACATAGGGTAAGTTGCAGACGCGCAATCGATATGGATAAAACTTCGTTAAAGGGGGCAAAAAAAGCAAATAGAAAGCGGGTTTTAGCCAGTGATACGATACAACTGCCCGACATAATTTCTGGGATACCGACAAATGAATATATTGAAAGAAAGATTGAAAATGGCGCAAAGGCATGCATGAACAACTATTACTTAAAGAACATTTCCTTCGATACGTAGCGCTTGATCCTCATGAATTGGAGGCCATTTGCGAATACTTTTTTCCCATTCAGGTGCGAAAAGGAGAATACGTCCTTAGAAAAGGAGAAACCTGTCGATTCGAGGGCTTTGTCGTCCAAGGATGCTTCCAAATATTCACCATTAATCCCAAAGAAAAAGAAAAGATTCTCTACTTCGCAGCTGAAGATTGGTGGGTCATGGATGTTGATAGTTTTACCAACGACACACCTTCTGAGCTTTATATCCAAGCAATAGAAAATAGTTTGATGCTCAGGATCTCGAAAACCGACAAGGAAGCCCTTTACCAAGAGCTTCCAAAAGTGGAGCGTATCTTCAGGATCATGTCCCAAAAGGCTGTTGCATCTTGGCAAAGGCGATTAATCCGAAATCATACCATCAGCGCAGAAGACCGCTACCATCACTTTGTTACCTCCTATCCTGGCATCGCCAAAAGAGTAACCAATAAGCAGATCGCAAGCTACTTAGGAATCACCCAAGAGTTTGTAAGCATCATTCGAAAAAGAAGGCTTAGCAGAAGGGTCTGATCCTGGAGAAATGAGGGACATTTTTTAAACTAGTTCAAGATTATCTTCTCTGGAAATCACGATCATTGTATCAGTCTTTTTTTGAAGATAATCGTTATCCAATAATGCTTAAATACTTTCTACTCCTCTCCCTCTTAATGGGAGGGCTTCAAATCAGTGCCCAAGGCTTGCAACTTCCAGGAGACCTCACCGCTGAGCAAGCCGAACTTATTCTGACCAGTGCCATAAAGTTTGCTGAATCCGAAACCGCCTTAGTAAACATCGCCGTCGTAGATGCAGGTGCCAACCTCAAAGCCTTCATCCGTATGGATGGAGCCTACCTAGGTAGCATAGATGTCGCCATCAAAAAAGCCAAGACCTCAAGATATTTCAATGCGCCTACTGGTGAAATTGGCAAAATAGCCCAGCCAGGCGGGGCCATTTACCACATTGAGCATTCAAATCAAGGGCTGATCACCTTTCCGGGTGGAGTACCAATCCGGGATCAAAAGGGCATCATCATTGGCGCCATTGGGGTAAGTGGAGGAAGTATCGAACAGGATCATAACATAGCAAGTCATGCTGCCAAGTCTATTCTATAAACCAACAATGATGAGACGGCTCATCGCTCTAATGGGAATATTGTCGCTCCTGGGCTGGAGAGAGGTTTTTTCACAGTCAAGGTTTGACCTAGAAGTGGTTAATCAAGTGGAAACTTCTTATAACACGGTCACATGTACGGCCCTAGAGTTAGGCTCCAAATACTTTGTCTACTCTGGGGGAGATGGGAATAAAATCGATGCGTTTAGCATCAATGACAGCGGAAAGCTTCAACTGATCGATAGCTATCTCATATCCGGAGAAAAAAAGGCCGTACGAGGTTTAGTTTGTGATACGATCAAAGGGAAGCACCTCTTGTTTGCCGGTCTTAAAGGAGGGAGCGCGGTTGAAGTATTTGAGATTCATCCCGATGGCACCCTTGAAAGCATCTCCGTAACGCCAGATACCGATTCGACCTACCTCGGCACGGTGATCACGCTTCAGGTCGTTCACATGGCTCATGACTCGTATTTATTTGTGGGAGGTCTAGAAAAGACACCTGGGCTCAGCTCATTTCGCATTGAAGCAGATGGACATTTAACCCATGTCCAGTCCATCAGAGATGACTCTATCCTTCATACCGATGGCATCATTGGCATGTCTTTGCACCGCATCAATGGCCAGACCTACCTTTTTACAGGGGGCTTTCAGGATAATGGGCTCAGTAGTTTCCACATCCACGAAAACGGACATTTTGACAACATCAGCAACATTGCCGACAACGAGTTCCTCTACCTTAATGGAGCATACCCGGTAATTTCCTCCACCCTATCGGGCTGGAACTTCGTCGTAGTCGGCCATCGGCATCACATTTACTACAAGCCAACCCCATGGGTCAAAGATCGGTTTAGTTACTTTTATCACGGCGACGCGGTGAGCGTCTTTTGGGTAAACGGGAAGGGAGAGTTGTTGCCAAGGTCGGTTTTTAAGGGCAATAGCCAAACCCTAATCAAAGGTCAAACAAGGCTCCAGCGACTTCCTTTAGATGAAGATCGAGATCTTATAGCCATCGCAACTCGAGACGATCGCAGTATACAGTTATGCGTCCTCAATAAGATGGGTAGGCTCATTGAGGCAGGCCAGGTAGAAACAGGCTTCCCCATCTATTATGGCTTAAGCGGGCATAAGATTGGGAATCAATTATTCCTATTTGCGGGCTCAGTTGGGGGAAAAGAACTTGTCTCCTACCGACTCAATCCCGAGTAAGGCCCTACCATAAAATCTAAGATTCCTATCAACCACACATAAGCCCAAACTGCCTGGGCTCGCAATTTGACTCAATCAAACCTTTAAGCAAATGAATAAAAGACTGTTCCCTTTAAGACAATGGAGCTTGCTTGCCTTAGGGCTAATGATTTCGGCCATTACCCTTAGCAGTTTGTCCCACCCCCAATCCCTGGTCATCAAAAAGCCTGTCCTAAGACATGTGGTTTCTTTCCAGTTTAAGGAAGAAATATCAGAAGCCCGCCAAAAGCAGGCGACTCAAGATTTTTTAGCCTTGGAGGATCGAATATCAGAGATTGTTTCTTTTGAAGGGGGTACCGACGTAAGTGTGGAAGACCACGCCAAGGGCTTTACCCACTGTTACATCCTCACCTTCAAGGATGAAGCAGCCAGAGATGCATATCTGATACACCCAGCACACGTCGAGGTCGCGAATAAGAACAAACCTCTGATGAAAGATCTGTTTGTGATCGATGTTTGGGGGGAAAAGTAGACTTAAGGATAAAAATAATTGACTATTGATATGAAAATGTGGAGCCAGGGCTTGCCCTGACTCCACATTTTCGTGAATTCCCTTACCTTTGTGCTCGCTAAACCCAGTATTATGAGCATCGCAAGTAAATATAGCCCCCAAGCGATTGAAGATAAGTGGTACCAAGCATGGCTTGATGCCAAAGTATTTCGTTCAATACCTGATGAGCGTGAGCCATATACCATTTCAATTCCTCCCCCCAATGTGACGGGAATCCTTCACATGGGCCATGTGCTGAATAATACCCTCCAGGATGTGATGATCCGGCGCAAGCGCATGCAAGGCTACAACGCCTGCTGGGTGCCGGGAACTGACCATGCCTCGATTGCCACCGAAGCCAAAGTGGTTAGAATGTTGCGGGAGCAAGGCATAAAGAAGTCGGATCTATCTCGTGATGAATTTTTGACCCATGCGTACGCATGGAAGGACAAATATGGAGGCATTATTCTGTCTCAGTTGAAGAAACTCGGGGCTAGTTGTGACTGGGATCGCACTTCCTTCACCATGGATGAGGAATACTCCAAGGCGGTAATCAAGGTCTTTTGCGACCTTTACGACAAGGGGTTGATATACCGAGACTTACGAATGGTTAACTGGGATCCCGTAGCCCAAACTACCGTCTCGGATGAGGAGGTGATCTTCAAAGAAAAGAATGGATTTCTATACCATGTGCAGTATCCCATTGAAGGAGAAGAGGGTCAGTTTGTAACCATTGCAACTACCCGTCCTGAAACCATCATTGCAGATACCGCGGTAGCCATCAACCCCAAAGATGAGCGTTATCAACATCTCCATGGCAAGCGAGTAATTGTCCCCCTAGTTGACCGACCCGTTCCCATTATCTTGGATGAATATGTAGACCTAGAGTTTGGAACGGGCTGTCTAAAAGTCACCCCGGCCCACGACACCAATGACTATGAGATAGGCCAGCGCCATGGCTTGGAGGTAATAGACATACTCAACCCGGATGGGACCATCAATGAGCTGACCGGTTGGTATGCAGGGCTAGACCGTGCCGTAGCTCGTAAGCAAGCTGGCAAGGACCTGAAGGAAATGGGACTTTTGGTCAAAAAAGAGCCTTACACCAACTCTGTAGGACATTCGGAGCGCACCGATGCAGTCATTGAGCCAAGGCTGTCCCTTCAGTGGTTCCTCAACATGAAAGAAATTTCGAAGCCCGCTTTGCAGGCCGTCAATGAGGGGGAAATAAATCTGATTCCAGGCTACTTCATCAATACCTATAAGCATTGGATGGAGAATGTACAGGATTGGTGCCTGTCACGCCAACTGTGGTGGGGACATCGCATCCCGGCCTATTACATCCAAGGCACCGATCAGCATGTCGTGGCGCCAAATCTTAAAGAAGCCCTCAACAAAGCCCAGGCTTTGACGGGCAATCGAGACCTCAGCGCCGAACAGTTGATACAGGATGAGGATGTGCTGGATACCTGGGCCAGTTCCTGGCTATGGCCCATGGAAGTATTCCAAGGAATTTCCAATCCTGGCAACCCAGATTTTGAATACTACTACCCTACCAATGAGCTAGTTACCGCTCCCGAAATCTTATTCTTTTGGGTGGCCAGAATGATCATCGCTGGATACGAATATCAAGGCAAAAAGCCCTTTAACAATGTCTACCTCCATGGCATTGTACGTGATGATCAACGTAGAAAAATGTCAAAATCCCTAGGCAACTCGCCTGATCCCCTGGATTTGATCCGTGATTATGGGGCAGATGGAGTCCGCGTAGGAATATTGTTGTCCTCTCCCGCGGGCAACGACCTCCTATTTAAATACGAGCTAGTAGAACAAGGTAGAAACTTCGCAAATAAAATCTGGAACGCTTTCCGGCTGGTCAAAGGTTGGGAAGCCGCTGCCGCTGACCAGCAAAGTAGCGCCACAGATGCACTCGCCATCCAATGGATGCAGAATCGAATCCAGGAAGCAAGCCGTGAAATCGAAGACCATTTCAGTAAGTTCAGGATCGCAGATGCCCTCATGGTGAGCTACAAGTTGAAGTGGGATGACTTCTGCTCCTGGTTTTTGGAAATGGTCAAGCCTGATTATGGACAACCTATTGCCAAGGAGACTTTAGAATCGGTCATTCAACTTTTTGAGCAAACCCTTCAAATTCTCCACCCATTCATGCCCTTCATCACTGAAGAGTTGTGGCACGGGTTAAGAGAGCGAAAGGATGGCGAATTTATATGTGTAAGTCCATTACCTGGAATAGCATCCATTGATGAAGTCATTCTCGAAGAAACTGAACTCATCAAAGAAACCATTACGGCATTACGAGCCTTCCGAACAGAAAAAGGAATTCCTTTCAAGGAAAGCATTGATTTATACGTAAATACGGATCAAACAGAGCTATTCACCAAGTACCAAGCTCTGTTGCAAAAGTTCCTTAACCTGGGCGAGCTGGTCTTCACCAAGGATAAGCCAGAACAGGCGGGGTCTCTACGTGTAAGTACCCATGAATTTTACATTCCCCTTTCTGCGGTAGATCTTGATGCCGAAAAGGAAAAAATTCAAAAGGAAATCGAATATTTCGAAGGCTTCCTCAAAAAAGTTAACCAAAAGCTGAGTAACGAACGCTTCGTAAACAATGCACCAGAGAAGGTTGTCGCATTAGAGAAAAAGAAGCAAAGCGACACAGAAGCAAAGCTAGAAGTACTTCGTAAAAGCCTTGCAGAAATTTCCTAGGAGTTTCTCCCTCATCAGCCTTTTGGAACATAAATGGGTGGCAAAAGTTTGTCTCCTAGAATGGTCAACATGGCTCCTCCTTAGGTGGCAGAATGCCCAGAATAAATCAATCTCCATAAATCTTTTTGGCCTATTCATTTTGGACACCTTTTTGCAGGCTACCTCAAAACACATTAAAGCTTTATGCATTTTCCCTTCCCGAGTTTAGCGGTGCCTCGCATCAGCACTGAGCAGATGATTGAAGTGGACCGCTTAATGATTGAGGCCTATGGCATCGATTTAACAAGAATGATGGAGAACGCAGGTCGAGGTTTGGCCCTAGTAGCAAGAGATCATTTTTTCGATGGTAGCTTACACGGGAAAAAGATTGCGGTCCTAGCGGGAACAGGAGGGAATGGTGGAGGGGCCTTGGTAGCCGCTCGAAGACTCGCCAACTGGGGAGCAGAGGTTTGGGTCGGGGCTACCCACCTCAATCGGATGACCTCCGTACCCGCTCAACAAGCGGCGATCCTCCGCAACATGGGGATTCCTGTTCAGGAGGGAATTGAATTTCCTGAGAATTTAAGCTTTGATCTTATCCTAGATGGAGTGATCGGGTATTCTATTAATGGAGATCCACGGGGTGCAGCGGCAGACATGATCCATTGGGCCAATCACCAAACAGCCCCGATTCTATCTCTTGACACACCTTCAGGGTTAAACCTAAGCAGCGGATTTATATACGAGCCTACCATCAAGGCAGAAGCCACTCTCACCTTGGCCCTGCCCAAGCATGGTCTTTTCGCTGAGACTGCCCTACCCTATCGAGGCAAGCTTTTTTTGGCAGATATCAGTGTCCCTCCAAGTCTTTATGCCCAACCAAGCCTGAACCTTGAGGTAGGCCCAATCTTCGCAGCAGGGGATGTATTGAGGCTGGCTTAATCTTAAGAGGCCTGAACCTGGTATGTGGACTTATGAAGGCTCAAGCAGGGTTTGATAATCAGATGATAACGTACTCACCCAATAACACTGTTATATTTAATAACGATTATAATTAATCAAATCAGAGACAGCATAACCTACTTGAGTTCTATTGTCTTAGCTAAAGGGCCATAATCGGTAGGATTCTCCCTTCTGAAATACTTCTCGGTCAGAAGGTAGCTCTAAAAGTGCTTGGGCATTGAGCAAGTTGGCAAAATCCCCAGATCCATTCCCAACTACTGGTAAAGCCTCCCTTTTTCCTTGGGTATCGTCTTCTAGTCTCACCTGCAAGAAGTAGGTCAAGGGGGGGGAGAAGGTAAAATCTTCCCCTAAAGTGGCCCATTGCCCTGGCCCAATCTGCTCTCCAGAACTAGCGCGAAGCCAAGGGATTACGTACCTCACCGCACCCACAAAGGAAGAAACTGGATTCCCAGGTAAGGCAAAAACCGGTTGACCAGCTGGCCCTTTTCCAAACCAAAATGGCTTTCCGGGTCGCTGTGCAACCCGATGAAAAAGCTTCTTTACTCCTGCATTAGTCAACGCCTCAGGAATAAAATCTGCTTTTCCTTTGGAAACTCCTCCACTCACTACCAAGACATCATGGTTGTCTAGTATTGCTTTAAAGGCATCGGTCAGTCCCGGCAAATCATCTGGCAAATGTTGTGGATTTATCTTTTCGGCAAAGGACGATAAAATGGCTGATAGCATATGAGCATTGCTCTGTCGGATTTGGTGGGGAAGCGGCATTTCCGTCACGGGTACTAGCTCATCTCCCGTAGACAAAACAGCAATCCGAGGACGGCGACTGACCAAGAGTTGACTCATACCCACTGTAGCCGCTACGGCAATTTCTGGTGCGGATATTTTCTTCCCCGGGTCCACCAAAGTTGTCCCTATTCGTTGATCACTTCCCTGAGCATGCACATTTTGTCCAAGACGGATATCCGAAGCCAAAATGCTTGCTTGGCCATCTTTGATATCCAAATCCTCATATCGAATTACACTGTCTGTTCCTTTCGAAAGCACGGCACCGGTCATGATCTCCAAAGCAAACTCAGGAGATTGCAATGCCATCGCCGCCTGACCAGCTGTTTGTCGCCCTTGGAGGTTAAAGATCCTTTGACCAGCCGCCCATGCAGCATGCTTAATGGCTATCCCATCCATGGTTACTCGATCATAGGGGGGAAAGTCTCGGTCGGCTAAAATCTTTTCTCTTAAGACTCTACCTTTGGCCTGTCCCAAAGACACTTGCTCTGCAGGATAGACCCGGACCGTAGATAAAATCAGTTGAGTAGCTTCAGAGACACTGATCATAGATAATGGTTTGTTTAGAGGCTGTCAAATTAGATGGATCAGGGTCTTTTTCAAAATGGCAACCGAAACATGGTGGCCTTGTAATAGCCCGAAATGTAATCGTCAACATGAGCAATTTGGTTGCAGACTTGGCTACTATGCTGTATCATCGCAGCTTGAAAAAAGACACGTCATCACAATGAAGCATTCCTTATACCCTAGACTTATTCTTTGGATCTGTTCGGGCCTACTTACTACCAGTTTAATGGCCCAAGGTTCCTTTGATCAGGATACTGTTACCATCCAGAGTGCTCGTCTATCACAAAACCGATTTGAGTTGGGACGCCAGGCCAGCATCATCACGGCAAGAGAGATAGAGGCTTTGCCAGTCCAAACCGTTGACGAACTGCTGCGCTACGTCAGTGGGGTGGAAATTCAAGCTCGTGGGCCCTTTGGAGCCCAAGCAGACATTTTAATGCGGGGAAGCACCTTCTCTCAAGTTCTCATGCTAGTAGATGGCGTCCGTATCAATGATCCTCTCACCGGTCATTTCAATGGCTACCTACCGGTGGCCTTGGCCGAAATCTCGCGCATAGAAGTTCTCCGTGGTCCTGCTGCCGCTATTTATGGAGCTGATGCCGTCGGGGGGGTAATTCATATCATAACCAAGACTTTTGATCCTGCCCATACGCAGCATAAGTCTGAATTTATGGGTCAGCTTGGGATCGGAGAAGAAAACCTTACCACAGCTCAGGCTGGATTCTTCAAGAAAGGTTCCATTTTGGAAGTAGGGGGAGGCCTCACCAGCAATCGTACGGATGGGCAACTACTTCCTCCAGACAGCGCTGGTTTTCGCAGCGACTTGCGGAACACTACAGCTTCCGTATCCGCTAGATTGAGACTAGGACGAAACTGGCAAGCTATGGCCAGGGTGGCAAGAGATGTTCGTCTCTTCAACGCTCGTTACTTCTATACACGCAGTAGCTTTGACCAAAGCCGTGAACAAACGGAACAAACTTGGGCCCAAATTCGCATTGCTCGCCAGCAGGGTCGGCAACAAAGCTACCTTGATGCAGCCTTTAAGGTGATGAGTGATAGCTTTCTCTTTAACCCTGCTTTCCCTGCCAATGTCCATACCACCCAATTGGGCAACCTCAACTTTCATCATACTCAACGCATCAATAGCCAGTTGGAGTTAGCAGGGGGGCTCCAATACACTTATCGGAATATCGTCAGCACAGACCGAGGAGATCACCAGGACAATCATTTCGCGGCCTATCTAATGGGCTTGTATCAACCTGTGCGGAATCTTTCTTTGAGTGCCAGTTTAAGAGCGGATCTAGATGAGAACTATGGGCTCGAATTCCTTCCCCAAGCCAATCTCGCCTATCAACTTAGGTACTTGACCATCAGAGCCTCTAGTGGGCGCAGTATCAGAGCAGCAGATTACACCGAACGTTTCATTGGTTATGAATTACCTGGAGTGATCAGCCCTGGAAGAAACCTAGGCAATCCAGAGCTCCTAGCCGAGCGTTCTTGGAGCCATGAGGTGGGTTTTGACTGGCTCATTGGGCGAGCACTGAGGGTGAGCAGTACAGGATTTTACCGACAGGGAAGCAACCTAATTGATTACATTTTGACGCCAGGCAGCGAATACCCCCAGCCTGAAAAGGTCTTCCCCGATAGCCTCTACTTCATTACCCAAAACGTTTCTCGCCTTAACACCCTTGGCTGGGAAACCGAAGTGAGTTATCGTCAATACTGGGATGAGGACTTCGGATTTAGGTTTGACGCAGGCTTAATGTGGGTAGCCAATGGCATTGGGTTAGATCTTCCTTCAAAATACCTAGCAAATAATGCCCCTATTATCATCAATGCCAGAGGTCTCATCCAGTTAGGAAGCTTTAGTTGGTCCATCACCTCGCTATACAAGCAGCGTGACGCAGAATCAGCGTCCAACATTGGCGTAGAACTAGACCCCAGCTACTTCCTCCTCAATACACAACTGAGCTATCAAATCCTTAACGGCCTTGCCCTCTATGCCCAAGTCATCAACGCGACTGATGCTGAATACCAAGACATACTTGGAGCTCACATGCCACGCAGGTGGATCTTAGCTGGACTTAAGTGGAATCTACAAGGAGGCCAATAAGTCCTTGGGCCCGGTCATGGACTACGATTTATTTCGCAAAACTTAGCCAGAGGAGCGACCCAGCTCTTCTGGCTTTTTCAAAAAAGAATCACATGATAAAGGAATTAATTCAAGAGTTGATCCAGTTTCGCGACGACCGAGACTGGGCTCAATTCCACAATGGCAAAGACCTGAGTATCTGTTTAGCAGTGGAGGCCTCAGAGCTCCAAGAGGTATTTCTTTGGAAAAATGCCGAAGAGGTCGACAAAGAACGGATCAAGGAAGAACTCGCGGACGTATTAATTTGCAGCCTACTGCTGGTTGAAAAGTACCAGTTAGACTTCGCGGCCATCATTCGCAACAAATTGGCCTTGAATGCAAAAAAATATCCTGTAGAAAAAGCTAAAGGATCAGCTAAGAAGTATACCGAGCTATAGTGGTACTTGAATACTATTGATACTTGCGCATTTGCCGATCCAAATCCCGCTTGATGTCTTTCTCCTTAATGCTATCTCGCTTATCGTGGATTTTTTTCCCTTTTGCCAAAGCTATTTGAAGCTTTGCTAGGTTCTGATCATTAAAGAAAAGGCGAATAGGAACGATGGTGTTGCCCTGTTGCTCGATCCCTTTGCGCAGATTCTCAATTTCTCGCTTTTTGAGTAAGAGCTTGCGTTTGCGTTGGGGTTCATGGTTGTTGTAGGACCCCTGCTCATATTCAGCTATGTTCATCTTGAGGATAAAGGCCTCATCTTTTTCTACTGTACAATATGCCTCCTGTAATGAAGCCTTGCCGTGACGTAGAGACTTCACCTCTGTCCCAGTCAGGGAAAGACCTGCTTCATACTGGTCGATCCATTCATATTCAAATTTGGCTTTTCTATTTTGGACAATGGTTTCGTTCCGGCTTTTTAGGGGCATATCTTGAAGGAATCTGATGGGTGAGAAGTGAGTAAACGAAACTAGGGTCTTAAAGTTGGCTTTCTTCGGGGCGCATGACCATAAGGTTACGGGTGACAGAACTACTGGCAATAAAGGATTTCCCATTTACCTCTAGCTGAAGTGACTCATCAAAAGCTAGCTGATCTAAAACCTTGACTTCGCTGTTAATGGTTAAGCCTACCCGATCGAGGTATTGCAGAAAATCCTGGTCAGAGCGTCGCACCCCGGCAACAATCCCTCGCTGCCCAGGTTGGATATCCGAAAGGGGATACATTTCACGCGTTTCGATGACCCCATCCTCAGTTGGAATGGGATCTCCGTGAGGATCGTATTTTGGATAGCCCAGGAACTTGTCAATGGCCCGAACCAGCTCGGGGGAATCCACATGTTCTAACTGCTCGGCGACTTCGTGAATACTATCCCATGAAAAGTTTAAGACTTCCACTAAAAAAACTTCCCATAGACGATGCTTCCGGATAATTCTTAGGGCAACTTTTCGTCCCTCCTCAGTTAGGGTAACCCCCTTGTAAGGAGTATGATTTACGAGGGCGTTAGGCTTACGCTTTCTAAGTTTTTTGATCATATCAGTGACCGAAGCTGGACTGGTTCCCAATTCTCCTGCGATGGTGTTGGTAGAAACTGGTTGTCCACCATGAGAATTGTGCAAAATGCACTTCAGGTAGTTTTCTTCCGTTTCGGTGTGACGTTTCATGGTGCAAAAATAAGGAATTTTGCAGCTTAGCGGTAAGATTCGACGTTATTGATAAGAATCCTTTTGTAAAATAAGAGATTGAAAGAGGAATAGCCCTGATCTTTCTATATGAAAAAATCTACCCCCATCCTACTGGGAATTCTACTCGCAAGCATTATTGGCACTTGGTATGGTCTTATCGCCATTCAGCCAGATGAGCCTTCTGTGGCCATTCCAGACCCTGAAATTCATCAAAGTCCTCTACGTATTGTGCCAAATCAAGGGCAGTGGGAGGGCAAGGGACAATACAGAGTTCGATTACAAGGCGGTGATATTTGGATGAGTCCAGATGAGATCACCTATCATCTCTTCCAGTTGCCTGAGGACCATCCCCATGATCACTCTAGCGAAACTTCTCCCGGACAGCAGGCTAAACACTCATGGGGTGAGGCCGACCGAGAGAGAGGACACGTGTATCGAGCCAAGTTTCTAGGGTCAAATCCCAACACGATCATAGAGCCAGCGCTTAAATATGCAGATTATCATAACTACTTTTTAGGGAATGACCCCGCTAAATGGGCCTCCCATGTTCCATTATTTGGCATGATCACTTATCGTGGACTTTACCCAGGAATCGATCTGAGAATATATGGATTGGGGGATCAAATGAAATACGATTTCGTCTTAGAACCGGGAGCCGACCCAAACCGCATTCAGCTTCAATATCAAGGAGTAGAACCCAAGCTGAATCGCGAGGGGGAACTCGTGACTGAAACAGGGGTACGCACCATAATAGAACAACCTCCCCTTAGCTACCAAATCATTAACGGGAACAAAACACTTGTGCCCAGTGAATACAAACTCAAAAATGGAATTTTAACCTATTCATTTCCCAAAGGGTATCGATCTGATGAAACCTTGATCATCGATCCCACCCTGGTATTTTCCTCATATACAGGATCTTACTCCGACAATTGGGGGTTTACTGCTACTTATGACACAGCTGGACATGCCTACGCTGGCGGTATCCAGTTTGGCAGTACCGTCTTCACAGGGTATCCGACCACTACCGGGGCCTATGACGTAAGCTTTAACGGAGGTCAAACTGACGTCACCCTAGCTAAGTTTTCTCCTAATGGAAATACCCTACTCTATTCCACCTTCTTAGGAGGCAATGACTTGGACCAACCTCACTCCATGATTGTCAACAGTCAGAATCAACTGATTGTCATGGGGAGAACCAACTCATCCAATTTCCCAACCCCAAATGGATTCGACAACACCATAGGCGGGCAACATGACCTCTTTGTAATCCGACTGAGCGAGGATGGCACCAACCTTCTCAACTCAACATATTTGGGAGGTAGTGGGGAAGATGGAGTGAATGGTTCTGTAACTCAAGGGGTCTATACCGGCACAAAATACAACTATGGGGATGACTCACGGGGAGAAGTAATCGTTGATGACCAAGACAACGTTTACATTGCCGCCCCCACCACCTCCCCGAATTTCCCGGTCTCTGCGGCGGCCTTTCAGCCCAATAAGTCTCCAGGACAGGACGGGGTAGTGGTCAAAATGAGTCCTGATTTGACTACCCGTATATGGGCTTCTTATTTCGGAGGCAACCAGGAGGATGCGATCCATACCATCAAGTTGGACGCCAACAACAACGTCTACATTGCAGGAGGAACGCGAAGCAACAATCTTCCCACTACAAACGGAGTTTTTCAACCTTTTTATATCGGTGACACCGATGGATTTGTGGCACACATAGCTGCCAATGGGCAATCCATCCTAGAATGTACTTACCTAGGTACCAACAGCTACGACCAAGTCTACCTCATGGACCTAGACCGAGATGGAGATGTATATGTCGTAGGTCAATCTACTGGACTTTTTCCTATTGTTGACCCTTTGGTAGGAACCATCTATCAAGTAGGCAGCGGTCGTCAATTTGTAGCCAAATACAGCCCTGACCTTGGAAACATCATCTTTTCGACCAGATTTGGAAGCCCTAATGGCAACTTTCCCAACATTTCTCCAACTGCATTCCTGGTTGATGTCTGCGACAACATGTATATCACAGGTTGGGGAGGACAAACCAACCTTATCACTGGATCGCCAAATCAAGGAAATACAAATGGGCTTCCGGTCACCTCAGATGCCTATGATTCTTCTACGGATGGCAGTGACTTCTACCTGATGGTATTAGACCGAGACGCCCAGAATCTTGTATATGGCAGTTTTTTCGGATCCCAAACGGTATCTGAGCACGTGGACGGTGGCACCTCCCGCTTCGATAAAAATGGGGTGGTCTACCATGCGGTATGCGCAGGGTGTGGGGGGTCATCCACCTTCCCTACCACCCCAGGTGTGGTTAGCACCAGCAATAACAGCAGCAACTGTAACCTGGCCATTTTTAAGCTGGCTTTTGACTTGGCAGGTGTTGAAGCGGAATTCACCCCCTTGGACGAAAATAATCAACCCATCCTGACTATTGAGGGCTGTGCACCCTTACTGGTAAATTTCAGAAACGAAAGCTTTGAAGGAGCCACCCCTACCAACGTCAGCTATTTCTGGGACTTTGGATATGGAGGAGGCACCTCTACCAACTTTGAACCTATATTTTTATACCCTGAGGCAGGGGTCTATGAAGTAATGCTGATCATTACCGATTCGGCGAGCTGTAACATCAGTGATACGACCTTCCGTACCATCACCGTAGTTCCTCCCCCTGAAGTAGATGCAGGGCCAGACTTTCAAACATGCCCAGGTGATACGGTGGTGTTGCAAACACTTTCGCCTGCGGCATCCTATTCGTGGAGCCCTGCTGCATTTGTGGTGGGAGATCCCAATCAGCCTACCGTAAACGTCAGAGTCCCTTCAAGCAGTCGATTCATCCTTACCATTACAGATAGCACGGGTTGTACTGCCTCAGATACAGTCTTTATTTCGACCGATAATGCGTTAACGGTCATCGCTGATCCTGATACCGTCATCTGTAGAGGCGGCAATGCTCCACTTGGGGTAGATGTACAAGGGAATCGAGGACCGATAGTTTCTTACCAATGGACGACGGTACCAGTCGGAGCACCGATTTCCGACCCCACCGTAGCCAATCCTTTTACCGCGGGCTTGGATACCACCACCTTATTCATCGTTGAAGTCGAAGATTCTTTGGGTTGTACGGGAGTGGATACCATGCGAATTGAGGTTTTTGAAGTATTTACCCTAGAAGACACCTTCATCTGTCGCGGAGACACCATTACCATCAGCACCAACAACGGGCTATTTTTTTCCTGGACGCCTGATGATGGGACGATCAGTGCAGTAGATATTGCCAGCCCTCAAGTTTGGCCTGACCAAACCACCATTTATACAGTAGAAGCTCAGAGCATAGATGGCTGTATCAGCGTCAAGGACATTGAAATTGAGGTAAGAGATAACCCAATTGCTGGAGCAGGAGACGACCAGGAGCTGTGCATTGGGGAATCGGTGAGGCTAAATGCTACAGGTGGAGAGACCTACAGCTGGACCCCCATCTTAGGGCTAAGCACAGCAGATAGCGCCAGTACCCTTGCTACCCCCGATCTAAGTACAAACTATATAGTAACCGTGACCGATACCAGTGGCTGTTCGGATGAGGATACGGTCTTGGTGACCGTCCATCCTTTGCCTAACATAGATGCAGGGGAAGATGCGACTATTTGCGAGCAAGAAGAAATTCAGCTTCAGGCAACTGGGGGAGAAATCTATGAGTGGACCCCCACTCAAGGGCTTTCTGACCCTTCCATATCTAATCCAGTTGCCTCACCTACCGACACCATCCTTTATCGAGTATCTGCCCTAGACCAAAATGGCTGCCAGAATCAAGACTCTATACTCATCAGCGTTATACCCAAGCCAATCACGACGGTGGATGGAGTGAATCTATGTTCTCAAGGATTTATTGAACTGACCGCCCAGGGAGGAGATTCCTACATTTGGAGCACAGGTGACAGCAGCGCCGTGATCCAAGTCACCCCAGACCAACGAACCACCTATACGGTTAATGCCTTGGTAGGCAATTGTGTAGGATTCCCCGACACCATTACCGTAGATGCAGCCTTCGGTTATCCTAGCGCGGCTTTTGACTATACATTGAATAGCAACTTTGCTCCTCAACTGGTAGACATCATCAATACCTCAACCGGCGCCATCAGATATGAATGGGATCCAGGCTTTGGTAATCCTACCCGGGAAGAGAATCCTCAGTTTGGTTACCCCGGAGCAGGAACCTATACCATTCAATTGATTGCTTATTCAGTGGGAGATTGTCCAGATACAGCTATCCAAGTCATAAACCTGGACAATGTCACCTTGTTGGTTCCCTCTGCCTTCACGCCAAACTTCGACGATCACAATGATCAATTCATCATTGGCTATCGGGGCATTCGCAGTCTAAACGTGCAGATCTTCAGCCGCTGGGGAATGAAAATCTTTGAGGCAGACAGTCCAGACTTTTTTTGGGATGGAACCTATCGAGACCGTCCCGTACCAGAAGGGGTGTATGTATTCGTAATTCGTGCAGTTGGAGAGAATGATCAGCAATATGTTCGCAAGGGAACCGTCACGCTAGTAAGGTAGCGTTGCGAGCGGGGGATAAAATTCCTTATTTTGCTAAATAAACTCCGAAATCACCTACGACTTTAGAGCTTAACAAAGAATTTATTCGGAAAATATGTTTGACAGCTTACAGACCAATATAGAGCGGGCGTTTAAAAACCTAAGGGGCCAAGGGAAAATTACTGAAATTAATATTGCAGATACCCTCAAAGAAATACGCCGGGCATTAATCGACGCGGATGTAAACTACAAGGTAGCCAAAGAAT
This sequence comes from uncultured Bacteroidia bacterium, assembly GCA_964521065.1. Taxonomy (GTDB): domain Bacteria; phylum Bacteroidota; class Bacteroidia; order J057; family J057; genus CAYVAP01. The sequence continues at coordinate 24,182 of CAZFPQ010000022.1, read as the reverse complement.
TTACCGCGAAGGTTAAAGAGGAAGCCTTAGGTCGTGATGTATTGATTGCCGTTTCGCCTGGCCAATTGATGGTAAAAATCGTCCATGAAGAGCTGACCAAACTCATGGGTGGAAGCAATGAGGAAATTGCTACCGCTAAAAACCCTCCTACCGTCATCCTTATTTCCGGTCTTCAAGGTTCAGGTAAGACCACCCTTACAGGAAAGCTTGGCCACTATTTCAAGAAGAAGGGCAAAAACCCCATCCTGGTCGCCTGTGACGTCTATCGTCCTGCAGCAATAAACCAGCTCAGTGTAGTCGGAGAACAAATTGGAGTAGACGTATACAAGGAAGAGGCCAATAAGAATCCCGTCGAAATTGCCCAAAACGGAATCAAGCATGCGAAAAAACTGGGTAAGGACCTGGTAATCGTTGACACCGCAGGTCGACTGGCTATCGATGAGGAAATGATGGTGGAGATCGAAAACGTCAAAAAAGCCATCGCCCCAACCGAGACCCTGTTTGTAGTAGACTCTATGACCGGTCAAGATGCCGTCAATACAGCCAAGGCCTTTAACGAGCGCCTAGACTTTGATGGAGTGGTCCTAACCAAACTTGATGGAGATACCCGAGGAGGAGCCGCTATTTCTATCCGTTCGGTAGTTGAAAAACCGATCAAATTCATTTCCTCAGGTGAAAAACCAGAAGACATCGATCTCTTTTACCCAGAGCGGATGGCTTCACGGATCTTGGGGATGGGTGACGTGGTCTCTCTGGTAGAACGCGCCCAACAGCAGTTTGACGAAGAAGAGGCAGCTAAGCTTCAGAAAAAGATTCGCAAAAACGAGCTCGACTTTTCTGACTTCCTCTCCCAGATTCAAGCCATCAAGAAAATGGGTAACCTCAAGGACCTGATCGGCATGATTCCAGGCATGGGGAAAATGCTAAGAGATGTAGAAATTGAGGACGATGCATTCAAGCACATTGAGGCCATCATTTACTCCATGACCAAGGAGGAAAGAGCCAAACCAGACATTATAAATGGGTCACGCCGCAAGCGAATTGCCCAAGGAGCCGGCCGTTCAGTACGAGAGGTGAATGAGCTGATCAAGCAATTTCACACCATGAAGAAGGCGATGAAGAAGATGAATAAGATGCAGGGCAAAGGAGGCCGCATGTCACGTGCCATGATGAATCAAGCCAACTTAATGGGAGGCGGCCGTCGTCGGAGATAAGCAGGCCCTTAAAATATTGGTTTAAAAATCAGGAAGCCATCAGTATATTTTTACTGGTGGCTTTTTCTCGTCTAGCATAAAATTTTGTCACCAAAAGACAGAAAAAACTCATCTAACATTCAAAATTATACCTTTGGCAAGTGCCTTTTATTGAGCTAAATTAAGATATTCTCAAGGCCTTAACCTCACCTTCATAATGCCCTCTCATGTGTGGTCGCTATACCTTTACCAAAGCTCCAAATGCTTCAGATGTAGTCCAAGCACCAGACCAAGCACAGCTTCCTCTTGAGCCCAGGTACAACATCGCTCCAAGCCAAATGTGTCTAATAAAGCCAATGGAGGACCCCGCCCACTATCATTTTTATCGCTGGGGCCTGATACCTTTTTGGGCTAAAGACATCAAAATAGGCTACAAACTTATCAATGCGCGCTCGGAGACTGTTCTAGAAAAAAACTCATTTCGAGAAGCGATACGTAAACGACGTTGCCTTGTTCCCGCCGATGGGTTCTATGAATGGAAGAAAACCCCAACCGGGAAACAACCTTATTACATTGGCCTCCAAAACGGAGCAACCATGCATTTTGCAGGTATTACCGAAAGTTGGACATCTCCTCAGGGAGAACGCATTTATTCATTTAGCATCCTCACCATGCCTCCCAATGAATTGATGTCGGGTATTCATGACCGAATGCCGATGATCTTGGATAGGTACTTTCAGGAAAAGTGGCTTCATCCTCAAACAGAAATAGCAGAATTACTAAGATCTATTTCTCCCTACCCCACGGAGCTCATGCAAGCCATAGCTGTATCCCCACAGGTAGGTAACGTTCGAAATGACCACCCGGGATTGATCGAGCCATTCACTCCTCCTCAGCTCCTTTTCTAAGCAGGTGGCTAGAAGAACGGGGGTATAACTTACGGGCTAGGGAAAAGGGATTTTCTTAAAAGAAGGCCGTTTATTCCAAACTTCCTCTTATCGATTTTCTTCTGTCTTCCTGCTTAAAATCTTATCAATCCGTTTAGGTGTGGCTTTGACACAAACTGACCCAGCAGGATTCAATCTAACTACTAATTCCCTACATTTACGCTTCAATCTATCCTCCTCTCAATGACAGACCCGCAAGCGAAAATAAAAGCCCTCAGCGAAGAATTAAAGCAACACAACTATCGCTACTACGTTTTGGCCCAGCCCAGTATTTCCGATTATGAGTTTGACCAAAAGCTCAAGGAACTCGAATCTTTAGAAGCTGCTCATCCTGAGTTTCGTCTGCCAGATTCACCTACCTTGAGAGTTGGAGGTGAAGTAACCAAAGATTTCCAAGGCTTTCGGCATGAGCGGCCTATGCTTAGCCTCAACAACAGCTACTCTCAAGAAGAAATTTTGGATTGGGATCGGCAGGCCCGTGAATTGGCTGGGGGTGTCCCATTTAACTATCTGGTGGAACACAAGTTTGACGGGGTTTCTTTGAGCGTCCACTATCAAGATGGATTACTTGTACGTGGCGTCACTCGTGGAGATGGTGTCCAAGGCGACGACATCACAGCAAATGTGAGAACCATTCCCACTGTTCCTTTGAGATTAAGGGGATCGGGCTGGCCTAGCAAACTAGAGGTGCGTGGGGAAGTGATCATGCCTCTTGATGCATTTCAGGCCCTGAATACACAGCGAGAACAGGAGGGAAAGGCTCTCCTTATGAATCCCCGCAATACCACCGCAGGCACCTTAAAAATGCAGGACAGTGGGATAGTTGCTTCCAGAACCCTCGTTTTTTATGCCTACTACCTATGGGGAGAAGGAATGGAAGTGGATACAGACAGCAAGCGAATGGATTTACTTGCTGAGTGGGGTTTCCGATTGAGTCGAGCCCACCACATTTATCACGAAATAGGAGAGGTGAGAAAATACCTAGACAAATGGGAGGCCGAGCGGAGCAACTTAAATTACGACATCGATGGCATTGTCATCAAAGTAGATGAAGTCGGCCTAAGGGAGGAGATTGGATACACCTCCAAAGCTCCGCGCTGGGCCATTGCATACAAGTACAAGGCCGAGGAAGCAGTAACTCAGCTTGAAAGCGTCAGTTATCAGGTTGGAAGAACGGGAAAGATCACGCCAGTAGCCAACCTCACCCCGGTGGTTTTAGCAGGAACTACGGTCAAACGTGCATCCATTCACAATGCAGATGAAATAGCCCGTCTCGATTTGCATGAAAATGACTATGTCCAGGTAGAAAAAGGGGGTGAAATAATCCCTAAAATTACCGGAGTCGTATTGGAAAAAAGAAAGCCAGGGGCCCAAAAAATCCACTTCATTACCCATTGTCCAGAATGTGGGACGCTTTTAGTCCGGAAAGAAGGAGATGCCAACCACTACTGTCCTAATGAGGATGGCTGCCCCCCTCAAGTAAAGGGCCGAATTATCCATTTTGCCAGCAGGAAAGCCATGGATATCGACGGTCTTGGCACTGAGATTGTCAACCAACTTGTAGATGAAGGGCTAATCAAAGATTACTCTGACCTTTATAGCCTAGATTATGAGCAAATTCTGCAATTAGAGCGATTTGCGGATCAGTCGGCCCGAAACTTGCTGCGAAGTATCGAAATGAGTAGAGAAATTCCCTTTGAAAGGGTATTATTTGCTTTGGGGATACGCTATGTGGGCGCTACGGTGGCCAAAAAGCTAGCCAAGTTTTTTGGTAGCTTAACGAACCTAGCGGAAGCAAGTGAGGAAGAGCTGGTGGCCGTTCCTGACATTGGGACCCAGATCGCCCAAAGTGTTCATGAGTTCTTTTCTGTCCCCGATCACCAAGATTTAATTCAAAAACTGGAAGCAGCAGGCTTACAACTTCAGTCTGAGGAAAAAAGCGGAGGCTCCAACCAGCTGAGTGGAAAAAGTTTCGTAATTTCAGGGGTGTTTGCCAATTTTGGGCGGGATGAAATCAAGCAATTGATTGAGCATCACGGAGGGGAAATAAAAAGTTCCTTGTCTAGTAAAACCAGTTTCCTGATCGCTGGAGAAAGTGCCGGTCCTTCAAAGCTCAGTAAAGCCGAGAAGCATAACATACCAGTCATTTCCGAACAGGAACTTATGAATATGATCGAATGGCGTGGTTCAACGACTTAAAAGACAAATTTAGCAAACGTCGGATTCGAAGCCTTGACCGTACCAAAGAGTATGGGAGGGACTTCATAGATCTTGATAGTGCCAACCGAATCGGTATCATCATCAACGTAGACGACTGCGATGCCGCCGACCTGAAGCTCCTCGAAGATTACATTCAAGCCCTCAAGGGCCGGAAAAAAAAGCTGGTCATCATTGAGATTTCAAGCGATAAGAAGGGGGAATCTCGATATGAAGGACGAGAGGAGATCGTAATTTTTATCAATCCAACCAAAGTCAATTGGCTGGACTACCCTACCCCAGCTATAGAGTCCGAGATTCAGTCTCATGAAATGGACATCCTAATGGATTTTGATCGGTCATCACGCATGGCATCCAAATATGTATGCAGCATGGCAAAGGCCAAGACACGTACTGGTATGCACCGTGAAGGCTTAGAAAGCTGTTATGAGCTCATGATCACCCCAAGTGCAGGCCTGGTCACAAGCCAGGTAGCGATGAAAGGGGAAGCCCCTAGCTATGACTCTGAAATAGAAGCTTTAGGCCCCAACGAGAAACCCGATTTAAAGTCTGTCATCAAAGAATTTGACTACTTCCTAAATATGATTGATAATGGCAAACGGGTCAAAGCCTAATTCCTTTATCTTTAAAAAGCAAAGCCCCGTAGCGCAAACTACGGGGCTTTGCTTTTTATGATTTTTTCTTGGAGGATCCACTAGCCTTTTTTCTGCCGCCGCGGCCTTTCTTTGGCTTCGCTTGATGCTCCTCAAACAAACGGTCACAATCTTCCCTGGTGAGGCTTTCTGGATTCGCATCTTTAGGGATTTTCACATTGTTACCTTGGTATTTGAGATAAGGTCCCCATCTTCCACGAAGGATTTGAACCTCATCATCGAAATGCTTAATGATCTTATTGCGTTCGATTTCCCGTTTTTTCTCAATCAATACAATAGCTCGGTCCAGCTCAATGGTATAGGGATCGTCTTCCTCTTCCAAAGAGGCAAAAAGCTTACCTAGCTGGACGTAAGGACCAAAGCGACCGATATTGGCCTTAACTGCCTGCTCCTCATACTCACCCAAGGTTCTTGGTAAGCGAAAAAGATCCAATGCCTCTTCTAGCGTGATGGTTTCCAGTCGCTGGTTGGCCCGCAACTTAGCAAAACGAGGCTTTTCCTCGTCCTCTGTCGAACCTAATTGCACCATAGGTCCATAGCGCCCAAGTCGGGCAATAATTGGCTTACCGGACTTTGGATGCTCCCCCAGCGCCCTTTCCCCCTTATGCCGTTCAGCTTCTTCGGCCGTCTTCTCGACCATGGGCTCAAAACTCTGATAAAAGCCTTCCAGCATTTTATTCCATGCCGCATCTCCTTCGGCAATCTTATCAAATTCATTTTCAACTCGAGCCGTGAATCCGTAATCTAGAATGTCAGGAAAAAACTTCACCAGGAAGTCATTCACAACCATCCCCAAATCGGTAGGAAAGAGCTTGCTTTTTTCTGCTCCAGTGGTCTCGGTTTTTTTGCCCTCCCCGACTTCATCATCCACTAGGGTCAACAAAACCAAATCCCGAGGAGTCCCATCCCGAGTCTCTTTGACTACGTAAGTCCTTTTTTGGATGGTTGAAATGGTTGGCGCATAGGTGGAAGGACGTCCGATTCCCAGTTCTTCCAGTTTTTTCACCAAACTAGCCTCTGTGTAGCGGGGTGCTGCACGAGTAAACCGCTCGAGGGCTTGCATGTGTTTGAGAGTCAACTCTTGACCTACAACCAATGGAGGTAGCACCCCTTTGGCTTCCTCATCTTCCTCTTCATCATCAGTGCCTTCCAAATATACTTTCAAGAAACCATCAAACTTCAGCACCTCACCCCTAGCCTTGAAGATGGCGTCATTGGTAGAGACTTTGATGTCCACAGTAGTCTTTTCCAGTTGGGCATCAGCCATTTGTGACGCCAGGGTTCGCTTCCAAATAAGGTCGTACAATCGCTTCTCCTGAGCTCCTAGGCTAATGGACTCTACCGAAAGATCCGTGGGCCTAATTGCTTCGTGAGCTTCTTGAGCATTGGTTGTTTTGGTCTTGAACTGCCTTGATTTATGATACTTATCTCCATAGAGATTCCTGATCACCTCCCCAGCCTGCTGCAAAGCCTGCTCGGATAGGTTGACCCCATCGGTACGCATATAGGTGATGTGTCCCGCTTCGTACAGGTTTTGAGCTATACGCATGGTCTGAGACACCGAAAAACTCAGCTTACGGCTGGCTTCCTGCTGAAGAGTCGAGGTAGAAAAGGGAGCAGCGGGTCCTTTTTTTGCCGGCTTCGTCTGAAGATCGGTAATGGTGTAAATAGCACCTTTACAACTTTCGAGAAATGCACGTGCATCAGCCAACTCAGGTATCCGCTTAGCTATTTCGGCCTTGATGGTCGCTTTTCCATCTACCAAAAATTCTGCTGAGACCTTATAGCTAGATACGGGGGTGAACCCCATTATCTCCCGCTCCCGCTCCACAATCAACCGGACAGCCACCGACTGCACGCGACCTGCTGAGAGACCTGTTTGGATTTTCCGCCAAAGAATTGGGGACAAACGGAAACCTACCAGCCGGTCCAGAATCCGACGTGCCTGCTGGGCATCCACCAAATTCTGGTCAATGGTTCGCGGATTCTGAATAGCCCGCGTAATCGCAGGCTTGGTGATTTCATTGAATACAATGCGCCTGGTTGTACCAATATCTAAGTTCAGAGCTTGGGCGAGGTGCCAACTGATGGCTTCTCCTTCCCGGTCCTCATCCGTGGCTAACCAGATGGTTTCATGGCTCTTCATCAAGTCCTTGAGCTCCTTGATTACCTTCTTCTTATCCTCCAGGACTTCATACTTGGGGGCGAACCCATTTTTGACATCAACCGCACCTTCGCCTTTGGGGAGATCCCTTACGTGGCCATAGCTGGCACGCACCGTAAAATCCTGACCTAGGTATTTTTCGATGGTTTTTGCCTTGGCAGGGGACTCTACTATCAATAGATTTTTAGGCATATGAATGTTTGGGTCGTAACTTTTTATACAATATTAGTAGATAAAACGGAAAACTTTGCCGCTATTTAGGAACTTTTGATTATCATCCAATGTTTCTAGCAGTGAAAAAGAGTCTATGGCAGAAGTTTCTACCCATTCTATCAAGGTTGTCAAAGCTGAAACAGACGAACTGTACAACCACATTTTCATTATCCGTACTTCCGTTTTCGTAGAAGAAGAAGAAGTTTCCCAGGACGATGAATACGATGGATTTGACCACCTCGCCAATCATTACCTTGCATGGTATGGAGAAACACCAGCTGGTACGGCCAGATGGCGTCGCCTTAATAAAGGAAGCTTTCGCCTGGAACGATTTGCCGTTTTGCCTCCTTACCGCAGAAAGGGCGTAGGAACAGCCTTAATGGAGGCTATTTTAGCCGAATTGCCTCGGAGTTTCCCTATTTTTGTACATGCACAGGTAAAAAATACAGCTTTTTATACCAAGCTAGGCTTCCAGATTGAGGGCGAGGAATTCGAAGAAGCAGGCATCCCACACGTTCGCATGACCTTTCATGGAGAATAAGCACTGGACTTATTCTCCCATTAACCAGAAGATTGTCGGGATTGCTGAATTCGTCGGTAGGTATGTAAACACAGACCTAGCAAAAGGAGTCTGCTACCTAGGTTACCCTCATCTCCTTGCCAGTACACTTCTACACGGTAGGAAAACTTCTTCCAATTAAACTTAGGCCGCAAAGTCAGCATCAATTCATCTTGTGCGGTCCGGACTTCATAGCGACCAGCAAAAACACCCCGAAGCCGCATTACAAATTCATGCTGAGTGCTACCTATCTCCCCAAGAGTAATCATACTCAATCCCCGCCAATTGTGCCTGATTCCACCTAAGCGCTCTCCACTTTTCAAGTTTACCTTAAACTTAGTTCCCCAAAAGTTATCAGAAGAAATGTGAAACTCTGTACCAGGAACCAACAAAGTATAAGTTGCCTGTTGGGAGTACCACTTGGGATAATAGAGTTGAGCTAGTTGTTCTTCTTCTCGACTCCAAACAAAAACTTTTCGGTTTCCTTTGAACTCAGCGACGTAACTAGGAATAGGCTTGGTCATTGGCAGTCAAGTTAGAGGGGGTTATTTAAAAAACTTTTCCACTTTGTGAACGGCACCGGGTAAGGTGAATACCACGACCCGATCTCCTGCCTCAATGGTGGTCTCTCCGTTAGCGATAAAACTTTGCTCTCCCCTGACGACTCCCGCGACGATGGCGTTGCGAGGGAAATTCATTTTTCTAAGGGGAATACCAGCAATCTCACAAGCACTGTGAACGATGAATTCCAATACCTCTGACTCCACTCCATGCAGACTGGTCAAGGCTGCCACCTGCCCCGCCCTGACGTGACGAAAGATATTGTTGATGGCAATCATCTTCTTATTGATCAGGGTATCGATTCCGATATTTTGAGACAGACTAATGTAGTCCATATTCTCTACCAGGGCGATGGTTCGCTTTACCCCATGGTTTTTAGCCACGAGACAAGAGATAATGTTTGTTTCGGAATCCCCTGTCACTGCTATAAATGCATCCATCTCAGCAATTCCCTCTTCTTCCAAAAATTCTACATTAGAGCCATCCCCATTTATGACCATACAGCCCGCCAACTCATCGGCTAACTCGAAAGCTTTTTCTCGATTTTGCTCGATGAGCTTGACCTTATATTTCTGTTCAGCTAAGCGTGCAAACTCTTTCCCAATTAAGCTGCCACCCAGTACCATGACATCGTGAACATTGATGCGCTGCTTGCCCCCCATGTCCATCAATTCTTGGATACAGCCTGGCTTGCTGATAAAATACGCATGATCTTTGGCTCGAAAAACGGTATCCCCTTTTGGTATAATGGTTTTACCTTTTCGCTGGATGGCCACCACGGTAAAAGAAAGGTGTGGATTTGCTTTAACCGCCTCTACCATATTTTGGCCTACCAAAGAAGCATTTTCTTCGATGATCAATCCGGTTAGGGAAAGTTTGCCTCCACCGAATTCAAAAGAATCCGTTAAGGCAGACAATTCGACCAACCTGAAAATCTCCTTCGCAGCCAAATCTTCCGGGAATACCATGGAGTCGATCCCCAAATCCGACAAATCTACCTTCTCTTTTTTGGATTGAAATTCCGGATTGGTAATTCGTACGATGGTTCGTTTTGCCCCCAGATGCTTCCCGAGTAGGGCCGTGGTGATGTTGGTTTCTTCCGAGGAGGTGGCACAGATCAGGAGGTCTGCCTGCCGTATTCCGGCCTCTTCCAAGATCCGTATGGAGATGGCATTGCCTTTTAAGACACCTACGTCAATGTGGGATTCCGCGTAGGTAAGGCGTTCATCAAATTTATCTATCAAAACGATGTCATGGTCCTCATGGGCAAGCATTTTAGCTACTTGAAAGCCCACTTCTCCAGCACCGGCAATTATGATATGCATGGTGGTCGAATAATCTTCTTACTTGAAGCCGTGATTTAAATTAAATGGGGAAGAAAATCAAGCAAGCCAAGCTCCAATTGGATTGCCCTAAAAGATGCCCCTAAACAGGCATAAGTTTAAAACGGCAACTTTTCCTTGCTGAATATGCTTATTTAAAGGAATCAAGTCAGGCCACATCCTTTTACTTATGTCAACAGTATTTGTTTCACCGGTAGTAAGTGCTCAAAGGGACCTCCTGGCACCCCTTATTGCCTCCCCTCTAAGGGGCTCAGTAATTTCCTTTTTGAAGGAGGTAGGAGAATTACTCTATCAGGCTTTCAAGAATCATGATGCAAGGGTAGTGACAAATATTTCCAATTGGCACCCAGATTACTTAGGAGGATCTACCGAGAAACTTATGGGAGCACCTTTGACACGAGATGACTTTCGGCTCATTGTTGCCAGGGAGTATGGCTGGGGTCAATGGACGGATATCTCAGAGAGCTCTACCTTTTTTGATGCATTTGAAGATGCCTTAGAGCTTTTTTTAGCAGGTGAATTAGAGCTGCTCCACAAGCAATTGAGAAAAAAACCTGGACTTACCCGGATGGGTTCTTCATTTGGCCATCAAGCAGGGTTGTTGCATTACGCTGGCAGCAATGGGATAGAAACCTGGCGACAAGTAGTCCCGCTGAACCTCCCTAGTTTGGTCCACCTTCTTAGATCAGAATTTGGCGCAGATACCCAAGTGACCCTGTCGGTCTATGGGGGGCAATTCACACCCTTACAGTTGGCAGAAACTAGCGCCCATCCTCATGAGGCAGGCATCATGCCCTCCTTAAGGGAATCCCTTCAATAAAAAAATCCTCCAAAGATGATACAATGGAGGATAAAAAAGGAGCAAGAGACGGGAGTCGAACCCGCGACCCCAACCTTGGCAAGGTTGTGCTCTACCAGCTGAGCTACTCTTGCTAATGAGGGAGATGAACTCTCCGACATGGCAACTAAATAAGTAAAAAAACTTTGAGCAAGAGACGGGAGTCGAACCCGCGACCCCAACCTTGGCAAGGTTGTGCTCTACCAGCTGAGCTACTCTTGCTTATTTAGTGGGCACAAAGAAACAGCCTGGGTTTTAAACCTGCAAATAAAAATCTTTCTTCCTAAGAAAAATCCTCTAATGAAGGCGTTCTGAGCATTTTTAGTTATCTTGATTTATTATGCTTGCATAACAAAATCAGGATTCATGTTTGATTACATCATTGTAGGAGCTGGATCAGCTGGGTGTATATTGGCTAATCGACTGAGCAAAGACCCCACTTGTAAAGTTCTGCTGATCGAGGCAGGCCCAACTGATAGAAAGAGGGAAATCCATATCCCTGCTGCTTTTAGCCGTCTCTTCAAAGGAGAAATGGATTGGAACTACCACAGCACTCCCCAAGCATTTGCAGCCCACAGGGCTATGTACCTGCCAAGAGGGAAGGTAATGGGTGGCTCTAGCAGCATCAACGCGATGATTTACATTCGCGGACATCAGCTAGATTTTGATGCTTGGCAGGACCAAGGGAATACGGGTTGGGGATACAATGACCTGCTTCCCCTATTTAAGCAATTTGAATCCAATGAGCGAGGCGCCGATATCTGGCATGGGCAGCATGGAGACCTTAATGTAGCCGACCTTAGGGAACCCTTCGAAGTATCTAAAGCCTTCGTCGAAGCGGGGGTAGAAATGGGCTACGAACGAAACCCAGACTTTAATGGGGCCAGTCAAGAGGGGTTTGGACTGTATCAGGTAACCCAAATCAACGGAAAACGTCATAGTGCAGCTCAGGCATTTATCGAGCCGATAAAAAATCGTAAAAACCTTCACATACTCACAGAGGCAGAGGTTCTCAAAATCACTTTGGATGGAAACCAGGTGAGAGGAGTTCAAGTCAGGCTTTCCTCTCATATCCAAGAATACAGGGCCAATGCGGAAGTCATATTGAGTGCAGGCGCATACAACAGTCCACAATTGTTGATGCTATCTGGGATCGGGGATCCAACCACCTTAAATGATGCCGGTATCCATCCAAAGGTTTCCCTACCGGGAGTGGGTGAAAATCTCCAGGATCACCTCATTGTCCCCATGGTTTTCAAAAACAGAGACCAGCGTACGTTAGAAAGGGCAGAATCTTTTAGTAGCCTTGTCAATTACATGATTTGGGGAGAAGGCCCTCTTTCTAGCAACGTGGCGGAAGGGGGAGCTTTCGTCAAAACCCATTCCGATCTAGACGCGCCGGACCTTCAGTTCCATTTTGCGCCAGGTTTTTTCATGAATCATGGCTTTGACCTACCCAAACAAGGATATGGATTCTCTGTGGGGCCGACCCTTTTACAGCCTCAAAGTATTGGCCGGGTCACCCTTAATCCACAGAAGCCTCAAGCGTCTCCCTTGATCGACCATCAATATCTGCGGGAAGATGTGGATGTAGAAACCCTAATGGAAGGGATGAAGATTGGCTATCAAATTCTCAAAACCAAAGCCTTAGGGAGATATTTTAAGGACTATTATCTTCCAAACCGAAAACTGGTACGGCCAGGCGAACTAGAAAAGCACGTAAGAACCCATGCCCAGACCTTGTATCATCCTGTAGGGACCTGCAAAATGGGCCCAGGCCCAGATGCAGTAGTCAACCATGAACTCAAAGTTTATGGTGTGGATGGGCTAAGGGTGGCAGATGCCTCGATTATGCCTAAAATCATTCGTGGCAACACCAATGCAGCCGCTATGGTTATTGGCGAGAAGGCTGCTCAGTTGATCATCCAACCCGACCTGAGTAGCAACAAAAAGCAAATGGAAAAGGCCTGAAAGTTCTTGAAATTTAAAGCAGTCGTCTAAAAAATCGGGGAACCATTGTATGCTGGTTCCCCGATTTTAATGTTAGTAAGACATGTTACTGCTTCTGCAGGTTCCCAGAAATTTGGCGGCCTTGCGATAAGAGGCGATAGCGATACAGGCCAGCTGGCAGCCTGTGAAAATCCAGTTTGATTTCATTTAAGCCTTCTGATAGTTCTTCCGAAAACCGATAAACCAACTTGCCTGCGGCATCATATAGTTGCACATGCACCGGAGCACCTTGAACAGATTCCAAGGTGAGTAGCACCTGTCCAAGGTTTGGGTTCGGAGCAGCGGAGAGCAGGTTTAGGCTTGACTCAACATCAAATCGGAGAAGAGCCTGGGCGAGCTCGTGCTGTTGACCATCTAGGTCTGTCTGCATCAAGCGATAATAATTTAGGCCCCGAAAAGGCTTAGGGTCGATTAATGTGTAGGCCTGTTCTTCATTGCTGAATCCTGCGGCAGTTGCCTCACCTAGATATTGATAGTTGATGCCATCCGGGCTGCGTTGAACCGTAAAGTAGGCACTATTTGATTCGCTAGCTGTCTGCCAAGTCAAAGAAGCTTCTCTGTTTATCCTTTGGGCCTCAAACGCGATAAGCTCTACTGGAAAAGGACCTCCATCACTAGCAAAGGTAAAAGGACTGAAATTGGTTACGGCGGTATTTCCAGTTACTGTACCCGTGTTGGCCACGCCCGTATTGGCATAATTTCCTACCGAGGTTTGTTCCCACTGGGTCCCATTAAAACGTGCCAAATATACTCCAGTCGGATCGTTGAATCCACTGCTGGTATTCCATCCCAAGGCTACGGTTCTCGGCAAAGTTCCATTCGTACGACTTATTTGCCAATACTCACTGGGAGAAATGGTTCCTACATCAGGTCCGGTGGTCGCACCGATATTGGTACTAGGGTCAGCTGAAAAATACTCTACCCGAAAAAGGTCGGCGATGTCTCCACCCCCGCCAAGGATGACACGGTGAAGCAAGCTTCCATCTCCAACAGGAAAGTCAAAGTTGGTGTCGCCAATCTTTCCAACGATTCCCGTCACATGGCTATCATCACTCGCCCCCGTATATGTGCCTGTTAGGAAGAAGGTAAGAGAGTTATTAGTAAGGTCGTCAATGGTCGTACCCATGGCTCCCCCCGTAGCAGCAGCAATATCCCCTTCCACAAACTCTAATTGCCCGTTTATGCCTACTCCAATGGCTAAGCTTACTCCAGCGGGGTTGTCCATTTCAAAATTGTAGAAAACCTCGCCTACTAAGCTCGAGATAGTTTGTGGGACATCTCCACCAAAGATGACGGTACTTCCTGTTCCTTCTAGAAAACCGTCGTTAGGGGTGACAAAGGGAAAAGGAATAGGATTGCTGTTGGTCCAATCTCCGTCTATTTCAAGGCTTCCTCCAATGCCAGCTCCACCGTTCATATCGAGCAGAGAGCCAAGGGCTATTGATAAGTCTCCTCTCATATGCAAAAAATCTGTAGTAGAGGATTGGATAAGCAGGGGAGCTATCACAGAGTCAGCGGAGATGGTCAAGTCATTGCAATCACCTTGATTGCCATACTCATCTGCAAATGCGGCGGTACTGATAATTTCACAGTCTCCTACAGCATCGGCACCGATCAGGACATTGGTATTTTCGTCGGGAACTTGGAAGTTGTCCCAATTGCGGCAGTCAAACCAATTGGCATCTACGTTCCCAATCCAATTTCCTTCAAGGGTAGCCGTACTGATAGAAAAATAACTTGTAGGACAAGTTAGCATTCCTGAAGTAACGGCGTTCCAGTTGGTAGTAAAGTCAGTGATCGCCGACAATACATCGCGCTGGACATAAGTAGGTGGTGGTGATACAGGCCCCAAACTGGCTTGATTAAATTCAAAAGCAGATGCTCCAGTAGCCGTATTTCCTTGAATAAAAAAGCAGCGAATCTCTTCAGGGACTCGGGTACGTCTTAGGTCGTTTCCGCTGGCAGAACTGAGGTCATCAGTCAAGTCATATTGAGTTCCACCTTCCTGGATTCCTGCTAGTAGATTTCCGTTAAACAAGTTATAGCCTCCTTCGGCGGTGGTGTGAGCAAAATCGCCCTGGACCAAAAAAACAGCATCTGGGGCACCTTGAGAGATGTTAGTTGCCGAATAAAGGGTGGATGAGGCTCCGTCAGCTTCTGAAAGTTCTAGGGTAAAATCGGCACTCGTTAGGGTTCCCCCAGTGTAGTTGACAGCAATTTTTGGAACATCGGAGAGAGGAAGTTTCAGACAGAAAAATGAGCCAGCAGGGATGGTTACCCCGCCATTATATTGGATCCGTAAGCTGGTGATGGGATCGGCAAAATTACCGCCATCACAAACGTACCAGCGATCGATACGAGCGTTGGCAACAGGCTGGCCACCTGTCTCATAAGTGGCATTGACGTACGTAAACTCTGTCCCAGTGGTGATGTCAACCAAATTGGTGAAAATCATTAAATCCTGGCCAGCTGAATCTGCATTATCGTACGCATAAAATGTTAGGTCTCCTTGTTTTAGCTCTGACCCAGAGATATCGTTATCAAGAATCCGTACCGTAGCTACATTAGGACTAAGAATGGTGGCCGTTCCGGTTGCGTTGGAGATTTCGATGGTGAGATCCTCGGTAGGCTCATTTACACCATCATCGATAATTGGCAGCAAAATGGTATCTGAAGTCGCCGTAGCAAATGTTGCGACAACTGTCCCGATAGCGGTGTAATCAACACCTGCAGTCCCCGTACCCCCAGTCACGTCAACCTCCACGGTATGAGCCCCAGTTATCGTAGAGTTAACAATGATCAAGTAATTTCCTGCATCTTCTTTGACTATTGCTGCCTCCTCGGCTAAAGTAATCGACGCACCGGCAATTCCGACTAGCCCAGTTACAGAGATATTATCTAGTCCGAGTTCATCTCTCGAGCCAAGTCCAGAAACGTCATCGGTGTTCCACCTTACATAAAAGAATGCGCCATTAGGTATCGTCACCCCAGAGATGGTGATAGATTTGCTTTCTACCATGACAGTTGGTGTTGGATCCGCAGCATCAGGAGAAGTAAAGTTTTCAGAGACGACATCCGTATAGGTTACATCATCGCTAGAGTAAGAAAAGTTCATGGAGTTCCCTCGCCCTTGGTCATTTAGATAAAGGATGTCATAGCCTACTACAAAGCTATTTAAGGTAACTCCCGTGTTGTTTTGAATCCTTAACCTGATGTCCCCCGGTGTAAAATCCCCCCCAATAGGCTGCATCCAAAGAGCGTGATCCCCCGAGCCTCGATCAAGCGAGTATATCCCTCCGATGCCTACTCCTCCCGTAGTTGTCCCCCGGGTATAATCCCCAGCGGCAGTTCGACTTCCCCCAAAAGTCAAATCTCCTTCGCTGGATCCAGTGATCGCCCACTCATCCGAGTCGAGCTGCCCAGCAGTAGGGGCAGGATCAAATCCAGAAGCATCAAAGCCAGTAAAATCAAGGGTAACGGCCGTGTTCGTAGCCGTAAGCTCTAATTGCGCAGACACAATTAGAGGGAGTGAGGCCAGTCCAAGCAAGACTAGCCTGAGCAATGTTTTTCTCATTTTTATAGGTTTAGTTGTGACAGGTTTGGTCGATAAGCATCACCTATTCAGCATGGATAAAACCACTAGGTTGATAGGGTAATCATGCACCAAGGATTTGCCAATAGACCTTCGGAAAAATATTACGAAATTTCCATGTAATTTCTATGTCAAAAGAAATCAAAAAAGCCGGTGACTTCGCCAAAAGTCATGTTAAGCTTCCTTTACCTAAAGATGATGTTTCATTTCAATCAAGGGGCCGCTAAAGTTTCAGATAGGTAATCCAAAGGACATCACTTAGTCTACTGATCGGGTTAAATATTGCAAAATTAAAAAGCTTAGCAGTTTCGGCCACAAGTAGAGTCCTTGCTTCAAGCAGATTATTGGCATTTTCATGCCTAATGAATCTTAAAACCAATCATTATGAATCATCGCTTATTGCTACTTTTTGTCCTACAGGTTGCTTTAGGATTGCTTGTTCATCAGGCAGTCGCCCAAGTAACCCTCCCTCCTAGCGGGGGCAATCAAAAAAGCGTAGTCACCCAATACATGGGCTTGGCTTCCGCTACCTTCATTTACCATAGTCCAGATGTGGCTGCTCCAAATGGACAAGATCGCCGAGGTAAAATATGGGGGCAGCTGGTTCCTTATGGCATGACTAACCTAGGATTCGGAAGTGCCACGAGCTCTCCCTGGAGAGCAGGTGCCAATGAAAATACCATTTTCAAAGCCTCTCATGACCTGACCGTCAATGGGAAAAAGTTGCCCGCCGGCAAATATGGCTTTCACGTAATTGTGGGGGAACCCGGAGAGGATTGGACCCTGATTTTTTCTTCTGATACGGAGGCCTGGGGGAGCTATTTTTACAATCCAGATAACGACGTACTCAGGGTTGCCGCAAAGCCAGTAGAGAGCAGCTATCATGAGTATCTCACCTATGGATTTGCCGACCGAAAGCTGAATAGCTGTACTGCTCATCTAGCTTGGGAGGATCTCAAGCTTCCCTTTGAGCTGGGTGTCCCCCAAGGTTTAGACTTGTACGTAGCAAAACTAGAAGCTGAACTGACGGGTCAAAAAGGGTTTAACTGGGTAAACTTCAACTCTGCAGCTGCGTTTTGTGCCAATAACAATACCCACCTAGAGAAGGGGTTAGAATGGGCTAATAGGGCCATCGGTCCGGCTTTTCCTGGACAAAAAAACTTCACCACCCTCAGCACCAAAGCGGCCCTGTTAACTCAGCTCAATCGGGCTGATGAAGCACAAGAGATCATGACAGAAGCAGTCAGGCTGCCAGGCGTGCCTCCTACACAGATTCATCAGTATGGTCGACAGTTATTGGCTCAGGGCAAAAAAGATGAGGCCATGGAGATCTTCCAATTTAATGCAGAAGCAAATCCAGAAACCTGGCCGGTCAACGTAGGACTTATGCGTGGATATTCTGCCCTTGGGGAATACAAAAAAGCACTTAAATACGCTGAGAAAGCACTTGAAAATGCACCCGACCAACTTAATAAAGATAACCTTACTGCCTCCATTGAAAAGTTGAAGAGTGGAGAGGGAGTGAATTAATTACTTAGACCTAAAAAAGGGGTATGGGTTTTCAGCCTATGGAGCACATCTGTCCTGTTCATGACCCATACCCCTTCATGCTATCTTGGAGTTTCCCTCCTTCTTGCCTGGCTGTGCTTAATCATGGCTCAAGAAGGCTTACTCATCCCCTTCACTTGAAGTCAGATAAGATTCGAGTCGCTCCAATATCCTTCCCGATGGCGGTAAGGGGAGCAAGGTGCCAGCCCTGGCCAGGCGCTGTACCACCTCAGTGTTTTGTTGCTTTTGGTGCTGCTCTATCAAAGCAAACCTTGCCTTAAAGTGATAAGGAAACTCCGCTAGCGCCAGCTCTAAATTCTCAATCATCTTGACACTATCTCCTGCTGCGAGAGCCACGAGTCCCTCCAAGTAATGTAATTCCGCCTGAACCACGGGTTCGGGATTGCCCCTAGCCCTTTGGAGTAGGTTAAATAACCGCAGGGTATCACCCAACTGCTGGTAAATGCGTCCCCAGCGCCAAGCGCCAGATATGGGACCTTGGCCTAACAGAGCTTTAGCATTTAGGCTATCCTCCATGCCCAAATAGGCCTCAATCATCAAGCGATTGAGGGAAGGGTTGGGGCGACCGGCGGCTCGCAATAGGGCTTGTAATTCCCCCAATACATCCAGCAATTCTTCGGACCTCCCTTGGGCCAGCAATGCCTCCCCCCAAGCTACACGCAGATTTTCGTCTTGAGGACGCTGACTGATCCAGAATTCAAAGGAATCTCGAACCATTTCCTGGTACCCACACCTGCCTTTCAATGACAAGGCAAAACTCTGAGCACGAAATTTTCTGTCACGTAAATACGTAGAGACCTCGGGCGCTTGAAAAGCATAACTCTCAGCTACCTCTATTGCTTCATGCCAAAGTCCAAAATTTTCATACAAATGATACCACTGCGCCGCAATCCGAGCCCGTTGGTCCCAATCCTCCTCCATTTCATAAGCCCTAGCCAGCCATTTTGCCTGCCCCTTCATAGCGGCTATGGCATCTATTTCTCCCTTTTGAAAAGCAATACCTTCTAATTCTGATCGAGTAACCCATATAGGCGCATAAGTACTGTCTAGCTCTTGGGCTCGACTTAGCCATTGTTGCGCACTGTCCCATTTCCCTATTTGGCCTAAAGTTTTGGCATAGGCCAAATAAGCTGGTAAATAATCTGGCGCCCATGTTAGTGCGGTATCTAGCAAGACTCTAGCATGAACAGGGTTTGACTTTCTTGCTGCCAATGACACGTAGACTTGTGCCCAATTGTCCGCCATGGCTTGTTCATCACCTGCAAGGAAACGCCGATTTTTGCGAACCAGAGAATCAATGAAGGCAAACATTTCTGGATCTCGCTTTTGCAGATCCGAGCGGGTATTTACGGATTTGTGATTAAGAGGGTGGACTTTAACTGGGATAAAATAGGCAGGCAGGGTTTGGGCTAAGTATTCAAATTCATTATTAGCAGAATAGTAGTCCAAGGTCCGTTGCTGGTCCATGGCCTCATAATATCTTTTGCGGACTTCACGCATCTCCCAATCTGTGAATACCGCTCCATGGAAAAGATGTACGTATTCATGAAAGGTCACATTTCTTTCTAAGTGAGTTCCTCGCTCCACATATTCAATTCCAGTCGCCCCACTGCCTACGCCGCGGATGTCCATCCATTGGCGATTGTCAAAGGTAGTTCCCCCACGGAAATAGGAATTTTTCATAGCGAGGGCCAAATCTTGATGAAGGGGAGGAATGACAAAATTTCGATCCAGCTTATCCAGAAAAGGCAAATATGCCACCCCAGTATAAAGTTGTCCCCAGACCATTTTGGCAACCCTGTCTCCTGGGTAATTTTGTAGGTCGTCAAATACCTCAAAAAAGCTGGCTGGATTAGAGATTTCTGTCCGATTAAGTACTTGTTGGATAGAGTCGTAATTGTGAAGGACTGGAAATTGTCGCTTTTTAATTACAGCAGCCAAGCCATTGTGAGCAGGGCCAAAATGAGGCTTTTTGTCTAATATGCGTTGAAAAACAGCCTCTGCAGAGTCTAAATCACTGTTTTGAGGCATCAAGTAGTAAAAAGATCCCAGATACAGGTCGGGAATAACCGACATCGGAAATTGGGCTTTTACCAGCCGCACCTCTGCTAGTGCACGGTCAAACTTCCCCTCACTCAACAAAGATTCTGCGGTGTGTAGATCCCGACGAATCTCATCTTCTTGGGGATCTACATAGTCTTCATAAGTGAGGTGGGTATGGCCATTTCCCCAATGCCAGTGGCTTCGGTAATGCAAGGGGTTCACCGCAAGGGCAAGCTCCCAGTGATCCGCCATAACGGGGAGCAAGGTGGCGTCCACCCTACGCCAAATGGCGTACCCGTAGCTGAATCGAGCATCGGCGTGATAAGGATCTATCGATAAGCATTTTCGAAATGCCGCCTCGGCAGCGGAAATTTCCCTTAACCACAGTAGGCTTTCCCCTTGCAAATAATAGCCATTGGCCCACCCAGGAGCCAAACGTTGAACGAGCTGTCCAGACCGAAGAGCTGCTCGATAGTTTTTCTGATAAATGGCCAACTGACCTTCCCGATACAGCACTTCAGCTTGGCCCTCAGGAGGCAAACCCTCCCAAAAAGAACTGTGCTTTATGTCGTTTAGTTTATCCCCAGCTTGGCCTAAATCCCAAGCTTGAAGGTCTAGGTCAATCTCTAACAGAGATCTCTCAAAACTTTCTGAAGCATCTTGAATCAAGGATTTCGCCTTTTCAAATCGATGCTCCATCAGCGCTAAGCGCGCTCTTATGAGCCTAGCTGACGAAGACTTGGTCACCATTCCATCCAACAAGGTTCTCGCCTCTGGCCACATCCCTAGTTGGATCATTTCTTTAGCCAACTCCTCTGGTCCTATGGCCTTCACAGCCACGGACTGCCTATGCAACATCAACTGCTCTAAGGCTTCTCGGGGCTGGTCTGGATCCAAGGCATTCAGTCCCAATGCGATTTGCCCTTGAGAGTTCGAATTTAGTGTCATCAAGACACAGACGAGCCAAATCTTCTGGTAACGCTTCATCTTCATGCTTTAAAAAAAGCATTAGATCAACTAGAGTTGCAAGCATTTTGCCGGTATTACAGCAGACTTGACTTACCTTGGGATGAATAATAGGCGCTTTGCCCAGCTATTGTTTTACTTGTAGCAAAGACTCAAAATGAGCTTCCAAGGGCTTCAACCAGCGATACAAATGTTCCCGCAAGTCATTTAACTTGATGGGTTTGGTGATAAAGTCATTCATCCCCGCCTCGAGGCATTTCTTTCGGTCTTCCATGGATGCATTTGCAGTCATGGCCAAAATAAGGGGATGTACACCTAGGTCTAACTGATTGCGTATCACCACAGTAGCCTCAACTCCATCCATGGCAGGCATTTGCATGTCCATCAAAATGAGATCAGGGATCTTAGACTTAACCTTCTCAATGGCTTCCAGGCCATTGCTGGCTAGCTCCACCTCTGCCTTGAATTTTTGGAGCATCCGGAGAGCAACTCTTTGGTTTACCTTGTTATCCTCTACCAACAATATCTTAAATCCCTCCAAATTGAGTTCAGCGCTGGGGGAATACTGTTGCCCTGGGTTTAAAACAATTTTATTTCGGTGGTTGATTAGGCGAGTAGTAAACTGATAGAGTTCTGATCGGCGGACGGGCTTTTGCAAGATGCCATCGAATAGTTCTCTTTGCTCTTTGGTATTGAGTCGATGGCCCGAGCTCAACAAGCCCAGAGAGAGATGAGGGTGATCTTTTCTCAGTTTTGAGGCGACACTCAATCCGTTTTCTACGTCACCTAGGATCATATCAACCAAAGCTAGGTCTGCCTTGGGGGCGACTTCAGCATACTCAAATAATGCTTGAGGGTCTTGAAACGAGTGTACCTCCAGGCCTATGTTTTCCAGAGATCTGCGTTGAATTTCCAGGTTGGTCTCATTGTCATCTAATAGCCAGACTCGATGTCCCTTGAGATTGGGAAGCTCTAAATTTTGAGATTGGAGGTCGCTTTCTAAGAAGAGCTCCAAAGTAAAGTAGAAAGTAGAACCGACGCCCACTTCACTTTCCACTCCAATTTCCCCGCCGTGCAGTTCTACCAAACGTTTAGAGATGGCTAAACCCAATCCACTACCTCCATATTTTCGGGTAGTAGAAGCATCGACTTGAGAGAAGGATTTGAATAAGCGTGTGAGTTTATCTGGGGGGATCCCGACACCCGTGTCTTTCACCTCAAAACGGACCACAATCTTCTGACCCAGCCTGCGCACGCACTGAGCCTCTACGATGATTTCTCCATTATCCGTAAACTTAATGGCATTGCCCACTAGGTTGACCAAGACTTGTTTGATCCGATTAGCATCTCCCCTTACCCGACTTGGAAGGTCTAAATCAGCTTGAAAGAGCAGTTCCAGGCCTTTCCTATGAGCCTTATCAGCCAGTAGTTCCAGGGTTTCCTCTGCTGGTTCCAAAAAGTCAAACGGCTCCCATTCAAGCTCCATTTGCCCACTTTCGATTTTGGAATAATCTAAGATGTCATTGATGACAGACAGCAGCGATTCGCCCCCTTGGCGAATGGTGCGAAGGAAAAAGAGTTGGTCTTGGTCCAATTTGGTCTCTTCCAAGAGCCCTGTCATGCCGATGATGGCATTGAGAGGGGTACGAATTTCATGACTCATGGTAGAAAGAAACTCCGACTTGGCGACAGAGGCTTTTTCAGCTTCTATTTTAGCCTGTAAAATCTGTAGCTCTGCGGCCTTTCGAGCAGTAACGTCTCGCTGAATACTGAGCCAATTGGTATAATTTCCTTTTTCATCGGCAATAGGACTAAACACCCAGCTACTCCAAAACAGGGTGCCGTCTTTTCTTCTGGTTTGCACCTCCAAGTCCACGGATTCCCATGCATTAATGGCTTTCCGGACCTTAGCCATTTCAGGCAATTCAGCATTTAATCCCTGGACCATCTTTAACCCGACTCCTAAAACTTCATCGGTGTCATACCCAGTAAGTTCACAGAAAGCTTGATTGGCATAAATCACCTTCAAATCCAGCGGGTCGGGGCTCACCGATTCTACTTCTGTTATTAAAATTCCATCACGGGCTTTCTCGACTACGTTTTGTAGCAAGTTGATCCGCCCCTCTCGATGCTTCCGATCAGTAATATCTGAGGCAAATCCAGTTTGGCTAACTACCTGTCCTTGTTCATCTAAAACCGCAGTTTGGCGAGCCCAGACCCAGCGTATCTCGCCATTTGGTAAAACGATGCGATGCTCTAACTCATAGGATCCCTGCTCTGCATAAGTTTCTGCCAAAGCCAACACCTTTGGAAGATCCTCAGGATGGATGGCGTCGAGAAAAGAGCTCGGGTTCTTATAAAGTTCCCGACGATCTCGTCCCCAAATTTTGTCGTAAGCAGGGCTTATATAAAGAATCTCTTGATTGTCAGCAGACCTCAGCCAAAAGACCTCTTCCATGTTATCGGTCAGGTGGCGCAATCTTTCTTCACTGGCTCGCAGGGCCTGTTCGGCAAGTCGTTGTAACGTAACGTCTTGCATAGCTCCCATCACCCGCATAGGTTGACCATCTTGGTCCCAAAGAATTTGGTTTTTAACCTCCAGGTATAGGTAGTGGCCGTCTGCATGGGCCATCCGGCAGGAATAATTGAATGATTGATGATTCTCTATACTTTGCTTGTATAGCTCAACAATTTTGGTGTAATCTTCAGGGTGAATCAGGGAAACAATCTGATCTAAGTCTAGAGATTGCTCTGGTAGCCCAAGAATGGACAGAAAATTATCAGACACCTTGATATTAGGGTTCATCAAGTCCACCTCATAGCTTCCCATAGAAGCCAATCCTTGGGCGGTTGCCAATTGGGTAGCAATCCGCCCGATTTCCTCTCTCGTCGCTACCTCTTCGCTGATATCCCGCATGAAACCATACCATACAACCCTGCCATCTGTCAGTCTTTCAGGCACTGCCAACAACCTCAGCCATTGGACCTGACCATTGACCAATATCCGATACTCCAACTGACTGGGCTCGAGCGTGACCGAAGACCGGGCAATTTCCCTTTGTAGCTTGGGTAGGTCTTCGGGATGTAACGCGTCCAAGATGACCTGTCCTGAAGTATCTGGCTGATCTAAGCGTGTATGTGGATTTATATGGCGAATCCCATCGCTGATATATGGGATAAGCATATTCCCATCTGGCATGAGTTCAAACTGAAAAATCGCTCCAGGAACGTTCTGGGTTAACTTTTTAAGGCGCTCGGCCGAGGCCTGTAGGGCTAACTGGTTCTTTTTATTTTCAGGTATAGCCTGCAACAGG